>JAUNXM010000157.1 GCA_030539815.1 Methanobacterium sp.
TCCAGGTCGTCCACAACTTTAGCTCCCCATGGTTCTATGGTCTCCGGGGAAACGTAAGGGTCATTAACCAGACTTTCGGCCCCCTTACTGACCAATTGAATGATTAATGGTTTTGCTGGTGTTTCCCTGGCATCGGCAACGTTTCCTTTGTAAGCTACACCTAAAACTCCTATTTTAGATGTGGAGATATTTTTACCAGTATCCTCCAGGGCCTGTTCCACGATTTTAACTACTTCTCCAGGCATGTTCTCGTTTATCTGTCTGGAGGCTTGGATCAATGGTGTTTCCACTCCCCTTTTTCTGGCGGTTTCCACAATGAAGTAAGGGTCTATGGATAGGCAGTGCCCCCCTACTCCGGGTCCGGGTGTGTGCATGTTCACCCGAGGATGGTGGTTAGCAGCCTGGATAGCTTCAATGACATCCACACCCAGAGCATTGCAGACCAGAGCCATTTCATTGGCCAGGGCTATGTTGGTATCCCGGTAGGTGTTTTCCATCAATTTAACCATTTCTGCAGTTACCATATCATGTACCTTTATGATCTCACCCCCGGTGATCCTCTGGTACAATAATGCTGCCATCCGGGTGCTTTCCGGATTTATTCCACCTATAACCCGTGCATTGTGGGTCATTTCATATAAGGTGTTATTGGGAAGGGCTCTTTCAGGAGTGTAAGCCATTTTGAAGTCTTTTCCTGCTTTAAGCCCGCTTTCCTCCAGCAAAGGGATTATAAGGTTTTCGCAGGTTCCTGGGGGCACTGTACTTTCAACAATAACCAGGTCATCCTTTTTTAAACCTTCTGAGATAGATTTTGATGCAGAGATAACTGCGTTGAGATCGGATTTCTTCTGTTCATCAACTGGAGTGGGAACGATAATCATGATGGTTTTAGCCTTTTCCAATGCATATAAAGAGTCATTAGTGGCAGATAAACATCCAGTTTGCACTGTTTGTTTAACCAATTCCTCTAAACCTGGTTCCATGATTGGAGATTGTCCTTTGTTAACCATTTCCACAGTTTCATTGTTAATATCAACTCCCAACACTTTCAAACCACTTTTTGCCAGAAGAGCAGCTGTGGGAAGCCCCATGTGGCCTAAACCAAATATTGCTATGGGTAAATTTTCATTAATCATTTCATCTATCCCCTATATTATCTCAGTATTTATTGAAAGTAACTAGATTCTTTAATCAGGATTCCCAGCATTGGGATCTTTCCAACCATTAACTGATCAACTGTTATTAATTCTGTTTAGTCTGTTATTATAACTCCTAGATCAGTTTAGTGCCATTTTATATTCCAAAATATTGCTTAACAAAAACCATTCCCCATTCAAAAAGTTAAATGGAGTTCAATTGTCAACTTCTGAAAATTTTGAAAATCTATATAAGACTATGATTTACATTAAAATCCTAACAATTAATTTAAATTAATTGAAAGATTTGAAATTTTAAGACTTGAAAAATCTTTAAATTAAAAATATCATTTAAATCTTTTTAATCTCTTTACTATTTTTGGATTAATTATATTAATCGTTTTCCAACAAATTGTTTTTTTCCAGAAACTGGGAAAAGAGCGATTTAATAGATTAATAATCAGAAATCGTTTAATTGGGTAACCAGTATGGTTTTACCCTTAAGTAGAAGATTCGGTTTTGGGAATTCAGGATCATTACCGTTAAATACAATATTTACTAAATGATTTGGATTTTTTTCCTGAAACTGAGACACAGTGATTTTTTCATCCATTACCAATAGTTTATTAGCTCGTTTTCCAGCTATATATTTTGGGGGTTTGATTTCCAGTTTTCCCTGGTCATGAGCATTCTGTATGGCATCCAAGATCTGTTGGGAAGTAGTTCCATCACCATAGGGGTTAGTTGCTTCTTTCATCCTCTGATAAAGTCCCTGGTCAGCCAATATCGTGGAGACAGTGTCGGTTATTTTTTCTGAATCCGAACCCACAAGGATGTTTCCACCTGCTTCAACGGTTTCTGGCCGTTCGGTGTTGTATCGAAGGGTGAGGCAGGGTATATTAAGGGTTATGGCTTCTTCCTGGATTCCCCCAGAATCGGTGATCATCAACTTTGAATTGGACTGGAGGATCAGAAAGTCCAGGTAACCAACCGGTTTAATCATCATAATATGGGGGGCTTTTTCAAGTTTAGAATACAATCCAAATTCTTTAAGGGTTTTAACCGTACGGGGATGAGCCGGGAAGACAATGGTAAGGCCTACAATTTTAAGGAGAGCTTCCACTATGTTTTCCAGTCGTTCCGGGTCATCAACATTCTCGGCACGGTGTAAGGTTAATGATAATATGTCACCATCAATTTTCAGTTGGGACATAATCTGGGAGGTTTTACTGGCGATTTTCAGGTTACGGTAGCAGGCATCCACCACGGTGTTACCAGTGATAAAAATGTCCTCAGGAGATATTCCCTCAAATAATAGATTTATGGCAGTTTCCTCGGTTGGTACGAAGAAAAGGTTGGTGCACACATCTGCAACCATGCGGTTTATCTCCTCAGGCATGGTCTTATCATATGAGCGAAGCCCGGCCTCCACGTGGCCCACTGCTATGTGTAGCTTAGCTGCAACCAGTGCCCCCGCTAAAACTGCATTGGTATCACCCTGCACCAGGACAATGTCTGGTTTTTCTCTAAGGAGAACTTTTTCAATACCTTCCATCATAACCGCAGTTTGTTTTCCATGGGAGTCTGAACCCACTCCTATGTTGTAGTGGGGCTGGGAGAGTTCCAGGTCCAGGAAAAACTGCTGGGACATTTCATAGTCGTAATGTTGGCCAGTGTGTATTAAAATGTAATCAATTCCTCTTTTATCCACTTCATCAATTAACGGGGACATTTTGATAATTTCAGGCCTGGTACCTATTATAAACGCTATTTTCATGATACAACCACCCTTGTAATGATTATTAAAAAGACAAATTCAATGTGTTATACTGGATATCTAAATATAAATGGGGTTAATTCATTAATAAAGATTCCACAAAATCAAAGGCCCCTAAAAGTCTCAGAATAGTACCAGGCCAAGGATAAAATCATTGGTTTACCAAATAAAATTAACGACCATTTCCTGTATTTTAATCAATAAAACAGTTTTTTAAAGCAAAAGGGGGGCTAAAAGTTATTGGTGGATCGTTTTCTTTGAGCCCGATAATCATCCATTATCTTTAAAAGCTTATTTTGGTCTTCTTTTTTCTTTCTTTCATCATATTTCTGTTTCCATTGGGCAATTTCCCTTTCCAGATCCCGGGAACGGATCACTGCAAAGTCATCAGCCATTTCCAGTTCCACCCTATCCAGTTCAATTATGGGAACCATGTTTTTCTCGAATTCATCTTTAGCAGGGTGAGACATTTTATCAGGAGTTAAAACTGCCTTTACTCCCATATCAACCAATAATGAGGCAGTTTGAGAGCCTCCACCTTCCGAACTTTTCAGGAGAACCACATCGCCGTTTTTAATGTTCCAATATCCAACTGCTTCCCTTATAGCGTCCTTAGAGAATGATTTAATGATTTTAACTGGTGATGCTTCCCTTGAAATTTCCATGGCCCTTATACGTTTTATAGATTTTAATTGATCCTCTAGTTCCCGCCTTAAACCTTTTTCATAGTTGTATTTCTCTTGAAGTCCCCGTATGATTGCATTTTTAGTGGTAATTTCCTTCTGATGTAATATATTCTGGGAGTATTCATACTGTAATCGTTGGATCTTCTGTTCCAGTTGAAATATTTCATCCTGATACTTCTGAATCTTATTACCCATTATGCTATTTTTCATTTGCAAGTTTTTGATCTGCTTTTGTTGGGATTTTAATTTGTTTTTTAATCCATGAATTTCAGAACCCTTTTCCAGAAGGGGGGTGGGAGATATTTCCTTAAGATTCTCATTAAAAGTATCGTTGGAAGTTTTATCATTGTTCACAGGTGTGTGTTTTTGTTTTATTTTTTCCAGAATGGCATTTAGGGCCTTGGTAATGGGAACTTCATTTATAACCATGATTTTCACATTGTCAACCATGTCCAGAGGGATTTCCAGATCTAGGGCTCTTCTTTCAATATGGTCCAGTTTTTTCTGGTATTTTTTATAGGCCTGAATAGCTGCTGCAAGGGCATCCCGTTCATGCGCATTTTTAGGTACTAGAACTGGTTCAAAATCTCTGGATCTGCGTGTAAGATTGGGATAATCCTGCTGATGGAGATAAGCGTCTACCATCTCATTCTTGGTATGTACTGCCAGGTCTCGATAGGGGACGTATATTTTAGAATTAAGGGTTGCAGCCATTTTTTTCACCATTTTAGGCGGTTGGTGAACATCAGCGGCCACTAAAACTGTTTTCCCAAAACTGATGATGTGTTTTATGATCTCTGCCCGGGAAACTTCCTTACAACTCTTTAAACTAATTATTTCCCCTGATAAATTTAGAATGGCCACTCCCACAGTCATCCCTGGATCAAGCCCTACTATAATACCTCTTTGACTTTTATAGGGCCAGGAATACTCAGATGTATCTAAAACAAGTTTTTCTTTAAAAATATGAGGGTACCGGTGAACCAGACGATTTCCTCCTTCGGAATACTATATTAGTACTTGCTCTAACTATTCTAT
>JAUNXM010000158.1 GCA_030539815.1 Methanobacterium sp.
GATGTTATTCATGTTAAAGATGATGATCCGGCACGTCTAGCAGTTTTGGAAGCATCACAACACAGAGTAGTCAGCATCCCCGTGGTAGATGAAGAAGACGTGGTAGTGGGTGTGGTGCGCACCTTTGATATTGTGAAAACCCTTTCCAGCTTATACGAGATTAAAGTTTACAAAATATTCGAAGCCATGAGCAACGAACTTAAGGGAGTGACCTGGGACGAATTAATGGAAGCTTCAGCTATTGTAACCCGCCGCAGGACCGGTAAAAGAGTCACCGCCCAGGACTATGAGAAAAGGATCCGGGAATCTACCTTTGGAGAGGCAATATGGGCCACTGGGGGATTGGAAAAATTCTTCGTGGGACTCATTGCCATTGGTGAACTGGTTATCGCCAGGAAAGTAGCTCAAGCACGGAAATAATCATTTATTTCCATTTTTTTATTCTTTTTCTAATTTATCAGACCCTTTCACTGATTATTCAATCCGGAATTTACATTTGTAAATAGCCATAAATTCAACATCCAATGAATCTTAATCCTTGAATTGTAATCATTAAACTTATCTAAATGTAGTTTTACTTCTGTGAATCATTTATCTATTTTTGAAAAATAACACAGTATCCGTTATCAGTCTGGTAGACGGATATTTTTCCTTCCTGCGCCTGGTCAAAGATCACACCGGCAATATCCACGTAGAAGAACCAGGTTCCAGTTTCTCCCTGTATAACATCCATCATCATTTCCAAGTACTCCTGGAGGCTGATACTGGCCAGTTCTGCTGTGTCTCCATTTGCAGAGTTTCTTCTGTTTATATGATAGTTTAGAGCTTCAGAAACCTCGCTTGATGTTGGTTTGAGTTTTTTCCAGACATCAACCGAACGAATGGCAAATTTCAGGTCATTGTAGTTGGTTATAAGATTCATTATTTCACATCTATACAAATTCTGCCTTTACTAATCGCTTAATTCTGTTGGTACTCTTAGTGTAAGATTATTTTTTTAAGTGTCATCCTTAAATTTTCAATGATTATTTTTAGTATTGAAATATATTTCTTATTTTCGTGTTTTTTAGTTGTTTACTATTTTGCAACAAAACTATATAAGTTATAACAATTGTTATATAACTATAGTTATTATTCATAGGATTTGAGGAATATTGCAGATATTGAAACAAGGAAAAAAAGTTTTAATCATTGAAAAAGACCTTATCAATACTTAAGAACTATTAAAAAGAGTTCTGGTGAAAAAATGCTTACAGAAACTGAAACAAAACGCTACGCGCGCCAAACAATGATCTTTGGTGAAGATGGACAGGAAAAACTCAAAAATGCAAAGGTGTTCATTGCCGGTGCAGGAGGTTTGGGGTCTCCGGTATCCATTTACCTGGCAGTGGCTGGTGTGGGAACCATAAATATCGTTGACCATGATGTTGTGGAGTTATCCAATCTTAACCGGCAAATATTACACAATGATAGCGATATAGGGAAGAAAAAAACCGAATCAGCAGAAGAAACCCTTAAAAGATTAAACAGTGACATCCAGGTTAATATCATTAATGAAACCATTGATCAAGATAATGTTATTGAACTGGTAGGAGATTCGGATCTTATCGTGGATGCCATGGATAACTTCGAAACCCGCCACACCCTCAACCGAGCCAGTTTCAAGCTCAATATACCCTATTTTCATGGTGCAGTAAGTGGATTTGATGGACAGGTCACCACCATAATACCTGGTAAAACCGCTTGTTTAAATTGTATATTTCCAAAAAGCCCACCCAAAGTTGTTTTCCCAATCATTGGCTTAACACCAGGAATTATAGGCGTTTTACAGGCTACAGAAGTGGTTAAATATATCACAGGAGAGGGAGATCTACTGGAAAATGAGATTTTCCTGTGGGATGGGCTGAAGTCATCAGTGGAAAAAATTAAAACCAATAAAAGGCCAGATTGTGAAGTATGTGGCCAATAGATTAACCCTATTCAAACAAGTTTTTGAACCATGATGTTTTGAACCATGAACAACAGATAATAACCTGTATAAAAAAACTGACAATAACGTGGATAAAAATTCTTATATTTTTTTAATTTGGGAGCTTTAAGATGCTGGAAAAAGTGATAATAGTTCGTTACGGTGAAATTGGGATTAAAAGTCCTAAAGTTAGAGGGCGATTTGAGCGAAAACTTATAGATAATATTAAAAATGTTATTAACGATGAGATTGACTTAAAACAGGGAAGAATATACATTCATACCCATGATCTGGACTGGGCAATTGAATCTCTGGCAAACATCCCAGGAATAGTATCATTCAGCCCGGCAGCAGTCACCAAGACCAATCATGATTCTATTAAAGAATTGATTGAAGTGTACATTGGTGAACTGGTTCATGAAGGTACCTTCTCCTCCCAGGATTCCTTTGCCATCCGGTGCCGTAGAGTTGGTGAACATGATTTTTCCAGTCAGGAAATGGCTGCTTACTGTGGTTCAGTAGTATACGGGATAACCCAATCCAAAGTTGATTTATCCCATCCTGATTTCGAATTATATGTAGAAATTAGAGGTAATAAAACATACGTATTCCACCAGAAAATAGCAGGTTTAGGTGGTTTGCCTGTGGGAACCCAGGGAAGGGTTGTTTCCCTGGTTTCCAGTGGTATTGACTCACCCGTGGCCACCTTCTTAATGATGAAAAGGGGATGTAGTGTGACCATGGTTAACTTCAACAACCACCCCTACACCTCTGGATCCAATGAAAAGATTTTGAAAATATATAATAAGCTAAATGAATATTCTGCTGGAGGAAAATTAAGGTTATATCAGGTTGATTACGGGGAATATCTCCATAAATGTATTGATGAAGCTCCGGAAAGGATGACCTGCGTGCTTTGTAAAAGTGGCATGTACCAGATTGCAGAGAAGATTGCGGATAAGGAAAATGCCTTGGCAATTATTGATGGGAGTAGTTTAGGACAGGTTGCATCCCAAACACTCCCTAATGTTCTTGCTACACGTTATTCAACTTCAATGCCTGTTTTAAGTCCTCTTATCGGTCTGGATAAGGTGGAGATAGAGAATATTGCCAAGAAGATCGGAACCTATGAGTTATCCATTCTTCCAGATAGTGATTGTTCTGCGGTACCCAGACATCCTGAAACTAATGCAGATTTGCCACTGGTACTGGAGACCCTGGAAAAGATTAATGCTGAGCAGGAATTTGAAAAAGCGGTTTCTTCGGTTAAATTACTTAAATAGGATTATAACTGAAAACTAATTTTTTTAAACAGTTATTATTTTATTTTTTTAAAAATTCCCATTTATATCGTATTATTTTAGAATATTCCACTTATCTTCTTCTTAAAAGTATTTACTAGCATCCATTTTTTTAAAGTATTCATTATGTTATCCTTTTTTGGATAATGTTATGGTTATTCCGTCCTCCTTCTTTTTTAGTGAAAATTAGCCACAACCTATATATGTAACAATCGTTATATAACAATTGTTAAAAGAGTTGTGGTGGTGACTCCCATCCATTGACTATTTTAAACACCTCAAAAAAATCCGGAGGATGAATTGATGGAAATATTTTCAAAAGTATCAGAAAAGGATGTTACCAGAGCTATTGTATCTGAATTTGCAGAAGAATTTCTCGAGTACATTGAAAGCGATGTGATCATCATTGGAGCAGGTCCCAGTGGCCTCATAGCTGCCCGTAGGCTAGCAGAAAATGGTGTAAAAACACTATTAATTGAAAGTAACAATTATCTGGGTGGAGGGTTCTGGATTGGGGGTTACCTCATGAATAAGTTAACTGTCCGGGAACCCGGGGAAAGGATACTGGATGAGATTGGAGTTCCCCACAAAAAGGTTCAGGACGGTTTGTTTGTAGCTGATGGTCCCCATGCCTGCTCCAAGTTGATTGCCAGTGCATTGGATACCGGTGCAAAGGTGGTTAACATGACTAAATTCGATGACGTGGTTATTAGGGAGGGTAAAGTTGCCGGAGTGGTTATTAACTGGACACCGGTATCGACACTACCACGGGCCATTACCTGTGTTGATCCTGTGGCCCTAGAATCAAAGATAGTAATCGATGCCACTGGTCACGATGCCGTGGTTGTTAAATCCCTGGAAGAAAGAGGAATGGTGGATATAAAAGGTTTCCAGGGAATGTGGGTGGAAAAATCTGAAGATACCATTGTGGAAAATACCAAAGAAGTCTACCCTGGACTGCTGGTTACAGGGATGGCCGTGGCCACCACCTATGGAAGCCCACGTATGGGACCTACCTTTGGAGGTATGCTTCTTTCCGGGGAAAGAGTGGCTGAAGTGGCAATAGAATTATTAAAAAATGGGATATGAATTGGATAACAAGGAAAAAAGGGTAAAAGGGCCTAAATAGCCCCAAATCTATTTCCCTATTAAAAAAGTTCATTTCCAATAATCCAGTTACTTCATTATGTCATCCAATTACATTTTCCATTAGAGTAAATATGAATCCAATCAATA
>JAUNXM010000013.1 GCA_030539815.1 Methanobacterium sp.
CTGGTAATATACCCGTTATGATGGTTTCGGGGTGTAATAAGGGGGGTATTGAAACAGCAGCCCTGGATATGGCATCCCATTTAAAAATGATGCAGAAATTGGGTATAAAAGTTACTGGGGCTATTTTAAACAAAGTTTATCATGGTGGAATAGCTGAAACTGCATCAAAGCATATTCAAGAAGCCACGGGTTTGGACTGGGTGGCCAGGGTTCCCAAGGCTCAACTGGCAGCACGGGGTGGAACCCCTGAAGTGGAGATAAAACTGGAAGATTTCTGCCTGAAAGCCATGGAAACAGTTGAAAAATACCTTGACGTAGAAGAAATCCTTAAAATGGCTCTAAAACCAGAATTTACAAGTTATATCTCTTATGATGAAATTAAAGATGTTTATTTATCTTAAAACTCGTATTATATTCATTAATATTACTTTCCCATATAATATCTTGTAGATTCTCTTAGGTAGTCCTAGATTCTCTTAGATCCTTCTAAATAATTCTTGAAGAATTATAATGATTTTTTTAAAAAAAATTAATGAAAATAAGTTAATTTAATAAGAGTTCTTAAAAATTTAGAATACCTGAGTTTAAAGACCTTTAAACTCATGATAGGCTTCTATTAACTCTGCTCCGCTTAAAAATACCAGGTCATTCTTTTTAGCGTATTCACTTACTTTGTCAGTGTTCATGGAGTTACCGGTCTCATCATCCATCATTTCACAGCAAACTGCCACTTCGGTTTGACCGGCCATTTCAGCCAGGGCAATACTCATCTCAGTATGACCTCTCCTTTTTAAGACATGGTCTTTAGCAGCTCTAAGCAGGGTTACGTGTCCTGGGGAACGGAAATATTTACCGAAATCCTGGAAATTTCCATTTTTACATAGTAATCCCAGTTCCTTGATAGTACAGGCCCGGTCATTGTCAGTAATCCCGGTGAAGGTCTTCCTGTGGTTCACGGTTATGGAGAAGGCTGATTTCTCATCATAAGGTATGTCGTTAGGGGTTAATTCAGCTAAAACTGGGTATTCTTCACTGGCTTCATTCATCAAATCAGTCATGAATGGAATTCCCAGTTTATCGGAGATTTCTGCAGATATGGGAACGCAGAAAAGACCACCAGCATCGTTCCTAATGGTGGTCATGTGCTGGGGGGTCATAAACTCCGCAGCCACAATCATGTCAGTTTCTCGCTCCCGGTTATCATCGTCAAATATTAGAACTATTTCTCCCTTCTTAAATGATTCTATGGCTTTTTTTATCATGTGATCACTGATTAGGTTTTTTTAGATTTTTTTTTGATAATTAGATTTTTTAGTAGTTTAGTTAACAATTGTTTTATAAGTTAAACATCTTTCCATATTTACATTCATCATGGTTTTTTATTTCAAAACAAAAAAAATTCATCTTCATTATATTTTTAAGGTGGCTTTATCTCCGTCATTGAGATTGAGGGTAATTCGAAGATTTTCCTGAGCAACAAATTCCAAAATTTCTGGGGAATGCTCAGTCTTAACCGGGAACAAAATAGCCCCTTCTACCATTCCATTGAGCTTGGCTGGGAGGAATTTAACATCCCCATAATTACCAGTCCCTTCAATAACTCCCATCTTGTCCTGCATAACAGATATGCGGGCGGCGTTTTCAGGAGAGATTTTCAGGTTAAGAGTACCAGGAAATGGTTCAAATTTAAGTTTTTTCCTAAACTCCTCCTTATAAACCTCTAAAGACATGAAATAAGTGCCTTTACGAGTTCCAGAGATGACTTTACCGTTGATTTCCATACAAAATTCCTTCAAATTTCTTTTAATTATTATTTAGGTATTTAAACTATTAATTTAATCCCTTGCCCTTTAATATCTGTTTAAAAGTTTCTGTTGCCAGAATATGGGCTTGCCTGATTGGTTCAGGCGTTTTAAAGATGATGGTCATTTCCACAATATTCAATGCAGTTTTTAAGGATATTTTATGTCCAACACTCACGTATTTACCTTTAAAAAAGGCCCCAAGCACACGATTGTTTTCAGTTACTAATTGAAATTCACCACCGGAGTGGTGTCTGTGGGTGGCCCTCTTTATATACCTTCCATCAATTAACCTTTTTGCCACACCCATGGTGGGAACATCAAAGAGGACACCCACCTGACAGGCCAATCCAAAGCCACGGGGATGCATAACACCGTGGCCATTAACCATTAAAACATCGAAACCGTGTTTTAAAGTGTTCAGTACTGAAATAACTGCATCAGCCTCCCTAACACCGAGAAAACCAGGGATGTAGGGGAAAAATAGTTCCACGGTCAGTGTTCTCTTTTCCAGTATCTCCAGATCTCCCAGTTGCAAAACCACCACTGCCGCAACTGCCTGGTTATCCGCGGAAAAAGAAACATCCGCTCCGGCCACAGTATCCAAACTGTTAAAACAGTCTTCTTCTAACACCCTATCTGCCAAGGAGAACTGTATATTAGCTATCTCTTGGGTGAAGTTATGGATAAACATTATCTATAGGGATATGGAAAATTTTGTTTTTTTAAAGATTTTGATATGATTATCTTTTTGGAACTATTTTTATTGGGAAGAAATCTCTTATTTGGAACTATCCTTCTTAGAACTATGATTTTTCCTAAAAGAAAAAAAATATTTTTTTTTATTTAACACCAATTCACCAATATTTCACGAACTGGAGAGACATGATTTAGTCTTTAATCTCACCAGTTATTGTGCAGAATATTGGCCCCCTAATGTCGATAACTTTGTTTTTGCTGTTTATGTAGTGCATGGCCAGTTCATCCAGTTTAAGGTTGATGTCAGAGGGGGATTTGGCTATGGTGGCACGTAGCTTAAGTTGTTCCTCTCCACTTACCACCATCTCCTCCATACGGTAGGCTGCCTGGGCTGCCACACCGTCCATGTAACTGATACCCGTGGGTATGCCCTTTTTAAGGGCCTGAATAGCCAGGTCATCCATTACCTCTTTTCCCATGTTTAGAAGCTTCTCCGGAATATCATCAGGAGACTGGAAACGTTCCATCTCTGCGGGCTGGGGCACACCAACGATGTTCCCCTCATAAACATGCACCCGGTTCCAGCTGGCAGGTCCCAGTAGTTTGGTACTGGCTTCCGGTTCAATGATCTTAACTTCAATGTTTTTACCCATGAATTCTCCCTGGAATGCGGTGAATTCGCAGGGTGAACTGGTGTCACCATATTCTATGGCGCTGCGGGTTATGGATTCCATCAACCTTCGCCCATCATCAGTCACTGGGTACAGGTTCAAGTGGAGCATGGAGGCCATTTCCCGGTCACTGAGACCCCAATTACCATAGTTATGTGGATAAACCATCTCCCGAATATCCTGGTGACCACCAAGGATCATGGCAATTCTCTCGGCACCCACACCCAGGTTCATAACTTCCTGGTCAATACCATACTTGGCCAGGGCAATGGGGGAGTACAAACCAAAGGTAGCCACTTCCACCCATTGTTTGAGTTTGGGATGGTAACCGTAGACCTCGGTCTGAGTTCCAGGGATGTAGTACTTGGATTTCTTCTCATCAGGCATGAATTTAAACTTCTGGAATCCGAAATACTCCAACAGACTCTCAGAAACAGCCATTCCCATATCCAGGGAAACTTCATCATCCATCCAAACACAGGAAGCAGAGTGATAGGTCATAAGATGGCTTGAATCCTCTCTTTGCTCCCGGCGGAAGCAGCGGTCAATTGAAAATAGTTTAACTGGCAGTGGGGTTTTTTGGTTCAGGGCATTCAGGGTGATGAACCATCCGGAAGTCATGTGTGAACGTAAAGTGGTTTTGCTGGAGATGGGGGTTAACTCCTTAAGTTCAGGGAAAACCCTCTCCATAACCCGTAACCCGGTGGCATCGGCCACTTCCAGGGCAATGGACACATCGTGGATAAGGTCATCCCCGCTGGTGTCACCTTTTTTATAGCTACGGAACACTTCTTTCAGTCCCTGAATTTTTTCTTCATCAAGGGGAACACCCATTCCCTCGATCTGGGTTATTTTATCCATACCGATCCCTATATCTGGCCGGGGCAGCCCTGCCAGGTAGAAGCAACGGTCCAAAACTGCCGGGGCTTCTGGTCCGAACTGGCGGTAGACATGGTCCTCTTCAATGAAGAGGGGGTTGATGGTTTCCTGGAAACCAAGAAGTAAGTAGGCTTGCCGGAGCTGGGCCATGGTATCAGCGAGTGGATGGGTCCTGCCGGGTTCGAAGTGCAGGCGGGGATATTCTTCATCGTGATGGGGACTTTTAAGATTTTTACCTGTTTCAACCCAGGCCTTTTCAAAATCCCTCTTTGCTAACTTTATTATCTCCTTTTTTTTCACTGCACATCCTCCCTTACTTTAATGATAATATTGAAAATTGTTTTTAACATATTTTTATATCTAATCATACCCTTAAACTTCTCTCCACACTACTTAAAAAACTTAAATAAAACCTGGTGCAATTTTATAGTATGGAAAGGGAGACTTACCACGCCGATGTACTGGTCATTGGATCCGGGGGAGCCGGATGCAGGGCGGCTATCGAAGCAAAAAAGCATGATTTAGATGTGATTATAGTATCCAAGGGATTATCATACAAATCAGGGTGCACTACTCTGGCAGAGGGGGGTTACAACGCCGCTTTTGCCTATGTGGATGCCAAGGACAGTGTACAGGCACACTTGGAGGACACCCTCAAAGGAGGGGGCTACCTCAACGACCCGGAATTGGCACGTATACTGGTGGAAGAAGCCCCTGACAGGCTCACTGAACTGGAAAGCTACGGGGCTCTATTTGACAGGCAGGAATCAGGCCAACTAAACCAACGGCCATTTGGGGGTCAGACCTACCAGAGGACATGTTTCCAGGGTGACCGTACTGGTCACGAAATGATGACCGCCCTCAAGGAGGAGGTTATTCGTCAGGATATCCAGACTGTGGATGAGGTTATTATCACTTCTCTTATTCAGGATGAGGATGGGAGGGTGGGGGGAGCATGCGGGGTGTCCCTTGAAAGCACGGATTTGGTGGTGTTCCCTGCTAAATCTACCATCATCGCCACTGGAGGGGCGGGCTGGATCTACCCGGTAACTTCTAATGCCCTTCAAAAAACAGGGGATGGTTATGCCCTGGCATGGAATGCCGGAGCAGATTTACTGGACATGGAACAGGTACAGTTCCACCCCACCGGTATGCTGTACCCTGACTCCCGCCGGGGAGTTCTGGTAACCGAGGCGGTTCGTGGAGAGGGGGGAAGACTCATAAACTCCCAGGGGGAACGTTTCATGACCAAATATGACTCACGTGCTGAACTGGCCACACGGGACGTGGTAGCCCGGGCCATCTACAACGAAATAATGGAAGGAAGGGGCACTGAAAATGGTGGGGTCTACCTGGACGTGACCCACCTACCGGCAGAGGTCATTGAAGAAAAATTAGAAACCATGCTCTTACAGTTCCAGGATGTGGGGGTGGACATACGGGAAGAACCAATGGAAGTGGCACCCACTGCCCACCACTTCATGGGAGGGGCCAGGATAAATCTAAATTGCGAAACCAATATACCCAACCTCTACGCAGCAGGTGAAGCTGCGGGTGGAGTTCACGGTGCTAACCGGCTAGGTGGAAATGCACTGGCTGAAACTCAGGTATTCGGAAGACGTGCTGGTGAATCAGCTGCAAAAAATGTAAAAAAATCTAAATTCAAGTTGAATCCAGCTGCTCTGGCAATGGAAGAAGAAAGAATTAAAAAACTATTCCAAGATGGGGATTATTATCCTTCTCAGCTTAAAGAAGAACTGCAGGAAGTCATGTGGAATAACGTGGCCATAATTCGTCATGAAAAAGGCCTTAAATTTGCTTTGGAAAGTGTTAATTCCATTAAAAAGAAAATGAATCGCATGATCGTCCCTGATGTTGCAGGGTACAACCAGCATCTGCAGGATGCCCTGGAATTAGAGAATATGACTTTAATTGCAGAATTAGTTACTAAATCTGCCCTTATTCGGGAAGAAAGCAGGGGGGCACATTACCGTGCCGATTACCCAGAAACCAGGAATGAGTGTAATAAAAGTATTGTTCTAAATCCGGAAGAAGATGTAAGATTTATAAAGAGATAATCTTCTCTATAGATTCTTCTCTTATATTCTTTAATACCTGCCATTAAATGGTTAACCTCTCATTTAACTATAGATTGATAGGCTGCTATTGTGATTGTAGTTGCCGTTGGTACTCGGATACTTGAGTCCTATTGGAAGCTAGTTGTTTACACGGACACCCTTAGTGTTATTAGGGCTATTATTACTGGGATAGAGTATTATTCTGATTCAAGAGTTTTCTTAAACTCTTTAGCGTATGAAAGTTTATTAAAGAATGATAAAGGAATTAAAATAGAATAAAATTAAATAATATGCCCTGACCGGGACTTGAACCCGGGTTATAGGATCCGCAATCCTAAGTGATATCCACTACACTATCAGGGCCAATAATAAAAGAATAGATTTTTTGATCCCAACATTTGTTGGAACTTATACTCAATTGATTTTTTATGTATTTAAGTTTTGTTTTAGATTTAATAAAAAATCTTAATATTCATTTTCGGAGAGATTATTTAATTGAAATGGGTTATTATAGTTGAATAGTTATAATCATCTAATAAATCGGTTATATCCAAATAAATAAAACCATGATGTTTTCATATCTCCAAATTTTTCGAGATTTTAGTTTTTATAGCTTTTTTGAATTCATCAGAAAGGGGAACCATTTTCCTACGGTCATGCATGGTGCTCATACCGAAGCAGGGATCACCAAATCTTTTTCCCATAAATTCAACTGGTTCCCGGTAACGGGGGATGAAATGCCAGTGCAGGTGGGGGCAGGGAGGATCTTCCAGGTAGGAGGAATTCATCAAACAGCCCCAGTTGAAATGGGTGGGATTAAAGGCTTTCCCGATGGCTGACTCCAGTTTATTAACCACTCTGGACAGATCAGCCCATTCACCATCCTTCAAACCAGAAAGCTTAGTTTCTTCTCTTTTAAGGGCCACAACACAGGTTCCCAGGTTCCTCTGATCTGGGGCCAGGATAATCAGCCAGTGTTCGCTTTCAGCCAGTAATTCACCAAATTGATGATCCTTTAATTTTTCAAAATACTCACATTCCATTTTAAATCCCATTCCCTATTTGGATAGTTGAATTGGATGTTATGGTCATATTTTAACCGATTTAAGTAATTAAATTAATTTTTACGGATCATAATCTCTTTACCAATTGCCTTTTTTATTCCTATTAACATTATGGTCCCATTAACAAGTAAATCTGGCTGGCAGTTAACAAGTAACCCAGCAATGTGCCCACAATTAACTGTGCAGGGGTGTGTCTTTTCAAGTGTAACCTGCTCCACAGCACCAGGGGTACCAGTAAACTGAAGGACAGCCCGGTCCAACCAAAAAGGTAGATTATGGCAGTTGCCGGGCCAGCCATTCCCATGGCGTGTATACTGATCTTCCAGTACAGACTGAACAAGAGCACCACAATGGTGTTGTTAAGGTAGCAAACCATTAACGTGGTGGTCAAGGCCGGTGCTCCCAGGGTGTAAAGAACCATCACTCCCACGATATAAGATAAGATCACCATTAAAAGAGGGTAAATCCGATCCTCTCGTTGTGGCATGTCTACTTCCAGTTTTTTCCTTTTAATCCATAAGGTACTGGTGATTATGGGTAGAATACTCACGAAAAAGATACTAAGGGTTGAAAACCATAACCAGTTACCTTCAGAAAGTAGGGTGTAGTTTATAATTAGGAAAACTGGAATAGCCACCAGTGGGGGGTTGCTAACTGTGGATATGAAATGGGCCAAGTTTTCTTTAAGATTTTTTTGATTAGTAAGATGGAAAATGGGCATTAATGTCCTTCCAGTAGATTTTTTATGAAGATAAGAAGTATTCAGAGTTGTATCCTTTTTTAAACTACTGCTTAATAAAATCTTTCTTTTAAGAGTTAGGCAAGTCTTTTTAAGTCCTGATTAGAAAATTAGGGTTTTTAAGCCACGTAAATCCGGTAGGTGTAGTTACCTGAGATGTGGATGGCAGTTGCCACATTTGGAGTATTTTTCAATTTCATCTCCCCGGCCAGGGGTATCCCACCCAACTGGTTTTCTTCAGTGAAAAGATATTCACTGTTTGCCATGTTCTTATCCAGAAAATCAGTAGCAAGCTCTCCCGCATTTGTTATGCTGGTTTGGCTATTATTCCCTGATTTGAGAATGGTAGATATTTTTTCTAAAACTGACAGGCCGTTTCCTTCACGGTAGTTAACCATTAAATCCATTGTATCATGGGCCTTCTTGGAAGAATGAATATGAAGATGGGATTCAGGGGACATAGCAAGGTTACTAACTCCAAAAAGAACAATCATAACTGGTATAAGGGCCAATACTGCATCTAAAGTGTATGCAAATCCTTTTTCATCCATAATATCACATTTATTAGTTCAATCCTGAAGATGAGAAACCCCTACTGAAGCACAGATTAAGGGTTGTATAACTCCAGAGAATTGGTTTTGTAGGATTATGGATATAAGGGCTATATCGCTAGATTTATAACTTATCGTATTTTTCCTTTATACGTGCCACAACTTCATCTTTCTTGGCAATGGCTTCCAGTGCTGATCTTTCCACTCTCTGCTTCATTTCTTCGAAATCTTCAGGGTGCAGATCACCAACGATCTTTTTGATCTTGGTGTAGGCTGCCTCACGGAAAAGGGGTTTGAGTTCCTCTTCACCATGATCGGTGACTAGGCGGGGGATACCAGTATCATCAACTTCTCCGATCCTACCGATCCTAACCCCTGCACTGGAAACCACCTGTTCCACCTGGCGGGCAACATCTTCCGGAGCTACGATCATGAGAGAGTCCACGGAAACCCCCAAGTGGTCGATTTCCAGGCTTTCCAGCATCTCCAGTATCTTGGGGTTTACCAGGTTCCTGATTTCATCCTCCCAGAAGGCTAACCCCAGACCGGTAGTCTGGGATATCTCATGGGCATCGCCACGGAGTCCTCCGTTAGTTACATCGGTCATGGCGTGGACTTTTGGAAGTAAGCCGGCCTGCAGTATGGCCTCGGAAGCCTGGATGAAACTTATGTCCATGGTCTCCCACACTACGTCAAATAGTCCGTGGTAGAGGGCAGTGGTGGTTATGGTTCCTCCCCCTGATCCTTCAGTAAGGAGTATCACATCCCCTGCTTCAGCCCGTTTACGGGCAGTTGGAGGGTGGGGGGATATTCCCACTGAACCCACTGCACTGACCAGCCGGTCTCCTAAGACCATGTCTCCACCCACGCGTAATGTGCTACCTGCTACCAGGGGGACTCCAGTGAGTTCTGAAACAGCACATACTCCGGCGGTGTAGTCAAAGAGTTTAGCTACCTCTCCATCATCTGCAAGATGAAGATCACTTAGTAGGGCCACTGGCTGGGATCCCATAACACAGACATCTCGCATGGAGGCCCTGGCCACGTGAAAACCTCCCAGAAATGGATATTCACTTAACCGGGAGTGTATCCCATCCACCGCGGTGGTAATGTACACTTCATCGGCTCCTGCGACTGCTTTAACCACTCCTCCGTCGTCTTGTGCCGTGGGGTTGATGAAGGCGTTGGTGTGGCTGCTTTTAACGATTTCAGCGATTTGGCGGTGCACGAAGAAGTCTCCTGCACCACGGGAGCCCACACCCATCTCACCCATACCGATCCCTGATTTAGGATATTTTATTAGTTTTTTAAGGGATTCATCAGGGTGTTCTTCGATTTTAAGGGTGTATTTGACCTCATCAATAACTGCCTGAGCCATATGGCTGGCTTGTTCTGGTTTGATGTCTTTAAATTCCAGGATTTTGTCCTGGAGGCTTTTCTGTACAGATTCTTCGCTGTGTTCTACCAGTGCACGTCTGGCGAAACCTTCTATATCCACACTAACACCTCTTATAGTATTAATAATATTTATATTTTTGTTACATGGTTCTGAATTATCGATAAATCTTCTAAACGTGAGATAAAAAAATAATTCATAAAGCTTTTTTAAGGAAGTTTTTCAGTATTTCCAAACCTATCTCTCCACTTTTTTCAGGGTGAAACTGGGTGGCGAATACATTGTCCTGGGCCACCACTGCTGGAACTTCCATACCATAATCCGCAGTAGCCACCACTACTTCCTCATCATCAGGTCGTACATGATAAGAGTGGACGAAATACATGTAATCACAACCTATACCTTCCAGTAAAGGTGAAGCACGCTTTATATTGAGATTATTCCACCCCATGTGGGGTATTTTAAGACCATCCGCAAGCAGTGTCTCTGGGAAGCGCACCACTTTCCCGGAGAATACATCCAGTCCCTTTACTCCGGGACTTTCCTCACTCTCACTGAAAAGCACCTGTAGGCCCAGACAAACACCTAAAAATGGTTTATCCTCTCGGATGTGCTGGTGAATGATGTCTTCATACTTTTTGAGGTTTCCCATAGCGGTTCCAAAGGCCCCCACCCCTGGGAGTATCATCACATCGGCCTTTTTTAATTCCTCTTTATCATTGGTTATAAGTGCCCGGGCCCCAATACGGTTGAATCCGTTTTGTATGCTTTTAAGGTTCCCACTGCCGTAGTCAACAATTGTTATCATAATTTTCAAGTAATAAACACGTTTACATTAATTAAACTCGAAATTAATAATCTACCAGGTCAATTAAATTTTTTCTGGGATTATAATTAATCTTGATTTAATCTATACTCATAACCCTTTTTATAGAAAAAAGACAGGGTTACCTGATGTCATAGTAATCCTTGACACGGACAGTGTCATCAGGGTGTGGTGTGGATATTTCGTGGAGAACTGTGTTTTCCATGGCCACTATGGTGTGATTTTCCAGTGGTTTTATACGGATGGTGTCATTTTTACCGAAGTACTCCTTACGATCCTCGAATTCAATGTATCCTGCTCCACTAAGAATGTACATAGTTTCATCCTTCTGGGGGTGGTGGTGATATGATGTCTGATATCCTTCTCTGATAAACAACTCTTTGGTCAAGTATTTCTCGGTGTTTATAAGTATCTTCTCGTATCCCCACGGTTTGTCTTCCCTGTTCTGGTATTCTTTTCGGATTTCTTCCAGTTCCTTGGATGTGTCGATGGCCATCCAGAATAACCCGTCTTCCTGATAGTAGCCCAGCTGATTGTTCTTGGCGTACATGGGGAACACGGTTTTTTCAATGTCTCCCACATCAAAGTCCCCGAAGTCAATATTTCCTTTGGAGAAGTAAACTCCACCGTTAATATAATAATCAAGGACTGGTTTTTCCTTGAAAGATACCAGCCGGTCGCCACTGATTTCCACTATTCCGTAAGGGGAGACCATGCGAGTTATAAATATAGAGAGGGGATGATCTGATTTTTCACCACTTTCAATCATTTTTTTAACGTTTAAATCAGCTACAACATCACCATTACGTATAACGCATTGTTTTCCAGGGCCAACAGCTTCCATTCCCAGTCGTATGGCGTTAAGTGTTCCGAGGGGTTTGTCTTCCTCCACGTATTCTATTTTCACACCCATGTAATCTTCACCGAATCTTTCCTGAATCTTATCGCTTAAAAACCCGGTTAAGAGGAAAACCTGGTTAATACCTGCGTTTTTAAAGTCAAAAAGCTGTTTATCCAGGATAGTGTAGTCATCTTTAATTTCAATGAGGGGTTTAGGTACCCTTTCGGTGAGGGGTCGCAGTCTCTTACCAAATCCTCCACAGAGTATCATACCTACTGTACTGGTCATAATCATCACCACTGTTGTTTATATTTTAAGTCATTTTGCTTGCTAAAAGTTATTTTCAAATCGAATTCATCCATGAATGTTTAGCCAAATACTAATACAATGACATCATAAAATTCCCTATTCTATTGGCTATATTATTAGCCAGTTGTATATAAAAATTCACCAAGTGCGGATAAACTCTAAAACCAAATCCACGATTAAAACGGGGATTTATAATTTTTCACCAATTTTCTCTCTTAAAACATTTCCAAAATCAGATTCAACTATTTTATCAGTTCCTAGTGTTTTTGCATGGGCATCCAGTTCAGTAACCACCCAATTGTATCCTAATTTTTTAAGTGGTTCCACCAGGCGGGGGCCATCGGTAATGGCAATGGACAGGATATTCAGTTTTTCAATGGGTAGGGCATGGGGCACACCAGCCACCACCACCAAATCAAAATCTTCTTTTTGCAGATACTCAACTGCTTTATCCCCAGTTACGGGGTATTCATCCAATCCACCAGTGATGGCATCAATTTCCAATCCCACCTCACCCAGCTCTTCGGTAATATTATGGGCGTGCTGCCGTATACGGGGAAGACCAGTTTCCAGATCCAAGTTGGCAATGACCATCGGCTTACTTTCAGAAAACATCTGGTTGAATGGGATTTTCAGAAGATCTGCGAAGAGGTAGGAAGTTTCTTTCTTGGAGTTAAGCACAAATGCAATGTTATCTCCCTTTTTAAAGGCTTCAAGCAGCACATTGGCCACTCTTCCCTTATCATCTCCGTAGGAGGGGGCAATGTATTTGCCCTGGGCCATTCCCCTGGTTTTTTCAATCTCAGTGGCCTTTTTAAGCATCCTGATCTGGCGTTCGGTCTCCTCGGGTTGGATCACACCTTCACGTTGAGCAGCCTCCAGGACAGCTATGGCTCCCTCAGTATTATCTCCTTCACTCAAACCACCATGGGACTCAACAGTCAGAACTTTGGCCGGAATCCCAGCATTGTTAACTGCATCCTGCATATCTTCACCAATGATCATACTGGCACAGGTTCCCACCACCCCCACCAGTTGGGGATGAAATAGTTCATCAACCTCGTGTAATGTTTCTTCTAACTTGGCGGCAGCACCGAATATAAAGTCGTTTTCAGACATGGCAGTGGTTACCACTCTCACACCATCATTTTCCAGGAGGCGACCTGTACGGAAGCAACAACCGTGGGGGCCATGTAGAATGATAACGTCGGCATTTAAATCTCGGAGAGTATAAAGGGATGCGGCAATAGGGCTGGGTCGGGGATGCAATCTATTTCACCTCTAAATATATTTCTTGGGGGACTGATAATTGTAAAAACATGATTTCTTATATGATGTTAATTTAGTAAACATTAATCATTATAACTAATGTCACCAAAACTATAAGATAAATCTGTGGGGTAAATTAATGGCCCTTCATAGATTTTAATTATATACAAACCGTCCATTATAATGCCAATAAAATAAAATCTGCATTGATAACAGTTTTTGGAATGATAAATTATAATCACCACGATAATATATATGTGGGGGCTTCGATATGAGCAGAGAATACTGGTTTTTGATAATTTTAATAGTGATGGTAGCTATCATGGGAACTATCACCAGCTTAAATGGAATTGATTATAATTACAATGGTTTTAGCTCTGACAGTTCAACCCAAAATGGTAATAACCGTACTTTGACTACGGTTAAATTTCTTGGCGAACGTGATTATGGTTTTGTGGTTCGTTACGGGCCTTATGGTAATGTAAACTCTCCAGTAAAGGTGGCATATGTAGTGGGGGTGCATCCCATGGAAATTCAGGCACATCAGGCTATGATGGCGGTTATCTCCAGTGAAAAAAATCTGAAACACTGCTACTATGTTTATCAAATCACGGTGACCAAGAACAAGGACGATTACAATCAGGGAAGAATCAATGGTCAGCAACTGGCCCTGGACTTTGCAGTACCTGATATTAAGGTCAGTAATTATGGCTTGGTGGTGGATGTGCATTCTACCCGGGGTGATTACCCGGAAACCAAGTTCATCTCAGTCCCTTCTCAGGACAGCCGCTCCCGGGCATTGGCCAATCTAATTGTCAGCAAGATTCCCTGGCTGGTATTTTACATCCCTCCATTTGATGGTGGCCCTACCAGTGGACCATACGTGACTATTCCGATTATAGAGTCTGGAACACCAGCCATGGTCTACGAAACCTATACTTATGCACCTTTTAACGAAACACTCAGTCAGGCCACGGATTTTGCATGGGTGGTTGATGGATTGTCCCTCTAACCTATCTTATCGTGGGAAGCATCATTTTTCTTTACATTCAGACAATGGAGATCAAATGAAAATCCCAAATTTAATGGAAGGCACATTCAAAGAGAGACCCAATCGTTTCACAGTACTTTTTGAAGCCAAGGGGGTTCTGGAAATGGCACATTTAAGGGATCCCGGACGACTCAAAGAATTGCTATTTTCAGGGGCTCGTTTACTCATACGGCCTGCTCAAAATATAGCCAATCGCAAAACTAAATATGATGTAATTGCGGTGTGGAGTGAAGGAATATGGGTCCTTATCAACTCTGGATTTCACAGTGCCCTGGCAGGAGAATTAATTGAATCAGGTATTATAGGCGAGTTATCTGATTACAGGGTAGAAAAAAGAGAATACACTTTCGGAAAGAGCCGTATTGATTTTTTACTTAAAAATATTCATATTGGGGTTACTAATCCTTCTAATACTAAGATTACTAATACTAGTAGAAAAATGCTCCTGGAAGTAAAAGGATGCACCCTGGTTGAGGAAGGACATGGCAAGTTCCCTGATGCCCCTACACTGAGGGGTAAAAGACACTTGGAGGAACTTATTAATGCTAAAAAAGAGGGAATGAATTCTTCAGTACTTTTTTTAATCCCCCGGGAGGATGCCGAGGTTTTTTCACCAAATTGGGAGATGGATCCAGATTTCTCCCGCACGTTACAACAAGCAGAAAAAGAAAATGTGCAAATAATTGCCTATTCTTTCACATTAAACTATCATAAAAATGAATTGGATTTAAAACCATTAAAAAAGGTAAAAATAAGAGTTAAACCTTAAATTAAACGAACATTTTTTTTGTTCTTTGAAATCAGGTTACTTTCGTGTTTTCCAGTTTTTCGAACTCTTCAACTTTTCCAATGCCCAGTACTACATCTCCAGTTTCCAGGGTGTAATTGCGTGGAGGGTCAATGATCAGGTTTCCATCACGACCCACTCCCACCACCACCACGCCGGTTCTTTCATGTATATCTGCGTCTAAAAGGCTTAAACCATTGAAATGGCTTTCTGCACTGATCTTAACTTCTCTCATCTCCCGGCTGGTGTGTTCGGCCAGAACGTCCTGGACGAACATGGCCTCGTAACCATCATCAATACTCTTGTACATCAGACGTCCGGAAATCACGAAGGGGGAGATAACCTGGTTGGCGCCGGCAAGTTTTATCTGTTCGATGTTTTCATAACGCTGAGCCTCGGCAATAACCCTTACTTTGTGGTCTACTTTACGAATACTCAATATACAATGAATGGTCTTGGAATCAGAGTCCATATCCACTATCACTGCCTGAGCTCCCTTAACGTTGGCTTTCTCCAAGTCTTTGATGCGGGTGGGATCACCATGTACGAAGTTGGCCCCATTTTTCAGGGCGTTTTTACGGACCTGCTCATCTTCATCAAGGACAAATACTTCACTTTCCTTGCCGATCTCTTTAATACACTCCACTGTACTTTCGGTCCAACCACATATTACTACGTGTTTTGATCTTTCCACGTTTATCAACCCCATAATTTTCATTTGCTGTCTTTTAAAGATTAGATTCACCAGGGATTCCACTGCCAGGGCAAAGGTGCCAATACCCAGAATAATTAAGCTAATGGTGAAAAACATCCCAAGACTAGTTTGGGGACTATAATCACCGTATCCAACGGTACCAATGGTTACAAAGGTCCAGTAAAAAGACACCACCCAAGGTTGGCCTTCAATAAAATGAAAACCAAGTGTTCCGTATGTAATTATACTGACAACAAGGATCAAAATCCATGTCAACCTCTGTTTAGCTACCAAGGGTATGGTTTTCCTGAGTACTCTTAAAAGTACGAACATTTAATGCTCCAATCCTTTCCAGGAGAAGTAAATTGTAATTTTTTAGCGCAGGAAGAAGTACCAGATTGCCACGGCAATAATAGCCAGGATAACTATTCCAAAGACAATGATTAACCACCATGGGAATCCTCCCCCGGTTGCATCGGTTCCGGTTTCATCATCGTCGTCATCCCCAGTCTTTACTTTGACTTTCTTGGAACTACTACTGCTCTTACTACTACTGCTTTTCATCAAAGGGACCATACTTGCCACATTTGATGCACTTATTTGTGAATCAGATCCCTCAACAGATTCTTCATTTGCCCACACGGCTGAAAATGACATAAAAACAAAAATTACCGCCGATAAAAGTATAACTTGCCATTTCATTTGTATTTCTCCTTTTCATTTTTATAAAGCTATAACATACACATATTTGTATTTCATTTTTCATTTATAATCTAATATTATTTATCATGATAGAGTAACTCCAGTTAATGACCCAAAAAATTAAGATTTTATAAAAAATTTTTTCTATTTTATTGGAGCGTTCTATTAAATTTAATAAATGGATGTTTAGTTTGTTCGGTGTCTTCATTTAGATAATGCTTTTTTCCTAAGGAAATACTTGCGCAGTTCATCTGCCAGGAACATTATGGGTACAAAGGATAGTAAGTAGAGCCATTCTGTTATTCCTAGTGCGGCAGTGCCAAAGAGTCCCTGTAATGGGGGTAAATAAATTATAATCAAGAGAACCGCCACTGAAAATAGGATACCTGGTAAAATCCACTTGTTTTTGAAGATTCCCACTTCCATTACCGAGGTCCGGTTGGTCTGACATCCCAGAAGATTTCCCATCTGGGCCAGCACAATCCCTGCAAAGACCACACTGGTGGCTTTCAAATAGGTCGGGTTATTTAAGGCTATTTGTTCTCCCCAATTCCAGCCACTGCTCATTAAAACCCAGAAAAATCCGGACATAACCAGGGTTGCTTCAATCACTCCTAGGAAAATATAACCTCTAAATATTACACCAAAATTCAGGAGGCGTTCTTTACGGGGGCGGGGTGGTCTGTTCATCACATCTGACTCAGCTGGGCCCACTCCCAATGCCAGGGCCGGTACTGTATCGGTTCCCAGGTCAATGGCCAGGATCTGCATTACAGTAATGGGGAGGGGAATCCTGAAAAGAACCATCATCATAAAAGGCACTATTTCTGCGGTTTCGTGGGCGAAAATGTAGGTAATGAATTTTCGTATATTTTCGTATATGGTACGGCCTTCCTTAATGGCTTCCACAATGGTAGCGAAGTTGTCATCGGTAAGAATCATGTCTGCAGCTTCTTTGGCCACATCAGTACCGGTAATGCCCATTGCCACACCTATATCTGCCTTACGGAGTGCGGGGGCATCATTAACTCCGTCTCCCGTCATGGCCACGATTTCATCCATGTTCTCCAGAATACTGGCAATCCTCATCTTGTGTTCCGGAACTGCACGGGCAAATATAACATTTTCTCCGGATATTAAAACCTCCTTAAGCTTTTCATCATCCATCTGGTTGAGATCCTTTCCTTTAATAATCTTGCATGGGCCTTTTCCCACAATTCCAACTTCTTCGGCTATGGCTTTGGCTGTGAGGCCGTAATCACCGGTGATCATGATGATACGGATACCTGCTTGGTGACAGTCTTCCACTGCAGGTTTCACCTCGGGACGTGGAGGATCCTGCATGGCTACCATGCCCAGGAAAGTAAGATCACGTTCCACAGCCTGGGCACTGTAGTTGTCGTAATCTTCAGGTAGATCCCGGTAGGCCATGGCCAGAATACGCAGGCCCGAAGCAGCTAAATCATCATGTTTGGCTATAATTTTATTTTTTTCTTCACTGGATAAAGACACTACAGTTCCATCCACAGATATGGTATTGGATAGGTTAATGATCTTTTTAGGAGCACCTTTAACGTAAGCCACCTGTTTTCCAGTATCATGGTGGATGCTGATCATTGATTTACGCTGGGAATCAAATGGTAACTCCATTATCCGTGGTTTTAGGGCCACTTGTTCTTCCCATATGAATCCACTTTTACGGGCAGCCACCAGGAGAGCGGCTTCTGTAGGATCCCCCAGAATATTCCATTTCCCTCCCATTGTGCCTGGTTCCACCAGTTTTGAATCATTACAAAAAGTAGCGGAACGCATGAGAAGATTAAGCTCCCGAATTTCATGGTGATCTATAGGGTTTCCCCTGTGCAAGAACTTTCCTTCGGGTGAATATCCTGCACCAGTCACGTCAATAATCTCCCACGGTAACCAGACCTTACGCACTGTCATTTCATTCCGGGTTAGTGTCCCGGTTTTATCAGTGCAGATGATATTGGTGGAGCCTAGAGTCTCTACACTGGATAAACGCTTAATAAGGGCATTCTTACGGGCCATTTTCTGTACAGATGCGGCCAGTGCCAGGGTAACTGTGGGGAGTAGTCCCTCTGGAACGTTGGCCACAGTAAGGCCTATGGCAAAGATGAAGGCTATTTGCAGTGGTAGTTGAACCACCCATAGATTCACTGTGAAAAGGATTATTCCCAGAAGAACGGCAATAAACGCTATAATACGGGTAATTCTGGACAATTCTTCCTTTAATGGACTGACATCCTGACTGATCTCCTGGGTTAGACTAGCAATTTGGTTGAACTCGGTATCTTTTCCTGTTGCAAATACTAATGCCTTTCCAGAGCCAGCAGCTACACTGGTACCTGCAAAAATTATGTTGGGAGTTCCAATAAGATTATCCTCTTCAGATTTTTTGGCTTGGGATGATACTTTACGAACAGGTCGGGATTCACCAGTCAGGGTGGAGCTATCAATCTTCATCTGATTAGCCTCCACCAGGCGAGAATCAGCAGAGATGTTATCGCCCTCTTCCAGAACTAGAACATCACCTGGAACCAGTTCTGCTGATAATATCTCTGTTTCCAGGCCGTTACGAATTACTTTGGCCCTTGAAGGTAATATTTTTTTAAGGGCTTCCAGGGCCTTTTCTGCCTTGTATTCCTGCCAGAAACTGAAAATTGCGTTAATTATGATAACGGCAATGATTGCAAAACCCAACTGTGGTGTACCACTTAAAAAAGCAAGAATACTGGCTGCCCATAATAGCAGGGCCAGAAGTTGGTAAAGATTAGCTAAAAACTTTAAAATAATTGATTTTTTTTTAACTTCTTCAATCTGATTAAGGCCATATATTTCGTAACGATTTTTGACCTCTTTATCAGTTAAACCAGTTTTAGAAGAGTTTAATTTTAGATAAACCTCTTCAGGTGGGAGTTCATTAATCTTCATTTTTTACACTTGAAATGTACCTCTCTCTGTCTTGGTGTAATGATAATCAGAGGATTATCTCGGTTTTAATGGGAAAAATATTAATTTAAAGAATATTATGGTATTAAAACCATAAAATCCAATCCAGGTAATGATAATGTTATTAATAACCTTTCTGTTCGTTAGAATTATCAGGAGTTACTCTAAAATGATATTTCGTTAAATAAGGTTATTGAAATTCTTAAATTATACTCTGTTGAAAGTTCCGTTACCACCATTCACATCCCACCTTTCCGTATAAACTTCCTGGGGAATACCATTATCAAAATTACTGAAAATCACACTGGTCCTGTAATACACATCTTTAAATGTATTATCACTTTCATGATTTAGGGGCGAAGGATCAACGTTATTTCCAGGGTACAAATTTAGGCAGGTATCGTTAAATTTCTCAATTCTGATGTTACCATAATAATCAGAATAATAAGTTCCGACGTAGTTATCAATTGCGTATGGCAGGGGATTCGTTAACGATGATAAAATGGGCAGTGTTTCCATAGGAGGTTTTCCCATCTCTTCAGGATTACTGGAAAGAGAACCTACCGGATTCTGGGAGTAAATTGATATCAGTTCACTGGCAATATCCACACAGAAATCCTGTCCAACAGTAGCCTCATTGGCCATAACCACCACTCCTAACTCTTCAGAAGGAAGCAGGAGGGTGTAAGTTGCAGATAGTCGGGTGGACCCTGCATGGGCTATGAATGTTCTGCCATGTGAGTAAACCACAGTCCATCCTAATGCGTACCAAATTTCCTGGTTGGAATTGGATTCAACTAATATTTGGGGGGTGTGGGTCACGGCCAAGGACTGGGATGAAACTACTTGTTGCCCGTTAAAAAATCCTTCATTTAGCTGGAACCGAAGCCATTTGCCCATGTCGACGATAGAACAGCTTAAACTTCCAGCAGGACCCATGGCATCCAAATTAAGTGGATCCACATAATAAGCCCTCCCATTGTACACGACATGGGTACCGGAATGATTGGGGTTGTCAACAAACTCCTGATACGTTATCACACTGGAATCCATATTCAGGGGCTGGTAAATGTTTTCATTTATTAACTGAGCCCAAGTGGTGGATGAAGCCCTGGCAGAGGATTGGCCAGCAAGGGAGAACATAATATTGTTATAGGCATATTTAGTTCTAAACTCACTCTCAGATGCTATATATCTCATACAGTGTAGTGTTTCACCAAAATCGTACTCGAAGTCCAGTATATGTTCGTTACCAGCTTTATCATGCATTCCACTCCGGTGGGAGAGCAAGTCAATCATATTGGCTTCCTGGGTGGCAACCGGATCCTGCAGCATGAATTCATTATCATCAGGAAAATAATGCTGAGCAGTGTCATTCCAGGCCATTAATCCTGCATCAACCAAAGAAGCTATTGCGGTGGCGGTGAATGCCTTGGAACAGGAACCAATCTGGAAAATGGTCTCCAAATTTATTGGATCAGACTCTCCAACCTTTTTAACCCCTAAGGTCTTCAAGTACACTATCTGGTCCTTGTAGATTACCACTACAGCTGCTCCGGGGATAAAACTATTTTTAAACTGGTTTTTCACGTATGAATTGAATATACTGATAATTTTTCCAATGTCCTGGGAAGAGGTACCTAGAGGCCCATTTCCCATGGGGGTTTTTTTCAAAGGGGTGCCAGAGTATGTATTCGCCTTAAAAAAAGTAGAATTAGGGATATCTGTATAAATAAGATTATTTTGAGAAATTTCCGGTTTAATGGGTGTATGAATGGAATTTGATGTGCTGTTATTGTATAAAATGTGGTTGGGGGGTAATATTACAATAACCACGGCAAGAAATATCGCTGCAACCAACATCACACATGTTCCAATGTTTTTCAACAATTCCCATCCCCCTATACATAAACTGGATGGTAATCAAACCAGTTAGCAAAAATTCCATGAAATGATTACATCCTGATTTACATTATTAGTCACTTACTTTCATCAATATTGTCTTTGAAGTTCATATTATATTTAACTTTAGTGACATAAAATCAAATAAGGAATATAAGCCGTTAATTGCCTGTTTAAATGCTAAAAATCTTGATTAATCCAATAAAAAAATAAATATGAAGGATAAATTTATTTTATAATGCTGAAATCTCCATGACAACCGTATATCAGATAGTAATTTAAAAATATAAATATTATCTTTCAGCGGCAAATAATACTAATTATATTAAACTCCATGGGTATATAATAAGGAGAAAGTTCAATATAATACTATGACAGAAAGCGATATTGTTCTATTGGATTGGTTTACACAGCGCGGTCTCTCAAAAAATACTCGAAAAGGCTATAAGGATTCTATAAATAGGTATATAAATTTTTTAAATCGAGAAGGTGCTGATTACACTCCTGAAAAGTTATTAAAAGAAGCTGAGGAAGAACAGAAAGATATGAAGATTTTACGGCAGCGTAAAATTACTTCACATATTATTTCATACATCAGCCATTTGGACGAAATTGGTAACTCCCCTGGGACGTTCAATAATCGTCTAGCTGCTATTTTATCGTTTTATGAGACATTTGATGTTGAAACTCCTTTCATTGCAAAAAAGAAGGGAAACACAGTTTTGGAAAAGAATCAAGGTCCAATTTTAACTAGGGAGGAAATTTCAAAGCTTATAGATGTGGCTAATCAGAGAGATGCTGTCATTATATACACTATGTCGCTAACTGGCCTTGCTCAAAATGAAATACGAAAATTAACTATACGTCAGATTGCTAAAAGTATTGAAACTGTGATTGATAGGCCTATCAACAATTTAAAGGAACTTTTAGAAAGTGAAAGGGAGATTAAAGACTCATTTTTAATATTACACCTAAAAAGGGAGAAAGCAAATCACAGTCATTTCAGTTTTTTCCCACCTGAAGCTCACAAAAGAATTTTTGCCTATTTAAAAACTAGGTTAGAGAGTAATAATCCTAAAATTCATCCTGACCTTGATGGATTTGTTTTTGTGAATAGATATGGGGATCAATTAACAACCAGTGGATTTACAAAAATATTTACTAAATTGGGTGAAAGGAATAACTTTTCTCATCAGGAAGGAGCTTTTCGAAAGCATAGAAGCCATGGGCTGAGAAAGTATTTCATATCTACAATATCCAATAACACTGGCGACCTTGCTCTAGCTGATTATCTGGTGGGTCATGTTCCTGATAGAAATTCACAGGCATACAACGCTCCTGATGAAAAAAAATATTTAGAAAGATATAAACAGGCTTATCCTTCCTTGTCTATAGATCAAATTAAAATGAAGGATTATACTAGTCCTGAGTACAAAGAGATAAATAAAAAGTTGCAACAAAGAGACAAGGAAATAACGGGTTTAAATTCTGTAATTTATGATCTTAAGGACAGATTAGATGCTTTAGAAGAAGAGAAAAAAATAAAATCCGATGCCGATGTTGATAACATTCAGGACATAGTAAATGAAGCTGTCAAACGCTTAAAAGAAAATCCAAACGAAAAAGAGAGGATTTTATTAGATGCTTGGGATGAGTATGAACCTGCATCTGAGTAAAATTAGCAGAAACTAAATATTAACTTCTTTTTCTTACTTTTTTACTATTTTTCACTACTATTTAGAGTTTACGTAAACTTATAAGAAAAAACTATTCCCTACTCACCCACCACCCCACTACATCGCTTCGAAGATGAATCTGTGCTTCCTTTCCTTTTTTAATGTACTTATTAGTTTGTGTATTCATTTTTAACTCTATCTAATCCTTGATGAATTAAAAAAAACAAGGAGATGATTAGATGGAGATACCTAAAGAACTGAAAGGAAAGGCACTTGGGGATTGGATGTATGAACAGCTTAATATCCTCTGCGATAGCATTTGTCAAGACCCCAAAGAGCTAGAAACGTTTGTAAATAGGTGGAAATTAGGATTTCATAACTATTCATTGAAGAATACCATTTTGATAATCCTTCAAAAACCAGAAGCCTTAGAAAATCCGTTAATCGCAGGATATAAACACTGGAATTCTCTTGGAAGACAAGTTAAAAAGGGTGCGCTATCAATTAAGATCTTAGCGCCTGCCAAAAAACGAATTGAGGATGAAAATGGGGATGAAACTTTTATCATTAAAGGATTTTTCCCTGTATCCGTATTCCATATTTCACAGACCTCCAAAATTGATAGTAAGTCAGAGGAAAATCTTCTTGATTCCATAGGTTGTCCTGATTTGATTTCTGGAGATGTTGACTTTGAAACTATCGCTAAAGCCTGCCCGTATCCAATCAAAATTCAAGATAGCCTTGGGTTTTCAAATGGAAATACTGATGGAAAAACTATAAATTTAGCTAATAAAAGCAACAAAGCATCTTTAGCCAGTACTGCCTTACATGAATGGGCCCACATCGAACTGGGGCATTGCCAAGATAAAGGAATCTTATTTGAAACAGAAGAGAGATCTGCCAAGGAAATTAGCGCTGAGACGGTCAATTTTATTTGTTGCAGTGCATTGGGCATCACTAACCAAAAAAGCAGGTTATATATTGGTAATTGGGGTGGAAACAGAGAAGAACTAAAATCGCAAGGTACCAAAATCATATCAGTCTCTGAATCTATCATCCGAGCTATATCCTCGGTATAAACCATTTTTTTTTGAATTATAAAAAAAGAGGTGATTAATATGGATGATTTGAAGTTCGGATTAGGTTTTTCAACTATGATATGTGGATTGGGTTGGTTAATTGGAGGTATCAATGCATTGCTTCCATGTATTGTGTTCTGTGCAATACCTATTGTCTCTGAAATCAAGGGAAGACTACAGGAACCACCAATGAAGCTGGAAACTTGCCAGTTATGTTGCTCTAAATTCAGAATAAGAAATAAGACCATGGAATGGGAGTATCGGACTGTGGGCTTATGTCCATTGTGTTTGGATTCCATATTTCAGTATTCTAAAACTGTTCCAGACCAGTGAATAACTGGCTTCATTTTTTTATTTATAAACTAAAGGAGTGATTATAATGTGTTTACAAGTAATTATAGAACTATTTGCGAACGCAATTGGAATATTTATCCTAGCATTCTTCGGTTTCATAGCTATATTCTATGGCTTAGGCTTGTTAATATCAATAGGGATAGGCGTGATAGTCCTTATTGCACTTTATCCTTTGCTATGGATTTTTATAATGGCATTGATAGTTGGAGCATTTTTTATATTGGCTAAATAACTATGAAATTGGGTGATAAAATGAGTAAAAGCAAAGCTGAAAAAGAAATACTAATGCCCCTATATGCCTAGTGTTCTTCAAATACATTTTGCACATCTTGTTTGATGTATTTTTAATTTGATAAAAAAATTAATTTATGTATATATCATGAATGGCTGGACACATTAGTAAAAGGGTCTTAAAGCAATATACATTATTTATCAGAGAGTGACGTGGGGGATTACTCAACAAATCCAGTAATTATTTTTAATAAGATTAAAAGTAATCCAGAAAGTCCAAACCCGGCTAAAACCCCTGTAATTAATCTAAGATGATTATTACTTTCCCTTAATCCAATATATTGCGTTATTGAATCAATAAGGAGGGGAATAATCATTAATATCATAAATACAATTGGAATTTTAATTACTCCAAAATAAAATAATGGCATTAAGAAATAACCTATTAAAATTCCCGTACATCTAGCACATAATGGGAATTGTTTATTTTTATAATAGAAAGATCTCTCAGGCATCTGATGACAAATTTTAAACCTTTTTATAATAGAATTAATCATTTTTTTTCCTTTTCAATCTACATTGTTTATAAGGATGTATTTCCATAGAAACATTAAAATATGTTCTTATTAAAATAAATTGTCAACTGACTAAAATTATCGGACGTGTTGTATAAATGGCTGACCAAAATCCATGTATCATGATAGTAGTAATTGCATTAGGAATTATCCTTGCCATAGTTATTCTCGGATTATGTTGTTGTCCTAGTGGGGGAGAATCACCAGCTTATAGTCCTTGGCCCGGATTGTAAGTTATTTTTATTATTACATCTTATTTGAACATTAATATATCAATTAAGATATTTTAGCAAACGAAAATAAAAAAAATCAAATCTAAAATGTATAATACTTTAAAAAAATTAAATAGATTTGAAAATATTTCTATTTTCTTTATTGCTGTCTTACTACATTTCATGAACACGTTTATATTTTTAAATATCAACAACTCCACTTTACATTATTTTTTTTCATGTTATTTTGACGACTTATTAGCCCCAATTTTACTCCTTTCGTATGTTAATTTACTCCTTTCCATTTATAACAAAAAAATATACACATTAAGATATTTAATACTATTCATATTGTTAGTTTCCATTGTATGGGAATATTTAATAGTTTATGTTAAACCGGACAGTGTTTCTGACCCATTTGATATGTTATGTTATGTTTTAGGAACTATAATTTATTGGATAATACACACTAAATGGAATCAAAATACAAAAATTTGATAATATATTACATTAGAGCACATACTCTTCATTACTAACTGAAATACATTTAGAATTCTTTAATTGCTTTAAGGCATCATCAATTATTTATAATCTTACTAAAATATTAAAAATAATAATGGGGATTTTATCATGGTTTCTATAGAAGACATCAACCAGATGGGTATTTATGGAGATATTGAAGGGTTAATTAATTCCGGATTAAATGATCCTGAACCTGAAGTGAGGACTCAATCAGTAATTGCACTTGTTAATATCGGTGATGAAAAGTTTATTGACTTTCTAATAACAACACTGGAATCTTCTGATAATCATATTGGGAGAACCATTGCAGCAGAAGCTCTTGGCAATACTGCTAGAATATTAAAAGAAAATGAAAATATTTTAATGCAACAATCATTGGATAAAAGTGTTGTGCCTTTAATAAATGCACTAAATGATGATTCATATGAAGTTAGAGGGCTTGTTAGTTGGGCTTTGGGAAATATAGGAGATCCTCGTGCAGTCGAACCACTAATAAAAACATTAGATGAT
>JAUNXM010000159.1:0-783 GCA_030539815.1 Methanobacterium sp.
GGATCCATAAAGCTGTATAAATTTTCAACAATATTACCCATGATATCCACTAAACTCTGGAAGATGGTGGAATTGGAAGTGTAAATGTACCAGGTTAAAAGGAATAATAATAATAGAATGATAAATGAGGAAGTAATAACCCTATTTCTCTCCATTGATCGGTATTTTTCTAATTTTTCTCTAACGTTAGGTTGGTGCTCGGAAATGCTAAGTTGTGTCTTGCCTAGTCCAGGAAAATAACTGGAAACCAGTATAAACAGGGACATTACAGGATTCAACCGTAATAATTTCACCCAATAATTCTTAAACCAAAGTAATGGTTCTTTTTCGGATACATAAATGATTATAATGCTCAATATAAGAATTATCATCATGATAGAAGCTAACCCATAATGGGCAACAATAATCGACATCCCAAATATAACTACCAGAATGGATCTATTCCTCATATCGAGAGGGGTGCTGATGATTATCATCAATACTAGCACCAGCATTAACTCTGCAATTTGCTGTCTGACCAGGGTCAACATTTCGGTGTAGAAGGTGAACTGGATAATAAAAAAGAAAACTGACAGGAAAGCGATCCGGGAGCTGGTTTGCTTCCTGAAAACATAATACAAGCCCAATGGTACCAGGGAAAATATGAAGGGATAAACCACCTTCATTATCCAGACCAACCCGCAATTAATGAAACAGTTTAATATGGGGGCCAGTATCATCACACTCAACATTGAATTATAACTCACTGGAAGGTTTTCATTCCATATGGAGTTTGATATAACC
>JAUNXM010000159.1:793-4465 GCA_030539815.1 Methanobacterium sp.
TTTGCCAGGAAATACTCGGAATTGATATCCCATCCCCAGATATAGTTGGTAATAAGGGATTTGTGAAATAAGAGGGATATTGAAATTAGGAATATGATTAAGGGATATAATTTCTGGGGAAACCTGCTGGTAATTGCCATTAATGTAATGAGGGCAGTAAAGAGAATCATCACTATGGTCAATCCATTAAAATGGTAGACATTCATGGCATAAGCACCAATTATGCTTAAAATTGGCAGTAAGAACGGTATTAAGACATAGGGTGTAAATGATTCTTTAAGATCGGTGATGTGGGGATGAGATTTATGAACTACCAAGTGATTCAAGGTTCTTGAAATTCTAATATGCAACCTTTCCCGGTCCATTAAGTAGGTTAGTAAACTGGTAAAAACTATAAAAGCTTCAACGGTAATCAGTATTGATAGTGAGGATAATGGTTTGGTTATTCCAAAGAATGGGTACAATAAGTTCATTAAAAAGCCGATTAACATTAAACATACCAGGCTTAATCCTATTGTGTATACTATTATTTCTCCCTTACTTTCTATCCTACCTAAATCAAGAAATCGAATTAACAGGGTGCCGGGGATAAATAATATTAGTAGAAAACCCAGTATATCATCGAAAAATAGTGTGGGAAATCCATTATAATTCAAAAATGTGAAAATCAGGAATAATACATTTATGATGATGATCAATTTGATAAAATCACCACTTGGCCAATCTTTCATTCGGAAAGGATTTTTAATGTACATCATCCCATCTCTGCATTAAATTCATTATCAAGTACTTGGTGGTAAATTTCAAGCAAACGATTTTCCATAATGGACCAGTTGTATTTATTCTCGTATGCTATCCTACCATTATTTCCCAAACGTTTTTTTAAATCAGGATTATTCTTAATAACTAAAATTGCATTTTTTAGAGCATCTTCATCCCCGTATGGAATTACTATTCCACAATTCTCATTTTTTACAATGTCTGCCATGGATGTATTTTTATTAACGATTATGGGAATTTTAGATGCCATAGCCTCAAAAAGCTTATTAGGGCTAGCATATTTATTATTAGGGATGTTAGGATCGTATAATGCAATGGTCAAATCAGCTCCCAGGGTTCCTTTTATGATCTCATCATAGGCTACACCGTCCAAGTAGATGTCAACATTCTCTGATTCTCCTCCCAGCCTTAATAATCGTTGTTTATATTCAGGTTCACCACAATGGCCACGTATTATTAGTTTTATGTCCTTTATTTCCCTGACTACAGTTATTAACATATCAAGAGACCGTTGTTCCACAATTTTACCACCAACAAAAACCACAAATTTATTTTCATCAAAATCAGGATTCGTGCCAGTGAAAAAATGTTCCAGAGGACTGTTATTGATGGTATGAATATTTTGATGAATTTTTCCACCGATCTGTTTTATTCTACTGTCATCGGCTAGGATCAAAGCATTTGAATAAGGTAGTAAAGATTTATCCATGGTCACCACTATATTCCGGAGGAAACCAGGAAGAACATCACCATAAAAATCAAATATATCATAGATTATGGGTTTATTTTTCATCCTTGCGGTGATCAGTGAGAACAGATAAGTATCAAAATTAACCGCATGAATAACATCCCACTGGGACCTAAACAATTCAATGACCAGAAATGACCACCAGATAGGGAAGTAAAATAGAGACTTTATATGTCCTGGATCCGCATTAATCTTTAAACTTTTAACTGGGATTTGCGGGTCATGGGGGAATGGCCATCCCCGCTCCCACATAATTACCTTCACATTATATCCGTTTTTTTGAAGGGATTCCATCTCCTTTTTAAGACGGACATCTGGATAAGAGATCACCATCATTATTGAAGGTTTATATTTACTATCTTCACGTGTATAAGATTTTTTAATCATTCTACCACTTCATAATCACTAATTCTTCAGCATCGCCACTATGAATCCTGAGATGCTACTGGAATAATAAATGAAAGAATAAATAATATAACCAAGGGTTAACAGGGGTGTTTGGGCAAATTTTTTACAGCTTTTCAAGTGAGGTTTTCCTAGAGGAGACATTTGAACTAACCCCACACCCCTGTTAACCTTAAAAAATTCTTCAAGGGTCTCCCCATAATGAAATTGTTTAACAAAGATCTCCTTCAGAGATTTTGGTTCTTCTAAATGAATTTCCTGGGAATCAATCATTCCCACAGTGAAATTTGCTCTAACCAGCCGATTATAAAAGTCATAATATTCCCCTAGAACCATTGATTCATTTAAATCTCCAATCACCTGAATAATGTCTTTCCTAAAGAAATTGGCCCCGTAATGAAAGATATGATGATTATAACAATCTTTTTCAAGTACCCGAACCTTGGCCCAAAAGCTCATATGGGGATCTGGAGGGCACGAAACTGAAATTGCATCGTAGTTTTCTTTTTCACATTTATCAACAGCTTCCAGGATTAAATTAGGATCTAAAACTAAATCAGAGTCCACTTTGTGAATGTATTTACCATTGGCCATTTTTATCCCCACATTTGTTGCCACGGTTCTATTCTGCTTATACAAACAGAATACAGAACAGTGATATTTATGGGCTATTTCCAGAGTTTTATGAGATTTCTTGCTCTCTATTAACAGAATTTCAATGTTGGGATAGCTCTGATTTTCAATGCTTTTAAGGCATTTTTCTAAAGTGTCCGCCGAGTTACAAGCAGGAATCACAATGGAAACCAATGGTTGAGAAGTCATAAAAATCTCTTAGATTTATTACGTTTGCTTATTTAGAATGGATTGGATAGTTTTGCGGTGATTTATGGGTTGAATTCTTTTTTAAGATTATCTCGCATTGATCTCCGAGTTTAAATAAGTTTAAGACGGTTGTGAATGGAATCAGGAGTAAATTGAGATAGAGATTGTGGATTATAACCCGATTAATTTTTCTGTTGAAAAAATTCTCCAGTAGGTATATCATGGAACTAATAATCTGGTACCGGGGTTCAGAATTATACCTCACCTTTAAAATGTCAAAATCGTATTTCCGTGCATACTCTTCTAAAATTTCCCGAGAAAAAAGGTATAAATGGCGGGGAGTGTCAACCTGAGCCCAGTACTTTCCAAATAATTTTGAAGCCAGGGAATCCTTGACTGGAACTGCAATGATTAGATAACCTCCAGGTTTTAAAATCCTATTAAGTTCTCTAATTGTTTCAGAAGGACTGTTCACATGTTCCAATACATGATTAAGGCTGATAACATCAAAATAATCATCTTTAAACTTTGCCTGGTCCAGGGTTCCGTTGAAAATATTCAAATTATATCTTTTGGATAATTCAGGATCGAAACCTGCTGGTTCAACTCCATTAGGTTCCATTCCCAAATATTTCATGGTTAAAGGGAAGTAACCGATACCACAACCAACATCCAAGTACCGGCCTTCTTCCACAATTTTTACCGTCCTGAAGAATGGTGAAAAAGGTGCAAATAATATCTTCAAGACCTTCGAAAATCCAGATATATCTTTACGGCCTTGGACATAATGATAAAGGGTTTCAATCAAAGTAAATATTTTCCGGGAATCCCTGGTTTCACTAAAATCTGAGATTACCGAATAACCTGCAGAATAATGTTTTTCTAGCACCTGTCGGCAGGGTTGATCCAGGAATGAT
>JAUNXM010000160.1 GCA_030539815.1 Methanobacterium sp.
TATCCGCAAGGAAAAAATGGAGTTATAAAATTTTAATCTGATAATAATTAATCCAGAAATATAATGAGCAGAATAATTTGAATCAATAATTCATTAAATGATTTATTAAAATTTGGGATAACGGAAGGAAAATATGAGTCTTGAATCTGTGGATCCAATCATCAGGAAAATAATAAGGGAGTCTTACCCCCAGATTGAGGAGCTTAACCCTGCCCAGAGGGCAGTGATGGATGCCGGGCTCCTGGATGAGAAGGAAAACTTCATCATTGCCATACCCACGGCAAGTGGTAAAACCCTGCTGGGAGTAATGGCTGCTCTCAGGACAATCCTCGATGGAGGTAAGGTGGTCTATGCAGTTCCCCTCTTATCCATACAGAATGAGAAGGTTAAAGAGTTTGAAAAATTTGCTGAACACGGCATCAAGGTGGGCAAACATCCTTCTTCATCGGATCTGGCGGTGATGGTCTTTGAATCCTACGATGCCCTGACCCGTTTCAACCTGAACGCCCTTTCTGATGTGGATCTCCTCATTGTGGATGAATTTCACATGATCGGGGAGTACAGTCGTGGCCCCACCATTGAATGTGCCATCACCCGTTCCCGCATTTTAAACCCGGGAATGAGGTTAATCGCCCTGTCCGCCACCCTCCAGAACATGGAAGAACTTTCCACCTGGTTGGGTGCCCGGGTGGTGGAACATGACTACCGACCCGTACCCCTATTTAAGGAAGTTCTAAACACGGAAGAATTCGGTATCAAGAACAAAAATGATGTTATACTCCGTATTCTCAAAGATTCCATGGAGGAATCCAGCCAGGCCCTGGTATTTGTCTCCACCCGCCGTTTCACCGAATCACTGGCCAATTATCTGGCAGGTAAGATTAAAAGGAGCCTGCCTAAAGAGAAGAAAAAGGCATTTAAGAGGGTGGCTGAGAAGATCCTGGATGTACCCCGCAGACGAGGTTCCCTACCCACCGAGGTGTGTCTCAAGCTGGCTGAATGTGCTGAAAATGGAATGGCCTTCCACCATGCTGGTTTATTTGACCGTCAGAAGGAGATCATTGAGGAGGAATTCCGTGCCGGGAACCTGCTAATGATCACCGCCACCCCCAGCCTGATGTACGGGGTGAACCTACCCTCCAAGAATGTGGTTATCCGGGATTACACCCGCTGGACCAGCCAGGGACCCCAACCCATACCAGTATTTGATTACCTGCAGATGTCCGGCCGGGCCGGGCGCCCAGGATATGATAAGGAAGGTTACTCTTACCTGATTGGTAAAACCATATCTGAAGCTGAACAACTCCAATACCAGTATGTTTACGGGGAGATTGAAGCCACCAACTCCAAGTTGCTGGAAAACAGGGATGCAGTTTACCGTCAGATCATATCCCAGGTAGCAGCAGGTATGGCTAAAAACCCGGATGAACTCCTGGAATTTTTCAAGGACACCTTTTCTGGTTTCCAGATGACCCACTCGGAGTATTCCTCTTTATTTGCCTCGGATACCATTCAATTCCAGGTTAAGGAGTCACTGGATTTTTTAATGGAACACGGAATGATTCAGGCAGTTCCTGATGGTTTGAGGGCCACCGCCTTTGGCATGTTAATAGCCAAGAGCAACTATGCAGTGCAGACTGCAGTACGCCTTAAGGAATTTGCCCGATCAGGTGGGGAAGTGGACATGCCCCGTTTGGTCTACGAGATATGCCGCACCCCTGATCTGATCCCCATCTCCTTCAAGGGCCGTAAAAGTCGGGACCCTGTGAGGGATCGACTCAACCGTGCTGGTCTCTTTGTGGTGGATGTGGGTAATGACGAAGCCACCGCCGCCACCCTCATGGAGTGGATGGATGAACGGAGCGAGTATGAAATTGAAAATGCCTTTAACGTCTATGCAGCATCCACACGGAGAGCCGCCTACGAGGCATCCCGACTGGTAAAGTTCCACAGGGAGATATGCCAGGTTCTGGGGGTTTACACCGGACTGGATTCCATGGAAAACCTCACCGCCAGATTATATTACGGGGTGAAGGATGATCTACTCCCACTGGTGGTGGGGATCAAACGCCTGGGCCGCAGACGGGCACGGGCTCTGGTAGATGCCTTTGGAACAGATCTTCGATACGTTTCCAGGGAGGAACTACTTCGAATTGAAGGTATAGGGCCTAAAACTGCGGAAAGTATACTTAAAAAGTATCATGGCACATGATTAAACCCTCATGGAACATTTCTTTTAAGGGAATTATTATTAACCAAGTGGGTTGATTGAATTAAGCATGAGTTAAAGAATAACTAAAGTTAATTGGGAATATGATTATCAAAGAACTGGATTTTTCCAGGGAGATATCCAAAAATGATCTCCTGGAGGCCTTGAAGGGTGAAGCCAATCAAGTGCATATCCATGATTTCATCAAGACCTGCAGTTTCCTAAAGAAGAATATGGAACACGTGCACCCCCACTTCAAGGAAGAGTACATTAAAATGTACACTGAAGGATACTTGAAGGGTTACCGTGATGTTAAAAATGATAAAACATCCTACAATGGACATGTGGATACTGCGGAGTTAGGGGAAGCCATTCTGCTCCTGGAGAAACAGGAAAAACTAATGGAGGCAGAGTTTAGTAATCGTCGATCCTTTAAACCATACCTGATCCTGTCCCTTTACACCACCTTCATCCTGGAAGAACCAGTCCATCCGGTGGGTACACCATTCCCCGGTGGTTTGAAAGTGCGTGAAGATAATAATATCTATTACTGCCCGGTGAAGGAAAATAACGAAAACAACCCCCTGGCAGTGTGCGGATTCTGTATTGCACTACAAGAACCAGATATGTAGTTATATGAGGAGATACACTTATTCAGATTAAAGGACACACTTATTAAGAAAAATAATTTTTTTGTATAAAACATTACCTGGTGACAATATGGTAGATAAATTAGATGAATTAGATTTTAACCAGGAAATAAGAAAAAATAATCTCTTAAAAACTCTTAAAAAGGAAGCAAGAGCCATCCATATATTGGATATTATGAAGGCATCCAACTTCATACGGGAAGATGCCAGTTTCATGCCCTCGAAAGAAAGGGATGATTATATTGCTCGTTTTACCAAAGCATTCTTCACCAGGATAAAAGATATAAAAGATGACCAGTTAGACTACACTGGAGTGGTTAACCCGGTAGAACTCTCTGAATTTTTAAAAGTTCAGTCTGAAATATCCCAAAAGTCCCGTAACAATGATGAGAAGTGTTTTCACCGTATTGCCCTTGTGGTTTCCACTTACACGGCCTTTGTAAGAGAAGAGTCAATACACCCTGTGGGAACCCGTTTCCCTGGTGGTTTCACCCTAAAACTGGTAAATGGTGTTTACATCTGCCCGGTTAAGGATAAACAAAAGAACACCCCCAGTGCACTGTGCAGATTCTGTGTATCGGTCCAGGATGAGATAGTAGATTAATTTGTTCAACCCAATTTCCAAAATATTTTTATTCCTATTTTAACAAAATATTAACCAGTAATTAAGAAAAAACGGATTCTGGAGTAGTTTATTGAGAAAAATTGGCCATATATTTTCACCCACCATTCCCAGCCTATTTTATTAATTAAACACCGAATAATGATTAAACACCTGATAATTGATTAAACATCAAATATTAATTAAAAACAGGATAATGTTTTGGAGAGAGAATAATGAAACCTGCATCAGTGCTTATCGTGGAAGATGAAATGATAACTGCCATGGATCTGAAGGATAAACTGGTTAATGCTGGTTTTGATGTTCCGGCCATTGTGGCCAGTGGTCCAGAAGCCATAGACTCTGCCGCGGAAATTAGACCAGACGTGGTGCTGATGGACATTGTACTCCAGGGAGATATGGATGGAATCCAGGCAGCCATGAAAATTAGCTCCCTTGACATCCCGGTGGTCTTTTTAACTGCTTATTCTGATGAAGGGACATTGCAAAGGGCTAAATCTACCAGTCCCTATGGGTACATCATAAAACCCTACCCAGACAAAGAACTGCAGTTAACCCTGGAAACCACCCTCCAGAAACATCAAGAATACCGTGATAAGGTAGAACTAATTCGTTATAAAGGTCTTGGTGAAGGTGTACCCCTAACTAGTCAGGATGATGAGATCTCCTGGGAGGAACGTCCCAAGATATTAATTGTGGAGGATGAAATCATCACTGCCATGGATCTAGCAGCCCAACTGGGAGATATGGGTTATCTGGTGGTTGATACCGTGGCCAATGGCCGGGATGCCATAGAAAAAGCCGAACTATTCCGCCCGGACCTGATACTAATGGACATAGTCTTGAGCGGGGAACTGGACGGGATCAATGTTGCCGAACAGATCAATGATCTGGACATCCCGGTGGTTTACCTTAGCGCCTACACTGATGATGTTACTGTGGAAAGAGCTCTTAAAACATCCCCCTACGGATACTTGCCCA
>JAUNXM010000161.1 GCA_030539815.1 Methanobacterium sp.
TTTTTTGTTTTATTACAAATATTTATTAATTCATTTATTAGAATTTGTTTTTGAAAGATTGTTTTTTGTAATGTTTTCACTAGATAAATCACCAGAGCTTTCAATTGATTCTTTATCTGTAGTGTTCTGTAAAATTTCCGTGGTATTTTGTGTTTGTACCGAATATTGTATTGAATTTCCGTTTAAATTATCGGTTAAGTTATCTGCTGCTGCAGATGCATTAGATGTCAATGCCAAACTAAATAGCATCAACACTAATAGTATGAATTTCCGATTAATTCTACCGCCTCCGTGTCCCCTAACATCCTCTAAAAATCAGGGGATGCTTTTGGACAACATGTGATCATTTTACCATACTATATAAATATTTTCATCTAATTTTTAAAAAAAAATCAATTTTAAAGCTTTATTTAAAATTTAAGGGACATTCTAAAGGTTTTGTAAAGTTGTTATTGAATAGGTGTCACTGGTTTGTTTTATTAATAAACCAGCCCCTATTAAGGCGTATTTATGAAAAATATAACTAATTTGAACGGCACACCCACCATCCAATGTCTTTAAATCACTATCAACGGGAATTTTGCAATGAATTCTTAGAATAGAATCTTATTGCACTTGATAAATAAATATTATGAATTTTTACACCCTTATACGTCCATTAAGAGAGCATTTAACCTAATTTGTTATTTTATAGTAAGTAATAAACACGAACATTACATCTTCGTTTATGGGCCTAAATCGTCATGCAATCATATTATGAGAATAAGAATTTTTTAAAAAAATAATGGTTTTTAATAGAATGATAATTTAATAGGGATAAGAAACCCTTTGAATGAAATGAACACATCCAATTATTCGTAGATTAGTTATATTCACTATTTTTAAATTGTTTGACGTATATAGGTTCATTTATGCAAATTACTGATCATGTTCACGCTATAAAGATACCTTTTCAGGTTAAAACTGATTATGGAACTCTGGATCGTTTTGTCTACGCTTACTTAATATGTGGGGATAAAATTTTCCTGGTGGATAGTGGAGTTAGCTCTTCAGAGAAAATAATCCTGGATTATTTGGAAAAAATCGGTCACAAAGCCAGGGATATATCATTACTGATCCTGACCCACTCCCACCCGGATCATGTTGGCTCTGCATCCTCCATTCAAAGGAGGTCTGGCTGTGAAATAGCAGCCCACCTTAATGAAAAATCCTGGATTGAAGATGTGGGTTTACAATTTAAGGAACGTCCGGTTCCTAATTTTCATTCAATGGTAGAAGGACCAGTTCAATTGGATCATGTTTTAAAAGATGGGGATATTATTGATATGGGTCGAAATCTAAATGTGGAAATTATACACACCCCGGGCCATTCAGCAGGTTCCATATCCCTTTATATTCAGGGGGACAGTGTTCTTATCACTGGCGATGCAGTGCCCCTTAGGGGAGATCTACCGATTTATGATGACTTTGCAGAATCAGTTCGATCTATTGAAAAATTGAAATCTATTAAAGATTTAAATGTATTATTAGCTTCCTGGGATCATCCTCAAGAGGATAATAAAGCATATCAGAGGATGGATGAAGCCTTGAATTACCTTCAACATATCCAGGAAGTTGTAGATATGCTATCCCCAGATAATTATCCTCCAAACCTTATTGAATTCTCCAAATTAGTTTTAAAAGAGTTGGGATTACCAGAAGCAGCCCTTAACCCCATAGTGGTTAGATCATTCCAGGCAAATCTAAAGAATAATACTAACAGAATTTAATGAAAAAAAATCGGGTAGAACCCAAATTGTAGAAAGAACTGGATTCCAATAATTAGTTTTAAATTATATGGGAATAGAATAATGGCTGATTTAATGTATTTAATCACTGATAGACTGAAAATAATTAATAATAAGTAAATAATTTATAAAGATTTAAGGGTTTTAATCAACCTTTAATCCTTTTTCTTCTTTTAATCGCTCCAGTTTAGCTTTTTTCTTACGGAATTGGCTCAGATAATTATCTTCATCAGTAAGGGGTGTTAGTTCCAGTCCCAACTTTCCTTGCTCTTCCAACCACTCCTTATTGAAAACAGGAACTTCCAGTTTTATAGGCTCCTCAGTAGGATTCACCACTATAACATTCCGGTAAGGGAACTCGGTTTCCACGATGTAACCCCCTAAGCTCATGATGTGCAGGGGTCTTATCACTATTTTCATTTGATCACCATAATTTTTTTTTGTTGAAGTATCCATCTCTTGTTTAATTGTTGGTTAACATTTTCTGAACTAAAGTAAAGCAGCCACTATGGCCAGGACTCCGATGATGGAAACCCCGGCAACAGTAGGGTAAAATTGTTTGTAGGTGAATATGGGAGAGAATGCACTGAGTACAGCCATGAACATGGGGAATAACAGGGCCACGATCAGGGTGATGATGAAGGTCGGGTTCAGGATGTTGGGGGCTATTCCCAAGAACAGGGTTGAGAATAGGGTTGCCAGTGTGAACATCAGAAATCCACGAGTTATGAAGACATATGCTCGGTACTTGGCAGCATATTCCATGTAAGGTCCTTCAATAACATCAGGTTTACCTTTTAGTATAGAGAATGGATACTCGTTTAGGAGAATCATATATCCAATGAAGAAGACAAATGCTCCCAGTGCTCCTGCCACACTGAACAGTAGCGGTCCGTGCAATTGCTGGTAGGCGATGATATCCTGGAGGTAAATGCTTCCAGTTTGGGCTACTGCTACAAACATGGCAATGTAGAGGGGGAATGATCCGAAAGCAATAAGACGGAAGGCCCTTAGACTACTCAGGTCTTCAAAGAATGATTGGGGTGTGTTTGGATGAGCTGCTCCTTTAGCCTTATCAGGGAAGGGCATGCGTACTGACATTACCGAACGTGACAGGCTTCCCATGAACATGTACATGACTTCCTCCACTTTCAGGAACCCTACAAGCGCAATAACACTTGCCAGTGCTCCTAAAAAGTACATTTCCGGGATAAGGAATAATAAAAGGATGAACACAACTATTAAACTTATAATGGGCAGTGCATTGTAGAGTCTTGGCATTGATGACTCGGGAGTGATGGTCTCTTTGAAAAAGAATTTCAGGGGCGCCATGATCCCGGGACTGGTAATGGGAGGGCCTACCCTCTGCTGGATCCGGGCGTGGACGAACTTCCGTTCAATGCCTGGTAAGAAGAGGCTTACTATGAAGGCCACCACCAGGGTGCCTATTACTGCTAGTACTGAATATATAAGATCCATGTTTTATTCTCCTCATAACTTAATGATCTCAATTGCCCGGTCAGTGCAGGTGAAACAGGGGTCACATTGAACCACAGAAAGCTGGGCATCGGTAATATGGTGACCTATACAGGCGTGCTGCATGGCTCCGATGTTGGCCATGGAGGGTGTTCTGATGACACAATTTCTGACCCGACCATCTTCCAGGGCATAGGAATGGTAAAGTGTTCCCCGTGGAACTTCAATGTAACTTTTAGTAATGGGAGTATCCTCCATATCCCAGCTTCGATTGGTTATGGGACCACCAGGAAGGTCACGAACTGCCTGACGTATAATCTTGATTGCTTCTGGTATTTCTAGAACCCTCATCAGTAGTTGTGATTTCACATCCCCATCATCCTGGGTTATTACATCGAAATCAAAGGGATCGTATTCAGGCATTTCTCTCCTTAAGTCCTGGGCAACTCCTGTAGCCCGTAGTGTTGGCCCAGTACAGGCCAGTCTGAGTGCATCTTTCTGACTGATTACTCCCACCCCGGTGATCCTGCTCATCACCATGGGATCAGATACAAATCGATCCGCAAAGGAGGTGATTTTCTCTTCAAGAAGATCCATACCATCGTTAATTTGGTTTATTCGGTTATCATCCAGTTCACATCTTGGTCTGACGCCTCCCAGAACTGCGGAACCATATTGTACCCTATTACCACCAATTGTTCCCAGAAGGTCCATTACTGTTTCCCGGATGTAGAAAAGACGCATGGAAAATGTTTCATGGCCTAGTACTTCACTGCCGTGGGCCAGGTAAAGTAAGTGGCTATGGAGTCTTTCCAGTTCTTCCATTATGATTCGGATGTAGTTTGCTCGTTCTGGTACTTCTATTCCCAGGGCTATTTCTGCTGTCCGGCAGGAGTTCCAGATGTGACTGTTGGAGCATATCCCGCATATCTTCTCAGTGAGACTGTTGGCTTTTTCCACTGGCAAGCCTTCCATGATCCGTTCCACGCCCCGGTGGTTGACTCCCACAGTCATCTCCGCATCGCGGACGATTTCATCTTCCACAAAGAGTCTTAGCCGGTATGGTTCAAGTGCAGCGGGGTGAACAGTACCCATGGGAACTTCTGCCTCTATAACCGTCCGGTTTTCTTTCTTATCGTCCATTATGTTACACCTTCATGAGTTTTAAGTTAATATCTATGGTTTTTTCAGTG
>JAUNXM010000162.1 GCA_030539815.1 Methanobacterium sp.
AAAATATAACTTTAAACTAGAAAATTAGGGGAAATTAATTATGAGTATTGAGTGTCCTTACTGTGAAAAGCTGGTTGATTATGATTTCGGAGATCCTCTGATCCAGACTGATCACTGGATCGTGTTTCTGGCTCCCAACCAGAGTAACCTGGCCACCTGTGTGGTGGCACTTAAACGGGACCAGGAAACCTTAACTGGACTTTCCAAGGAGGAATGGGATGATTTTATTGAATTACTGGAAAGTATGGAGCGGGCGGTAAAACGTGCATTTAAAGCTACCCTGTTTAATTGGGGATGTTTAATGAACACCTTTTACTTGGAGGGTGCTCCCGAGCCACATTTACACTGGCATTTTATTCCCCGTTACAATCATCCTGTAAATTTTGCAGGGCACACCTTTGAAGATCCCCATTTTGGATACATGCGTCCACGACCACCAAAAAAAATATCAACCGAAGTCCGGAGGCAAATTGCTGAAAAAATAAGGGAATATCTATAACAAAGAAAACCGATAACAAAGAAAATTAAACTACCCAATACACATATTATCTTAATTACTTTTGTTTTTCCTTTAAGCGAGAGTTGAGTTCCTGTATTGCCTCTTCCACTTGCAGACGCACGTACCATTTTTCATCATCAAGGGCACTTAAAAGTGGTTTTATTGCTCGTTCATCACCGATTTTACCCAGTGCTCCAGCAGCATGCCTGCGAACACTCACATCTTCATCGTTTAAAGCTTCAATTAAGGCAGGAACTGCTTTTTCATCACCAATCATACCCAGTGCTTCTTCAGCGGCACTGCGAAAACTGAAATCATCATCCTTTAGGGCATCGATTAAATGATCTACAGCCCTTGTATCCCCTAAATGTCCCAGGGCTATGGCAACGTTGTTCCTAATCTTCTTATCCTTTAGTGATTCTAAAAGGGGTAATAATGCTCGTTCATCTCCAATTTCCCCCAGTGCCTCGGCAGTTTGCAGACGGACATACCATTTTTCATCACGAAGTGTTTTTAATAGGAAAGGTGTAACGTCATTTCCACCAATTTTTCCCAGAGAACTGGCGGCATTCCATCGAACATCACTATCATCACTATTTAATGCATCTAATAGAACTTTAACTACTTTATTGTCCTTAAATCTTCCGAGTGCCCTGGCCGCATCTGCTTTATGGCGGTTATCACCCTTCTCTAATGTTTTAATTAAGCCATTTACATCTCCTTCATTTTCCAGTTTATCAACATCAGAGTTGAAACTTCCGTTAAAAATACTCATTTTCCATATACCCCCTTGTTTTTATCCCATCTGGGATTTTCTATTACAAAATAGAATAAATCTTTTGATTGGAGTAAATATTGATATGGATCTTAAGAATTATTGATATGGATCATAAGGATAGGTAAATATAGATTAAACTATAAATTTATTCATCACCAGGAGCGACCGTGTCTTTTTCAGCATATTCTCGAAATCTTTCCATGTATTCACAGGCATTGGGAAATTTATGGTTGAATTCCACGAATTTACGTAGCTTGCTAATGGTGGAAACATCCATAACATGTTCCATGGAACAGGCATCACTTTCTGCTATCTCCTTGTCCACACCCATCATTATTAAAAAGTCCTTGAGAAGTTGATGGCGACAGCTTACTTCCTCAGCGATTTTAACTCCATCATCCTTTAACTTAATAGTACCGTAACGCTCATAGGAAACCATGTTCATGTTAGAAAGCTTTTTAACAGCTTCAACCACGCTAGGTGGCTTTACTCCCAGGGTTTCTGCCACATCTTTCACCCGGATTGTTCCCTGTTGCTGCTCAAGAGAATACATGGCCTCCAAGTAATCTTCCACACTACGGGTTATCTTTTTGGGATTAACAGACATTAATATAATTTTGTTTTTTAATTCTTTTAACTTTATCTTATTGTTTGAATATCAGTAAACTTTAGTAAATTTTCATAGTTGTTTTCATCTACACTTAATGGGGATAAAGTCTAATGAAAACCCTTATAAACTCTAATATACTTATAAAATCTATTATAGAATAGAATGATTAAAAATCAAAGATTCCAATGAGTGAAGTTTAAGTCCATGTCTATTGCCAGTTTATAATTTGAGAGGAACATTTATCATGCCAAAAATAAGTTTGGAAATGGCTATTTTGACCAGTATTATACTGGGTCTTATTCTGGCCTTTTTTAATGTTGGAGGGATATTTGCCCTGGTTTTAGTTGGATTTGTGGCTGTTTACCTCACCCCTGATGAAGAAGCCAGTTATAAAGTTGGTGCACTGGCAACTGGTTTATTGTGCCTCCTCTATTTTGTGGTTTGCCTGTTCACTCCACCGGTTCTTCCTTATCAGCTCCCCAGTGCAGTGGTGATCGGGGTAGGTTATGCTCTTGATGGCATTTTCACTCTTATACTGGGATTGATTGTTAGTTTGATAATTTACTGTTTGATGGGGGCTATTGGAGGATATTTTGCTGATAAACTCTTTAAGTCTCAGGATCAACCTAAAAATCCAAAAATCAGCAAAACTCCTAGAAGAATTATGAGAAGAAAAACAAAACCCCAAAGAAGAACACTATATCGTAAATAGAATCTCAAATAACCAAATATATATAATAACACCTTAAATAACAGTTAATGGAATAAAAGTGAATATTCTATTAATATATTAGTAAATATGGTTTTTTAACAATAGTAATCATCATAAATAGTAATCATATATGCATTGGAGCGTATTTTAATAATATAAAAGTATGTTCAAGTTTAATAGTGCTGGGAAATTATCTGGAAATATCAAATACTAAATGAATTATTCTTTGAAGTTTGATAAAATGGGAAATGTTATTGTAGTTGGTTCTGGAGCTGGTGGTGCAACTGTTGCTCGAGAACTGACTATGCAAGGAGTATCAGTTACCCTGATAGAAAAAGGGAAAAAAGTTACCCCAGATAAAGCCTTCCAATGTTATGATAATCTGGATGTTGGAGTGGAACTTTTAAAGACCTCCTGCCTGGGAGGTACCACCATGGTTACTGCAGGAAACGCAGTCAGAACCTGTGAGACCGAGTTCAAAAAAATGGGGATTGACATTTCCTCTGAATTTTTGGAAGTGGAAAGGGAATTAAAAGTTGGAAAACTCCCAGAAACTCATTTTGGTGAAGGAACCTTAAAGATTATGGAGGCATCTTCTTCCCTTGGTTTGAGCATGGATAAAATGCCAAAATTTATCAATCCAGATGAGTGCATCCCCTGTGGTAAATGTGCACAGGGGTGTCCCCGTAATGCCAAGTGGAGTTCCCTTGACTTTCTCCTTGAAGCAGAGAAAAAAGGTCTTCAAATCATAGATAACGCCCAGGTAACCGGGATTTTAACTAATAATGGACATTTAAAAGGATTAAAAGTCTTAAACCAGGAAAACGGTGTTAAAAACGAATATTATGCCGACACAGTTATAGTTTGTTCCGGTGCCGTGGAAACACCATTAATACTTAGAACTGCTGGTTTAGTGGCTGGTGAACATCTTTTTGTGGACACCTTTGTCACTGTGGGAGGGGTATTGCCTGATATCCATTTTTATAAGGAAGTTTCCATGAACGGATTGCTGAAGATGGATGATGGAATCATACTGGCCCCTCATTATTCTGGTTTACTCTTTTCAAAACTCAAAAACCGCAGATTCCAGGAGAAGGATATCCTGGGTATTATGGTCAAAATCCAGGATGAATCATCTGGTAGGGTGGATGGTGAAGGGGTGGTTAAAAATAACACCTCCAATGATTTGGGACTGCTTGCAGAAGGCTCCGCCCTTGCCGGGGCCATTCTCACCGAAGCCGGTGTGGATCCACAGACACTTGTTTCCACCCCTGCCCGGGGAGCTCATCCAGGTGGAACTGCTGCTATAGGTGAAGTGGTGGATAAAGATCTGCAAACCAATATTGAGGGTCTTTACGTGTGTGATGCCAGTGTTTTTCCACGCTCACCTGGCGCTCCTCCAGTTCTCACCATACTGGCCCTGGCCAAGAGACTGGCCAAACACATTAGCAGGGAAATAAATCAAGTTTGAATAATATATTAAAAATCTAAGGTAAAAATGATTTTATCGTATCGTTTAAAAAATAATTTTTTGTTATGTTTATCATTTAACAGTGCTAAATTGAGATTAATTATTAAATAAATTATTCTTGTTGTATCAATACAAAATTTTTTAATGGTGTATCGCATGTAATGATAACTGGTTTAAAATTTATTATTTTAATATAGAAGATTTAATAATGTTCGTTGGTGAAATGAGCTATCCAAAAATATCCAGCCATTTATCAAGTACTGTAACTTCTGTTTTACTTTTCAGGGTATTTAACCAAATCTTCACCGCACTTATAGAGAAGCGTGCATTATAACTTTCATGGTTTCGCATTTAGGACAACATTTTCTAAGATTTGATA
>JAUNXM010000163.1 GCA_030539815.1 Methanobacterium sp.
TAATTATTTAAAAAGATAAGTAGTTTTTTTAATTCGAACTATTCATAGAATATTATAATTTTGGAAAATACTCCAAGACATCAGTACCTTACCTTCCCGATGTGCCGGGTGCTTCCAGGGTCTTCTTTGTTGTAGTGGGCCAGGTAGTAAATGAACCATTCCAGGGGTACTACCAGTACAAATGGTGCTAGTAGCGGGTTGATGTCGGTGTAGTCTTGCATTTTGTATATAATGTTGTTGGCCCCGATTTTCCGCGAGAATTCTATTGATTTGCGAGTGAATTCATCTCCAGGGTAGTCAGCGTCGAGGAATATTACTGGGATGTTTTTTTCCACTCGCTCTATGAGTCCGTGGCGGAATTCCCCTGAGTATAATGGGCAGGAGTGTTTAAGTGCTCCTTCCATGAACATGGTCATAGCCAACTTGTAGGCCAGTCCATAGTTTGGACCGCTCCCCATGCAATAGAATATGTCGTTATCTGCGTATTGTTGGGCTAGTTTTTTGTTATCTTCTTCAGTATCTTTCAGGAGATCCTGGGTAATTTGAGGGATTTTATCCAGATCTTTAAGGACTTTTTTGGCTTCAGATGAGTCTTCCATAGTGAAGAGCGTCTGGTACAGGCACATTAACTGGGTCATGTATGTTTTGGTGCCTAGGATGGCGGTTTCTCTGCCACACCGGGTTAATATCGCGTCATTAGACTCCTGCATCATGGTGCTTTCTGCTTCGTTAATTATGGATACAGTGTACATTCCTTCATCCTGTGCTCTTCGGAGTGCAGCCAGAGTGTCGGCGGTTTCTCCTGATTGAGAGGTTAGGATAACTCCTGCATTTTTATCCTGGAGTAATTTTTTATGATAAAAGAATTCGTAACCGGTGAAAACCTCCAGATCCCTGTTTGAAACGATGTTCATGGCATCTTTAGATGAAAAACATGTCGAAAGGGAGCTTCCACATCCTACCAAGTATATTTTGTCGAATTCCTGAAATTTCTCACTTATTTCTTTCATGTGAGATTTTTCCATTTCCATGGTTTCTTTTAAAGAGCGGGGTTGCTCCATCATCTCGTCATACATCTTATAATGCATTTTAGTCCCTCAATATTTATAATCATAATTATATAGGTGCGAATTAACACCAAACGCGATAATTTCCTTTAAATAACTTATCATTAATAATTGGTCTTGTTTTGATTATTCATCCATCAATTATTAATCTTTCTATATATTATTGTAATCATAGTATAATAACTTCTTATACTCAGGGGTTTGCTCTTCCTAAAGGTTTTAAAATGGCACTTTTAAGGAGCGATGTGATAATTTTAGGGGTGCATTTTCTAAAATTTTCAGGGTTTTTATGAATCAGTATTTTATTATTTATACGTTTTGCTCTCACTGGCCAGAAATAGCTTTGCCAGGCATACAGCCATATCAGCAAGTTCTTCGGGTTGGGTCCCCACCAGTACAATCATGGGTTCTTTTCCCCAGGCACCCTTGTGGAAGATTACATCTGGAACTGCACCCAGATTTTTTACAGCCATTTCAACACCCCAAGATATGGAACTACCTTCTATTTTCTCTACTTCTGGAGGTTCTTGGCTTCTATCATAACTGGAAACCTTTAAACCCAATTTTCGGCAGGTTTCAACCAGAAATGGGTGGTATTTAATGTTCAGGGCGCTGCGCTTTTCAGGGTCATGTTTCATTACACTTAAAACCAGGCGGGCCATATGTGATGAAGCACCGAAATCCGGCATGGAAACAGCTACGGGAATCCCTTTAACTACAGTGATACGTCCAGGGATCCCGGCAACATCTTCTGTTCCCTGGGCCTTTTCTCCGGCCATAACAATGTTACTCCGGACCTCTGGAATTAATTTTGTAAATTCAGGTGAGTCTTCCAGAATCTGCACTGCCCTTTTCAGCTTCTCTATTATCATGTAAATGACTTTAAAATCAATGGAATATAAATATAAGTTTTGTTGTCTGAGACCAGAAATTCTTAATTTTTTATCAAGGAAATTTATCAGGAAAATATATCTTTTTTAGCCAATTACTCATAATTTGCGGGATTATACCTTTAAAGCACCAAAACTTCATTATTCTCCAATGCCATTTGTTTATTCTATCCAGTTTAGTATCATCAATTAATTCATTGCTAAATCATCATTGGCTGTTGCATGGATATAACACATCCATAGCTACTTCACGGGATATTCTAAAGATGCAATGAATTAGTCTTTTAAGGATATCTAAAGTTATTTAAAGTATTTTAATTTATTTATTATTATTCTAAGGACCATAAATTGTATTAAGTATCATATGGGGTATTAATAATACTTAAAAAAATTCATGGAATTCTATTATGGGATTATTTCCATATTATTCTGATAAAATTGATTTTAATCTTATTTGCCACTTTATTACTTTCTTCAGTTACTTTTACCAGTAATAATCACTATTTTTCTTTGCTTAATCTTTAGACATTGTCTAGAATTTGAGTGGGGTTTTGGAATATTGTTTTAAGACAACATTACTCCTAAATTCGGGGACACAATAGGGGGAGGGCTTCAGATGGTGGGTGTGTCACCAAAGGAAGATCATCAATGGGAATCATCATCACCAATTCCAATTCTGAGGGTTTTAAATCTTAAAAAGCAAGATTTAAGGGATTTTTAGGCAAAAATAAATGAAAAGATTTATATGCAGAAAAGGACGATCTTATTGTGTCAGGAACCAATCTATCTGTGTTCAACTGACATGCAGACATATGAGGGGGCATAATACTGAAGCAACAATGGTTGCTGGCAATGCTACTCGTACTCACAGTAGCCATGCTGGCATCGAGTATTACCTATGCCACCCCAAATCAATCATATTCAGATAATTTCACGAACACAACCAACACCAGCGAAATTGAAGAAAACACTACAAACCCAATAACTATTCAGAATACAACCACCGCGGTGGTTAATGATTCATCAACCAATCTACAACAAAACCAGACATCAGAACCTACCAATATCACTCAAAATAGTTCATATCAAAACAGTAACCAAACAGACACCATTCAAAATTACACTGCGGCAGCAGCAGATGGAACCTATAATAATGTCCACGGGTTATGGTTAAATGTGGATGACGTAAACAACGTCAATGTCAACGAATTAATAACAGCCGGAATAACGGATGTATTCGTCAAGGCAAACCGCATATCATATCCTACATATCAGAATGTCCTGACGACCATAATAAACAAACTACAAGGTACAGAAATACGGATCCATGCCTGGATAACCTGTTTTGTAGATACGCAGGGTAACTGGGTTGATCCTAAAGACAGTAATACCACTGACGCACTGGTAAAAACCATACGGGATATCACTACAAACTACAACATTGCTGGAATTCACTTAGACTATGTTCGCTATCCAGGAACAGCATACCAACACTCCGGAGGAACTGAAGCCATAACCAGCTTTGTCCAGAGAGTGTATACCAATGTAAAATCCATAAAGGCAAAGGTAGCAGTTTCAGCTGCACTTATGCCTGAAGGAGCAGCCAATGCATATTACTATGGGCAAGATTATGCTAAATTATCCAACTATCTGGACTTCCTGGTGCCCATGATCTATGAGGGAAACTACAACGAAGACAATGATTGGATAACCTCGGCTACAGCTTACATAGTAAGCCACTCCACCAAACCGGTAGTTGCTGGTTTGCAAACTTACCAGAGTGATAACAACTTAGTAGCACTATCCGTAAAAGAAATCAACCAAGACATACAATCAGCCTTATCCGGAGGGTCATCAGGATTTGCACTCTTCCGATACGGGTGGTTGGATAAAGATTTCTTTGATCAGATTAGTCAAGATACAATATTTACTGTTGATCAAATAAAGGCTAGTGCGTCTGTTGTGAGAAGTTATGTGGAATCTAATGGGAGGCTACCTAATAATGTTTTAGTTGGTTCTACTGAAGTGACTATGCATCAGTTTTTGGAGCTTTTGGTAACTGCAACCATACAAATCAATAATGGAGGCACTGGTTCCATACCATTAGGGACTTTCAGCGCACCTACTAATCCTATTGAAAACATTAGGGCGGGTAATATTCTCATGGTAGAATATCTCAAGATAGCCCATGATGTTAAAAACTACATGGATAGTAGTGGTAAAACACCTGACTTCGCATATCAAACCAGTTTAGGAACCTATCTTAGGTTTGAAAATTTGGTGTATATGTACAGCATGATCCTTGACCACTACAATACTAGTGGAAACAAAGCTCACTTTGCGGTCATGAAACCATGGAACTCCATTGGCACAGGAACTACAGTTAAATTTACTGTTGATCAAATAAAGGCTAGTGCGTCTGTTGTGAGAAGTTATGTGGAA
>JAUNXM010000164.1:0-2104 GCA_030539815.1 Methanobacterium sp.
TAATTTCAGGATTCAGCAGATTTAGGAAGATTAGCATGGCAGAAAAGCGCGATTATTACGAAGTTCTGGGAGTGGAGAAAGGAGCCACTAAGAAAGATATTAAAAAGGCCTACCGTAAACTGGCCATGGAATATCACCCTGATGTGAGCGAAGACCCCGAAGCAGGTGAAAAATTCAAAGAAATCAGTGAAGCTTACGCAGTACTTTCTGATGAAGAGAAGAAAAACACCTACGACCAGTACGGCCATGCTGGAATGGGAGGATTCAGCCAAGAAGACATATTTAACAATATAAATTTCGAAGATATTTTTCGTGGCTTCGGATTTGGAGGAAGCCGCGGTGGTGGTGGGGGAGGAAGTGGTTTCGAGAGCATATTTGATCTTTTCGGATTTGGAGGAGGTCGTCGTAACGGCCCCCAACAGGGCGATGATGTGCTTTATGAAATGAAGATCACCCTAGAAAACGCAGCCCATGGACTGGAAGAGGACATTGCAGTTCCCCATAAAAAAACCTGCCCCCACTGTAACGGATCAAAAGCCGAACCTGGAACAGATAGCAGGACTTGTGATATCTGTGGAGGAAGTGGTCAGGTCAGACAGGTGCAAAACACCCCCCTGGGTCAGTTCGCCACCATACGGCCCTGCAGCGCCTGTCGTGGTGAGGGAAAAATAATAGACAACCCCTGTCATGAATGTCATGGCAAAGGTATTGTACGGCAAAAGAGCACCATCCACGTGAAAATACCTGCCGGAGTAGAGGATGGATCCCGCCTGAGAGTTCCTGGTGAAGGAGATGTTGGTATACGTGGCGGGCCTCCTGGCGATCTTTACGTTCTCATCCGGGTGAAACCCCACCAGTACTTCCAAAGGGAAGGAGCTAACTTGCACTTTGAAAAGCAAATAAGCTTCGTTCAGGCCACCATGGGAGATAAAGTGGATGTACCAACCATTGATGGAGAAGTAGAGCTTAAAATACCCGCCGGAACCCAGACCGGAACATCATTCCGAATTAAAGGTCAGGGCATGCCGCATCTAAGATGGAATGGTAAAGGAAACTTATACGTGAAGGTGAAAATTGTCACTCCCCGGAAGCTCAGCCCCCGTCAGAAGGAACTTCTGGAAGAGTTCGCCAAGATCAGTGGTGATGAAATCTACCACGAAGAGAAGGGTTTTTTTGACAAAGTGAAGGATGCAATCAACCATTGACCTCCCCTAACCCTTATATTTAATTTTAATACTAAATTTTATTCTTTAAAATTCTTTAACAAAATCTTCTAATTTTTGCATGTCAAAATCAAATAACAAATCTCTACCCAAAATTTACATCTCCACACTCCCATAGAACCCCCTTTTATTTTAAAAGTTCCCATAAGGAAATAATAGAAAAAAGTAAAACTATTTATTTTAAATCAGACAACTCTCATTTAATTGAAGGTGGCCATGAAAAAGTTTAAAAGATGTGATCCAGTGGACTCTAAAACAGTACAATATGAAAATCAAAAAGTGGATGTGGAGAATATTATGGAAAAAATAGATGATTATTTTGGTTTCGTGCCGAAAATTTTCCAGGTTTTATCTGAAAACCCACCTGTTTTAAAGGCATTTTTTGATAAAGTTGAAGTTACGATGGTAGATGAAGCCCTTCCCCCTCTCACCAAAGAATTTGTGTCTATTGGCGCAGCCGCTGCACTTGGATCGCCCCATTGCCTACGTACCCATCTGGAAGTTGCCAGAGAATTTGGAGCCCGTCCTGAACAACTTCTCCTGGCCATAATACTAGGAACCACCATCACTGAAACCACTGCACTTTCTAAATCATTACGAGTTTATGAAGAGTTTTCCAAAGAAAATGAATAATACCAGCTTTATTTTTTTTAATTTTTAATATTATACTATCCGAATTTTTCAATCCACTTCTGTCAAAAACTATTAAAAAAATGAATATAACTTAAAAGGTGAATTTAAATATTATCTATCCTTTTTATTCCTAATAATCAGTATAACAACCGCTAAAATTATTATTACCAGAAATAAATTGTCTATGAATGATAAACTCTTGGATATGGTAAGATAAAAATTTCCAAACTGCCATCCTATTATTCCCA
>JAUNXM010000165.1:0-3534 GCA_030539815.1 Methanobacterium sp.
ATAATAAAATAAATTTAGATATGAATGGTAATGGGATATGGATTGAATAAATTTTGATTAAGGGTTAATAAAGTTTTAATTAATTATATAATTTTCCAATGATTAAAATGGATTTAAGAAATTATAAAGATATTTGAGGTTAATAAATGGTTGAATTTAATGAAATAGATTTTTTATATATTAAAGAGGGCCAAATTAGGATTAAAATCCCGCAATTCGATAAAGTAACATCTAAAGCTCCGGTTTTTTTCAACCCGGTTATGGAACTTAACCGGGACCTTTCAGTGGTTGCCCTGACCATGTACCGCCAATTGAAGGGAGATGATATGACCATCTGCGATGCATTTGGAGGTAGCGGGATAAGGGGAATACGCTATGCTAAAGAAATTGATGGTGTTTCTCTGGCAGTGGTGAATGATCTGAATCCCCTGGCAGTTAAACTGGCCAATGAAAACATTCAACAAAATGGTTTGACCAATGTGAAAGCCTGTCGGGAGGACGCTAATCTAATTCTTCGCAAATGTAAGGGTAAATTTGATGTGGTGGACATAGACCCATTCGGAACTCCTTCACCATATGTTGAATCAGCGGCTGCTAGCCTTAAAGCAGGAGGACTTATATGTGTCACAGCCACTGACACTTCTGCCCTGTGTGGTACCTACAAAAAACCCTGTATACGGAAGTACGGTGCAAAACCTCTTCGGAATGAATACTGTCATGAAACTGGTCTGAGGATCCTGGCTGGTTTTCTTTGCCGCACCTTTTCCAAATATAAAAAGTGCCTGGATTTCCAGTTCTCTCACAGCACTGAACATTACATGCGCCTCTATGCAATGATTGATAAAGGTGCTAAAAATACAGATGAATCACTGGAAAATCTTGGTTACATAGCACACTGCCCTAAATGTCTTAATAGGCAGATTTTTAAGGGTATGACTCCGAAAATATCCATAGATTGCCCAGATTGTGGTGAGGTTTGGAATGTTGGTGGGCCACTTTGGTGTGGGGAAATGCAGAATTCTGAGTTTTTAAGTGGCATGCTTGATATGATACCAGAAATGGAGATTAACCAGAAGAAAGAAGTTACCAAACTACTTGAAAAATGTCTGGCCGAGTCAGGTGCCCCTCCCACATTCTATGATATCCATGCCATTTGTCGAAAATTGAAGATTAGCGCCCCTCCTCTAGAGGGAGTCATTAATTTAATTAATGATGGGGGTTACATAGTAACCCGGACTCATTTCAATCCGAATGGTTTGAAAACAGACGCTCCTTTATCTTTCATTGAAAATGCCATTGCTAGCTATCGATAAAATTAGTTCAAAAAAAAACTAGTATTCTAAATGAAAAGGTTATATAAAAAGGTTACTTTTTGAAATAAATAAGTTAAAAAGGTCTGATTACTAAAAAATAATGTTATTAATATTAAGATCTTAATTGGATGATTTTTTTACTTGTAGTCCAGCATGTGGTGAGTGTAGTAGTACTGCAGTTCAGAGGCGTGCTGGAGTTCGTAGTTACGGAATGGTAAGTTCAAGTAAGGAGTTAACATTCCCTTTAGGGTGTAATAGTAAGCAGCCACTGGACCATACTCCTGCCAGTTAATGTAAAAGTAGAGTGGCAATCCACAACCCTGAACGATTATAGGGTTACCTGATCTTGCAGTTCCGTGCCATACCATTGGAATAGGGCCCTGTTGACCTTTCTGGGCAGCTAGTTTCTTAATATGTTTACGAGCATCATTCCAATTATTAAAAGTCAGTCCATCGGCCTTGAATTTATATCTGCCATCTGGAACTCCGAAAAAGGCCAGTTTAAGTGAATCCATATAATCAGTAGGCCCTTCAGCCCCGGTTCCATTGGTGTCAATAAAGGCCATTTCTATTATGTACACATCTCCTTCCATGTAACTGCGATAATTGGAATCACCGGCAAAATGCACCACCAGGGCACATTTTGATCCTTTCTCCCGGGCATATTCTGCTAAAAGTTGAGAATGAGGATGACCAGGATACATATCAGGATTAGCCAGTTTTACAAATCCCAATCTCCCCACTGGCTCAACCAGACCCATAGCCGCAGAAATAACAAGATAACCTCCGAATAGAGCTAGAACAATTAAGAGAATTACTTGCCATTTCATTGCTTCACCATAATTATCGTTTGTAGAGATTTAGAAGATTTATACTATCATTTATATGTGATTTTCAATTTATCTATATTTTCAAAGATATAAGGCTTGCTAGATTTTTTATAATTATCGGTTATTTAGGTGATATGTGAGGGTAAGTGATATTTTGGGGATTAAGATGTAGAGGATAGGGGTTAAGATGATAGATGAAAAAAATAACAGAATTTGCAGGTAACTGTAGGACTTCACCTTTTTCTAACCATAAATATTTTCCTCAATAGATTGTGTTTTTCCTTCCTGAAGAATTATTCATCCCCTGAAAGTTTATATCACTTTGTGAAGGAATTAGATTGTAGAGAGTAATTATGAAAGGAACTTTGTGGATAAAGGTTGATTGTGGTTACAATTTAAGTTCCTGAATGGATGAAGGAGGTAAATAACATGGATATAGGATATTTAACTTCAGATGCCATGAAATATCCATCCAAGGATTTTAAAAAGGTTATAATATTGGGATTATTGATGTTGATCAGTTTTTTAATTATTCCTGCTTTTATGGTAACTGGATATATTTTTAGAGTAATTAAATGGTCCATTGCAGGAGTAGAGGATCTACCTGAATTTGATGAATGGGGAAAAATGTTCATTGATGGTCTTAAAATTTTTGTGGTGGAAGTGGTTTACTTCCTGGTTCCGGTTATTATCATGTTCCTGGGGATTTGGGCCTCTATTGGTTCATTTGTTTCCCTAAGTGCATCTGAAAGTACTCTGGCTCCTGTTGCAGTTTACAGTGCCTTCAGTGTGATGGGGGGATTGATAATTTTGGGAGTGGTCGTGGCTCTCATATTTGGCGTGTTTTTTATCATCGGCGTGGCCAATATGGCTTATTATAACGGTGAACTAGGGGCTGCCTTCCGTTTCCGGGAAATGATTGATATCATCAAAGCCATTGGCTGGGTGGACTTCATCATATGGTACGTGATGATGCTTTTAGTGGCCATGGCCATGGGTTTCATAGTCACCTTTATTGGACTGGTGCCTATATTGGGCTGGTTTTTAATCATATTAGTCCTTTACCCTTACTTGTATCTATTATATGCTCGGGCTGTTGGGCTTTTATTTGTTTCAGGGTTAGATACCCTTTAATTTTATTATTTTTTCAAACTTATATTTTTCCATCTACTATTCACTATTTGAGATTTTTATTACCCCTATTGTGAATAGAGTGCATTATCTTTTTATAAGAAAAGAGACATAATAATAGATACCCAAAAATGGAGGTATAAAACATGGATATTGGAGAAATTATTTCTAATTCCCTTAGTTACCCGTCTCAGGACTGGAAAAAAGTATTAATATATGGAATTCTGTTCCTAATAAGCTTTTTAATAATACCAGTCTTC
>JAUNXM010000165.1:3544-4350 GCA_030539815.1 Methanobacterium sp.
CCTAGTAATGGGATACTTTTTCAGAATTTTAAAAAGTTCCATTGCCGGTTTTGACGAACTCCCTGACTTTGATGAATGGGGAGATATGTTAATAGACGGTTTGAAAATATTTATAGTACAGTTTGTATACTTTTTGATCCCAGCGATAGTAATATTTATTGGAATGTGGGCTTCACTCGCCAGCTTATCAGTGACCGACGCAGGTAACATGGCCAACCCTACCTTATTCATAGGTCTCATGGGCGGAACCGCAATCATTGGAATTATCCTGGCCATAGCCCTTGGATTAATCGCATCCATTGCAATTGCCAACATGGCCTTGAACAACGGTGAATTCGGTGCCGCATTCCGGTTTGGTGAAATCCTTGAGCAAATATCCATGATCGGATGGGGTAAATACATTGTATGGTACATCGTGATGATCATCGTCGCCATGATCGGTGGAGTAATTGCAGGATTACTAAACATAATTCCATTCATAGGAACTATAATAGCCATCCTGGTGATCTACCCATACTTGTACATGTTCTCCGCAAGATCCCTGGCCTTGCTCTACGGATCAAGTGTAGAAATGGAATCTTTTGAATAAAAAAAACCCCATTTCTTTTTTTTATTTTTTTTAAAACTTTACCCTGATTTTATAATACCCAATTTTAAAAATAATCCTCTATAACAAATTTAAATTGAATTTAGAGATAAATTAACCCCCAAATAAATTTAAAAAATAATTTAAGTTATATTTATTAAGGGTTGAAGATTTTAAAAGAAGTTACTCAATTTAAAGATTTTACTGGCGTGCTGATTTA
>JAUNXM010000166.1 GCA_030539815.1 Methanobacterium sp.
GGACCGTGCCGATTCAGTTACTTTGAAGGTGGTACCTCATGGGAAAAAAGAGAAAAGGGGAGTGTTCTCCACCAGGGCACCGGTAAGGCCTAATCCCCTGGGACTGTGTATGGTGAAACTGGTTAAAATTGAAGGAAATGTTTTGACTGTAAGGTGGTTAGATGCCCTAGATGAGTCCCCGGTTCTGGATATAAAACCATTTGTACAGGAACTGGATTGTCCTTAATTTAACCTTTAAATCAAATTATAATACTAAATCAAGAATATAATTTTTTTCATTCTTTAATTCTGTTGTCAGGGCTTGAAATGATTAAATCATTTTTTGAGTTATTTTTCTAAATTATATGGGCTAAATTTCTCTAATCACTGGATAAACATTAAAATATGACTTGTTTTAGCCTATATCTCATATTTCTACAGTTTTATTTTGATCAACTCTTTGGATGTTAATATAAGATCATCCCATCATTAAAGAAACATACTTATGTTTTAGTGTATTAATATAACAGAGGGTTTAAAGGGATTTTCCAGTTCACTTTATGCTTTATAAGGGGGGTGGCTATCCTAATTAGTTGAAGGAGAGGGGATTATGGATTTTAAATCAGCTGCAGAACTCACCAAAGAAATTAAAAAGGTGAAAGGAGTCATATCTGTAATTTATCCCGGGGCTGCAGTTTCAAATATTTTAAAAGATGTTGATTTAATTGTGGTTTATTCCAGTAAATCAGAAGGTTACTTTAATGAAGTTAATGATCTGGTAACTGGTAAATTCAGGATTAAAAATGTCACTCTTGATGATTTGGCTGCTAAACCTGAACTTGCAGCAGCCATAAGTGGTGAAGGTGTTCTGCTTCATGGTAAAGCAGTAGATGTAACTGCAGAAGGTTTGAAATTAAAATCACGCATTATATTAACCTATGACACCACTGAAATGAGTCAGAATGATAGGAATAAGTTAAATCGTGCACTATACGGTGGAATATCAACCTATAAAAAGGATGGGGAGAGAATTGTCAAGGAATACCCCGGAATTATCAGCAAGATCAATGCACAGAAATTGGGTAAAGGAGTTTTAATGGTGGATCGTTTCAATGCATCACTCATAATTCAGACTCTGAAAACATTCAAAGCAAAGTGGAATGAAATACTCGTATGGACCTATTAGACTCTCTATGAACTTATTGGATCCCTGTTCTCACAGGTAAACAATATTATCGAACCTACCAAAGTTTCCCCTAATATTGCTATTCCTAATATATCTATATTTTACTCTCAAATTTCCTATCCTCGCAACCCCTTCTTATAAAGTAGGTAATACCTAATTATTAAACCTACAAACACCAATACAATTATTAAAATCAACAATAAAGTAATCAAGTTCATTATCACACCTCAATTTTAGTCCGTTCCATTTATGAATATCTCATGGGTTAATTTTAACCCCCTGACCTTGTAAAATTATTCGATCATACATCATGAGGTATGTAAATTTGATAACCCTAATAACCCTAATTAATTTGAACGTATTCATCAAGTGTTGACTTATTTACCATCAAATGTTGACTTCACATCAAGCGTTGACTTATTACATTTAAAATAATATTATAATATGCATTAAATTAGTGGGGCATTAAATTTTTGGGATGGTAGATGGCCCTTAAAAAATTGAATTATGGGTTTATGATCCACCAGGATTACAATATGTGTATATGGAGATCTGTAGATGAAAGTCCTATTTGTAGAACCACCTAAATCATTTTGGTTTGTTATGGGCGAATACATGCCCCCACCACTGGGAATACTCCAATTAGCAGCCTACTTAGAATCTCAGAATGATATATGGGATATTGAGGTTTTAGATTCCCAGGCTGAGAATTTTGGTTGGAAAAAACTGGAAAAGTACTTGGAACAGGCAGAACCAGACGTGGTGGTCTTAAGTGCTCTGGCCACCTGTAATACTTTCACTATCCTCAGAACTCTGGAAATAGCCAAAAAAGTCAAACCAGAGGTTAAAACTGTGGTGGGAGGACAACACTTCACAGCTCTGGCTGGTGAAAGCCTGGAAACCTATGATGAAATAGACTTTGTGGTGCGTGGTGAAGGAGAAATCACCCTATATGAACTCATTAAAGAACTGGATGAGTGTAGGTTCCCCTATAATGTTAAAGGATTATCCTGGAGGAATAACGATAAAATCATCCACAACCCAGCCCGTCCACTGATAAGTAACCTGGACAATCTCCCCTTACCAGGATACCATTTTGTTAGTCAGCACATGAACAAGTACCATTTCAAAATGATGGCTCATACGGGGGCAGGATACGCTTTGGTGGAAGCATCACGGGGATGTGCCTATAGATGCACCTTCTGCTCACAGTGGGAACACTGGGGTGGTAAATGGCGTCCTAAATCTCCTGGAAGAATTGCAGATGAAATGGAATATCTTTACACTGAACACGGTATCAGCTTCCTCTGGTTAACCGATGATAATTTTGGTCTGGGAAAAAGAACCAGCCAATTATGCGATGAACTCATTAACCGAGGATTTTCAGGGGATTTATCCTGGTTCATGCAGGCCAGGAGTGATGATATCATCCGGAACCAGGAAAATCTACCTAAAATGAGGAAAGCAGGAAATTACTGGATAATGGCTGGATTGGAGAGGCACGATGATCAGGCCTTACAGAACTATAACAAGGGAATTAAATCCTCGGATGCCAAGATTTCCATGGATCTATTGAAGAAAAATGACATCTTCTCCCAGGCCACACTCATAACCGGTGACCGTAAGGACTCCCATGAATCCATTCAGGGATTAAGGGATTTCGTTAACCAGGTGGACCCGGATATAGCTATTTTCATGATACTAACTCCTTTCCCGGGTACACAGATTTATGAAACAGCCCGTAGCCGGGGATGGTTGGAGGATAATAACTGGGCCAACTATGACATGGTCCACGCAGTGATGCCCACTGAATACCTAAGTCGTGCCGAAGTACAGGAAGAATTATACCAATGTTACCGGAGCTTTTATGGTAGTATGGGAAGACGTTTAAGAGGTATTTTTTCACGGAACAAATTTAAACGACAAACCTATCGTTACATGGCTGGTCAGGGTTTATTGCAAGCATTGAGGGAGTTATATTGAAGTGGGAAAGATTACATCAGCATGATTTTGATAGTAAATCGTTTTTTCTTATTTTCATTACATTTTCTGGACTTATATTATTAATAACAATGTACTTCCATGGTCCAATTCCAGAAACATCATCATATTTCCATAAAACTCTGTTTTTATCAGTTTTTATCTTGATATGTGTCCTTGGAATTTATGCTGCCATTTTTCCTTCGGCATGTGCAAGGTTATTGAAATTTCAAAAAATTGTCGAAAGAAAGTCCTCTAACAGTAACGCTGTAAAATTTAAAGGACATCACCCCGATTGTGGGAAGTTTGAACACCACACCTTCCTCATTAAAGGGAAACAATATTGTCCGGGCTGTTTGGGGCTATTAACTGGGGCATTCATATCCATTACTGGAACCTTACTTTACTATTTTTACAGTCTTAACTGGGGATATGGTGAAATTTCCTTCTATTTAGGGGTGGTACTGGTTGTACTGGCTTTATTCTCTATTATTTTCATAGGAATGGGGAAAAAATTGAAATTCATCCTTAACATGGTCCTGGTTCTGGGTTCATTCCTGATGATGCTGGGTGTTGGTGTAAAAGGAAACATATTAATGGAAATTTATTTTTTGATTTTGATTTCATTCTGGATTTTCACCAGAACTAGAGTATCAGAAACTCATCATGAAAAGGTTTGCCAGGATTGTCTGAATGAAAACAACTGTATTTATGATTAATATCCTTCAGGAAATGGATAAAAATCTGCAAAAAAAATGAGAGTAATCCTGCGTTTAAAGATCTGTAAATAAGGAAATTATTATTAATTCAATATTTTTATAGCCTCAAAAAAAATGGAAAAATCAATAAGATATAGTATCTCTTTTCCCGTTATCTCTTTTTCCGGGAACCATATATTGCACCTACTATAATTAACACACCAATAACTACAATTAGAACTGGCCAGAACACTCTCCAAATGTCAAATCCATAAATAGAGGAAAGTCCAATTAGGATCAGTACTATTCCCGCTATTAATGGACCTATTAGATTCCCGTGAGGAAGTCCGAAACACTCCTGTCTTTCACGGTAGTACCGATCATCGTGATGTCGGGGGCGTCTTCGTCCCTCATAATCCCTAACATCCTTTAGTGGTTCTCCACATTTGGAACAAAACTCAGCATCATCCTCATTTTTTGTACCACAGTTATGACAGTAAACCAT
>JAUNXM010000167.1 GCA_030539815.1 Methanobacterium sp.
AAGCTGAAGAAGAAGCTGCCGCCGGTCTCGGCGCACTCTTCGGATAAATTCTCTACACGCCAAAGGCCCCAGGGCTTTTTGGCTTTTAATATTTTTTTTACTACATTAATAATACTTTAATAAGTATTTATAATTATTTATTGATTAAACTTATATCCAATTAAAGGCAAACAAAGTTTATATTATAATTTAGGCTTAAAAAAGGTATATATAACCCTATTTATATCATATCCCCATTAATAAGCTTACGAAAAGATTTTTAGAAATTTTATTTGATGATTACTATGTCTGTCCAGCTGGAAAAACTTGGTTACACCAAAAAAGTATGTAAAACCTGTGGTAATGATTTTTGGTCCATAGGTGAACGTGAAACTTGTGGCGATGCACCCTGTGATGAATACCAGTTCATTGGAAATCCAGCCACCAAAGAAAGCTACGATCTATTTTCCATACATGATATTTTCATAAGATTTTTCCAGGAAAGGGATCACACTCCAATCAGAAGATATCCGGTCCTAGCCAAACGATGGAGAGATGATGTATTCCTGGTGGGAGCATCCATCTACAACTTCCAGCCATGGGTAACATCAGGACAGGTAAAACCTCCTGCCAATCCACTGGTAGTGGCCCAGCCATCCATCCGATTGAACGATGTGGATAATGTAGGAAGAACCGGCAGACACATGACCTGCTTCACCATGGGTGGACACCATGCATTCAATTCTGATGATAACCAAGTTTACTGGGAAGACGAAACTGTAAAACTATGTCATGATTTTATTACTCACCTGGGGATAGCTGAAGAAGAGATCACCTTTATTGAATCCTGGTGGGAAGGGGGAGGTAATTCGGGACCATGTTATGAGGTTTGTGTAAGAGGTGTGGAACTGGCAACCCTGGTATTCATACAGTTCCGCACCTTGCCTGGAGGGGAAAAGGAAGAAATACCCTTAAAGATCGTGGACACCGGTTATGGTCTGGAGAGATTCGCCTGGATAAGTCAGGGCACTCCAACGGCTTATGACGCTTCCTTCGGACCGGTCATTGAAGAATTACAGGGAATAGCTGGGGTGGAGCTTAACCACCGTATACTGGGTGAAAACGCCCAGGTTGCCGGGATGATGGATATTGAAGACATCGCTGACCTCAAGGTTCTGCGCAGTAAAGTGGCAGAGAGGCTGGGAATAACGTTGGATGAGTTGAAAGAAGCAACAGAGCCCATGGAAGCTATTTACGTTATAGCTGATCACACCCGATGCCTGGCATTTATGCTGGCCGATGGTGTCATACCATCCAATGTCAAAGAAGGCTATCTGGCCCGTTTAATCCTTAGGAGAACCATACGTTTCATAAAAAAATTGGGACTTGACCAGTCACTGGGAGACATCATGAACATTCAGCTGAACTTCCTCTCTCAAACTTATCCCGAAATTCGCAACCATCAGGAACACATTCTCCGGGTAATTGAACTGGAAGAAAAACGGTACCGCAAAACCATAAGAAAAGGACATCAGATGGTTAAAAAAAGCATAAAGTACCTTAAAAAAGATGGAAAGGATGAAATGCCCCTGGACATGCTTATTAAATTATATGATTCCCAGGGATTACCCCCGGATACTGTGGAAGAGGTGGCCAGGGAAATGGACTTCACGGTGAATGTACCTGATAACTTTTACACCTTGGTAGCCGCCGAACACTCTGAAGAAGCAGCGGCTGAGGAAACACCAGTGGAACTGGACTATCCAGAAACCATTCTCACTTTCTATGATGAACCCCAGGAGACAGAATTCAACGCCCGGTTCTTGGGAGTATACCAAAACAGTATCATACTGGATCAGACCCTGTACTACCCGGAAGGAGGAGGACAACCCTCAGATATAGGATACTTGGACACAGGGGAAGAAAAGATCAATGTACTACAGGCTGAAAAACTGGATGGAATCGTTCTGCACCGTGTGGGAGAGGAAAAGCTGGAAAAACTCAAACATCGCACCGGATCAACATTAAAAGGGAAAATTGACTGGGAGCGCAGGATTGCCCTGGCCCGTAACCACACTGCCACCCACCTTTTAGTGGCAGCTGCCCGTAAAGTTTTAGGAGACCATATCTGGCAGGCTGGAGCACAGAAAGGTGTTAAAAAGTCCAGGATAGATCTATCCCATTATCAACGCATCAGCGAAGAAGAACTCCATAAAATAGAAATCATAGCCAACCGCTGGGTTATGGAAAACATCCCCCTCCAGACCCAGTGGATGGACCGTACTGAGGCTGAGAAGAAATATGGATTCATTCTGTACCAGGGCGGAGTTGTGCCCGGAACTAGCATCAGGGTAGTTCAGATACCTGGCGTGGATGTGCAGGCCTGTGCCGGGACACACTGCAACTATACTGGAGAGATCGGCCTGGTGAAAGTTAACCGGACCGAGAGAATACAGGACGGAGTGGAACGTCTGGAGTTTTCAGCGGGGAAAGCAGCAGTGGAATCCATGCAGACCAACGATGCTCTGTTACATGACAGTGCTGCCGTGTTTAAAGTTGAGGCTAGTCAGCTTCCAAAGACCAGTGAAAGATTCTTCAGTGAATGGAAAGCCTTTAAAAATGATATTAAACGTTTGCAAAAAGAGGTGGCCCGGCTTAAAACTGAATCCCTAGTTAACCAGACCGAAAAAATCAATTCACTGTCCTTCTTATCTGATCAAGTTGATGCAGATATAGGTGAACTGGTTAAGATGGTTACCCAGCTTACAGATGATGGAGGAGTGGATCTGGTTGTTTTGGGTAATGGTGAAGGAAAAATTGCGGGTGCTGCATCTCCCCGGGCAATGGAGAAGGATATTAAGATCAACGAAATCATCAAAGAAGCCGCTGCCATTATGGGTGGTGGGGGTGGTGGGAGACCTAACTTAGCCCAGGGAGCAGGGAAAAACGTGGATAAAATCAATGAAGCCCTGGAATACGTGCGCACAGCAGTAAAGGATAAAATGGCCCAGAAAAATCTTAATGGATTTGGATAAAAATTACCAAGACATTGAAAATCCACAACTCAACAACTGCAATATTTACTTACGATAAAAACGCTTTTAAGGCTATTGAAAGTTTATGGGTTATTGATCGTTAATAGATTAGGTGATTAGTTTTTTTAAAGGTGAATTTAATTGAAAAAAAGCATTCATGAAATAAATCAGAAGATCAAAAAAGGTGAAGCAACAGTGCTCACCGCCGAAGAAGTTACCCTCCGGGTGATGGAAGGTGAAGAACCCACTGCAACGGATGTGGATGTGGTGACTACCGGTACCTGTGGTATTATGTCTGGAACTGCAGCCATATTCCACATCCCGGTTTCAGAACCAGGGTCATTTAAGAAAGCCCGGAAGATCACCCTAAACGGTGTTCCCGGATTTCCGGGACCATGCCCCAATGAATGGTTGGGTTCGGTGGATCTGATGATTTACGGGACTTCCCACAGTAGCACAAACCCCCAATACGGGGGAGGGTTCCTTTTCAAGGACCTCCTGAGTGGTGAAGAAATTGAAATCATGGTAGAAGATATCGATGGTAATATTATTAAGTCCAATGCTTCAATGGATGATTTTGGAACTGCCCAGATGATTGGAACCCGTTTTGCATTTAAAAACTACACTGCTTTCACCAACCCCGGAACAGAACCTGTATCCTCCATATTTAACGCAGTGGATATGGAGGGGCCCTTTAAGGGAATTTCATTTTCGGGTTGCGGTGAGCTAAACCCACTTCAGAACGACCCATTATTACATTCAATCCGTAAAGGAACACGGTTACTTATAAACAATTCAGAAGGGTTATTCATAGACACCGGGACCCGTAGTAGTCCTGAAAAACCTAATATGATGATTACTGCAGATATGAAGGAAATGGATCCCCATTACGTGGGTGGTTTCCGTACTGGGGCTGGTCCTGAAGTGTATAACAGTGTGGCCACAGCCATACCCATACTGGATGGTGAAATCCTCCAGAAAACTTTTATTAAAAATGAGGAGATTATTCTCCCTGTTGCAGATATAAGGGGCCGTCACACTGTCTTGAGCCAGACAGACTATGGAGTATGGAGAGGTATTGATGAACGCCCAGCCTATGAAAGGGAAATATGCCAGAAATGTACTACTTGTCGGGTAGAAGAAAGATGTCCCACCATGGCCTTCATTAACCATGAATTGAACAGGATTAGTTGTTTTGGTTGTGGAATGTGTGCCTACTCCTGTCCATTCGGCACTTTCCAAATGAAAAGAGGACAAGTCTTAATGGATTGGGATGGTGGATTGAAGGAATTGGATGTAAGCTGCCGCC
>JAUNXM010000168.1 GCA_030539815.1 Methanobacterium sp.
GAATAAAAAATATCCAAATATTCAAGAAAAAAAATAATCTTCAATGATTTACTGATTAAAAAAAGAAAGTCTAATTGTATTGTAAACTTTCTCTGTGTTTTCATCATATACGTAGGTGTTTCCATCACTAACTGCCATGGCCCTTATCATCATAAGCGTAATTTTTGCCGGCGGAAGTTTCTCCAGAAGTAATTCCGGTTTCAGAATCATTTTTGGTTTTAATGCTAGAGTTAGAACTATCACTTGAGTACATCCTGATATACAGATAACAAATGATAAAATGCACACTACTTTCTAGTGCTGGTATTTTTAATGATAATATGCGTGATTAGTTTTAAAAGCATTAAACCGAATTTAAAGATATCCTAATTTTTTATAAAAATGAAAACATGCAGGGGAATATAAATTACATCACTTTACTGGTGATCTTTTGGTGGTTATTTGGATATTACTATGCCGTGCTGGGAATTATATATTTAAAAAAATAGTTACTCAACTTTAAGAGTGAATACCTATAACTAATTGCTCAAGTTTTAGAGTAAATATCCGGAAGGTAAAAATTTTACTTTAAAGAAGTAATTTTGACAGAAATTATGTATAAATTTAAAATCACCAGTGATAATTCCCTCCACTCCCTAATATTATTTTTCATTTAAAAAACCTGCAGTAGGGGATTTCCTACTCACATCTTACACCCTTTACCAACCTTGATGTAAGCAGATTACAACTAAAAAACCCCCTAGGAAGAGAACACTGGTTAAAATGTCATTTATTTGATTCTTTTCCCAATATAAAACACATATCCATAATATTCTTTGTATTTACGATATAACTCTGCTTCATATTGCTGGTAAGCTATGAATTCTTCTGCGGATTTATTGCCCTTGTATTTTTCTTTTTCCAGTAAAGACTCCTGCATCTGGGGATGCTGAACTTCATAATAATATGTCCAACAAGCTTCGGGGACAACAAAAGTAGCAATGGGAAGATAACCTGCTTTTTCCATTTGAGCAACCTTGCTGGATATGGTGTCTATTTCAGGATAGGCTTCCTGCCAAAAGTCCTCTATCTCGGTGGGTCGCTCCTGGGAAAACCAGGTATTTTCGGTAACTGCGATATATCCACCGGTTTTAAGAAACTTTCGCCACTCGCTTAATCCACGTTCAAATCCAATGTTATAAATCGCACCTTCCGACCAGATCAAGTCCAATTCTCCTTCTGTGAAGGGAAGATCTTTCATATCCCCGGTGACACCCTTCACTCTACCTGTAAGATTTTGGTTCTGGATGTTTTGGTTAAATTGTTGGATAAACTCCGGGAATAAATCAACACCGATGATTTCGCTGGCTGTGTTTTGGGCCAACACTACTGTTTGACCGCCGGTCCCGCAACCAATATCGGCAATTTTAGATTCTGTGGTAAGACCATCTATAAAACTCAGTGCTTTGAGCGTTATTTCCGGACTTCCCGGTCCTTGCCTCACAGTATTTTGAAAATAATCATAAATAATATTCAAGTCAAATTCGTGAATCGTCTGATTTTCCTTGCTCATAAACTAATCCCCCTAATTTTAGTTTTTGTCAATTTCAGTACTCATGCTCTAAGGTCGCGTATATAGAACGAAGCGGATGGTGGAATTCAACATCTATTCCCCTGAGACTAAACTGCTTGGTTAATACATTTTACGGTTATTCCTATAAATCCTTTTTAAGATAAATCATATCCACAAGTTGTATGTCCCCATCGAACATGGGGTGGTCGTAATTGTCTGTAAAAAAATTCTTCACCCGATGTGACTTTCCAAATCCACAACTTTCATAAAACGACAGGATTGCCGGGGTTTCACCAGTCCCCACCAGCATTGTCTGGTAGTCCTTTTTGTAGTAATCAGAAATGTATTTTATCAATGCTCTACCGTACCCCTGGCCCTGATATTTCTCGTACGTCGCAATGTTTTTCAACTCACAGGTTTCTTTATCTATGGGCACTACCACGCAAACACTCTTCAAATCATCGTCATATAAAGCAAACAAGTCCCCGTCAGGTAAATACTTGTCTATCATGTTTTCCTCTTCGTCTGCCAATAACAACAAGTCCAGGAACTGTTTCTTATTTTCAGTAATTTTTTCTATTTTCACCATTATTTTCACCATGTCTGGGTGGTTTCCTAATTTTGTCATGTTTTATTATCCGTATTATCCTTCCGCATTATCGCTAACGGTGTTTTTAGGCCTAAGGATTTACGAGACGATTTGGTTCTAAGTTAAACAAGATGAAGCGGGCCCTTAATATCAAAAAGTTTTACCATGGTTTTCTGTGTGGACTACATAGTTCATCCGTTTTACGGCTGAGTGTTGAAAAGATGTTTAAAAAAACTCGCCAAAAAGGATCTAAAAAAACTCATTTTAACAGTTATTTGCTTCTTTTATTCTTTCCCCATCCAGTAATTCCATCACCCACTGCCTTATAATGATAAATTACAGGATAAAATTTTATTCTTTATAATAATCCATTTCTTCCTCTAAAGGCTTGATCAATCTTTTTACCTCAGAGGATCGGTTAATATTTATTCGTACATCTAAACCATGATTTGTTGGATAAGGGGCTAATAAACCATTCTTTAATAGTAGTTTTATCTCCTGTTTAATCTCTTTACAACTATATTGCGGAATACGCTTGCAAATATGAATAACTGGAGTATGCTTTGCCCCATAATATCCTTTTCTATGTAAGGAAAAAAGAATAATTTTAGAAAGATTATTGTATGTCATTGGATAAGATTATGTAATAAAAACATAAAAAGATATCCGTAACATTTATTTACATTACTGTATAATAATTTTACAAGTGGTGGTTTTCATGTTAAACAGAGTTTTTGGTGAGTGTTCCCAGGTTAAATTAATAGATTTTCTCGTTTCACATCCATGGTCAGAGTTCTCTAAAACTGAGCTAGCAGAAGGTTCCCAAATCGCCAGACCCACTCTTTACAAACTTCTTGATAAATTATTAGCAGAAAATCTAATCATTAAAACTAAAAAAGTGGGTAACATTCAGTTGTATCAAACCAATAGAAATTCCCCCGTCATCAAACATTTAAGTGCTTTACAGGGATTACTGGCTGATATGGAACTTGAAAAACAAAAAAAGTTACATATTGAGAAACCTGTAAATTTAACAGATGAACAGATTGATGAAATGTTGGAACTTGAATTTGAAGATGAACCACCTGCTAAGACTTTGATACAGATGAATCCCACAGAGATTCAAAAGTAAATCAACCCAATCAAGTGCTTTCTGTTAGAATCAAGGACCCCCAGACACGTTGACTTGAATAAATCTCTAAAGATTCAAGTTACCACCAGATGGTCTGGTTTCTTAAGTATCTTCATGGAACTTCTTTTTTACTTCTCAGTTACTCCTTAGGACAACTATCAAAACTTTTAATGATCAATAGTAAAATACACACATCCACTAATCATTAGTGTATAAAGTCCTGAAAACTAGTAAAATTTTAAACGATTCAAGAGGGGTTCATTTATTCCAATAGAGGAGTAAAATATTTTTAGGGTTGAGATCTATGGCTGAAGATCAAGAATTAGAAAAAAATAATATTATTCTGTACAAGGGTGATGAAGGTGCGACAACCATTGAAGTTCTCCTAAAAGATGACACCATGTGGTCCACGCAGAAAACCATGGCAGAACTCTTTGATGTGACCGCAGCAACCATAAATGAACACTTAAAAAATATCTTTCAAACAGGGGAATTAAGAGAAATATCAACTATTAGGAATTTCCTAATAGTTCAAAAAGAGGGTAATAGAGAAGTTTCCAGAAAGATGAATTTTTATAATTTAGACGCAATTATTGCTGTAGGTTATCGTGTAAACTCTAAACAAGCTACACAATTCAGAATATGGGCTACTAATGTTCTAAACGAATTTATAACTAAAGGTTTCGTTTTGGATGATGAACTTTTAAAAAACGGCACCCGTTTTGGTCGAGACTATTTCGATGAATTACTGGAAAAAATCCGAGAGATCCGGGCCAGTGAACGTAGATTCTACCAGAAAATAACCGACATCTATGCACAGTGCAGTTTTGATTACAATAAAGATGCTGAGATAACCCGAACCTTCTATGCAACAGTTCAAAATAAACTTCACTGGGCCATCACCCACCACACTGCAGCAGAAATCATATCAGAACGAGCTGACAGCACCAAAAAGAATATGGGCCTCACCACCTGGAAGAATGCACCAGAAGGTAAAATCTTAAAATCAGACACTGGGGTTGCTAAAAACTATTTAAG
>JAUNXM010000014.1:0-14132 GCA_030539815.1 Methanobacterium sp.
CATTCAGTACTTAAAATAAACCATCAGGTCCAGTTTACACTTTAGTGTATGGAATAACTGGATTGTTTTAGAATAAAGAGCATAAAAGTGATTGGATGAAAGAAATTAGGAAAGATTTGGTGGAAAAACTCTTTAATCAGGGATATATAAAAACTGAAAAGGTTAAAGAAGCCATGTTAAAGGTTCCAAGAGAGGAATTCATGCCTCCGGAGAACAGTTCCTACGCTTATCTGGATCGTCCATTTCCCATTGGTAATGGACAAACCATATCTGCACCCCACATGGTTGCGATTCTTGCCGAAAAGCTAGAATTAACAGATGGAATGAACATCCTGGAAATTGGAACTGGACTGGGATATAATGCTGCAGTGGTTGCTGAAATTATGGGTGACGAAGGCCATGTCTACACCATAGAACGAATCCCCGCTCTGGTAGAAAAATCTAGAGAGAACCTCAACAAAACTGGTTACTCCCAAAGGGTAACGGTGATGGAGGGAGATGGAACCACAGGATACCCAGACAAAGCTCCATATGACCGCATATACGGGACAGCCAGTGCACCCAAAATTCCTGAACCACTTAAAGAACAACTGAAAATTGGGGGAAAACTGATTATGCCTGTGGGATCAGACTACTATCAGGAACTGTTATTAGTCATGCGAATTTCCGAAGACCAGTACCAGACCCGAAATCTGGGCGGGGTTGTTTTTGTACCGATGATCGGAAAACATGGCTGGCCCGATGATAAATAAATTCACGCAAAAATATTAATCTTAACATTAATTAAGTATTATATTAAACCCTTTTTGATTAAATTCAATTCGTAAATCTCTTTATATCTCATCTAAAGTAACCTTCTTGAATAGTCTAAAAAATTATATCCCAATTGGATACTTTCAAAATTTATAACCAATTTAATACCTTTATAAGTTTATAACCAATTGGATACTTTTAAACATATAATTTCTATAAATAATGATCCTCACACTTATTGTAATTGATCTAAAAACTCATGATTAACATGAAAATCTATATTGAAACTTTTGGCTGCACCTTTAATCAGGCGGATTCACAGATAATGGCTGGTTTATTAGAGGAAACTGGTGGAGAAATCGTATCATCCATGGAAGATGCGGATGTTGTTATCATTAACACCTGTTATGTTAAACAACCCACTGAACAGAAGATAACCAATCATATACAGAAAATTCAATCCCAGTTCCCCCAGAAGAAATTGTTAATTGCTGGTTGCATGGTGGATATTGATCCCGAAAAACTGAAAAAACTAGCACCTCAAGCAGGATGGGTAGGTGCTCGTCGCATTCACTCCACACCCCAAGTAGTTAAATCTATTATGGACCATCAAATTCTGAGAGAAACAGGCCATGGTCATGCTATTAAGACTGGTCTTCCCCGGAAACGTTCCAATCCCCTGGTGCATATTCTCCAGATATGTGAAGGATGCCTTGGTAAATGCAGTTACTGCTGCACCAGATTTGCACGTGGTAACTTGCAGAGTTATCCTATTTCTCTTTTAAAAGCCGAAGCAGAAAAGGCAGTGGCGGATGGTTGTGTTGAGATACAGCTCACTGCCCAGGACACCGCTGCATACGGAAAAGACAGTGGAGAAAACCTTGCTGATCTCATCAACCAGATAACATCAATTGAAGGTGATTTCAGGGTAAGGGTAGGAATGATGCATCCCAAAAACATTAAAGATGACTTGGAATCTATTTTAAATTCATTTAGAAATGAAAAGGTTTATAATTTCCTTCACCTCCCACTGCAAAGTGGAAGTAACCGGATTCTTACGGATATGGGGCGAGAACATACTGTGAAAGAATACAAGGATATAGTGAAACTGTTCCAGACGGAAATACCAGAATTATCCCTGGCAACAGATATTATTGTAGGGTACCCTACTGAGAAGGAGGAGGATTTCAATGCCACTTTAGATGTGATCAGTGAAATTCGCCCGGATTTCCTGCATATATCTAAGTATCATCACCGTCCAGGCACACGGTCATCTTCACTCCCCCCTATTGATCATGAGACCATGAAAAAACGTTCCCGAGGTTTGAATAAGCTCAAGGTAGCTATTGCCAGTCACGATAATCAAAAATACCTGGGCACCACGCAAAAAGTACTGATTACGGATACAGGGAGTAAAGGCGGATATATTGGTCGTACAAATTCATATAAAACTGTGGTAGTAGAGAAAGGTCATCTGGGAACATTTCAGGATGTGGAGATCATCCAGACCCTGAGCACTTATTTAAAGGGAAAAGCATTGTAGATCACAAAGGGAAAAACATTCTTGATTAATATAATTGTCAAAAACATCAGGATATAAAATTGGAAATAGTATCTGGATATAAAATTGGAAAAAACATCGGTAGGCAATTGTTTGGTTACTGATATTTCTAAGTGCAGTCATAATTATTCTTATTTTCAAACTTTATTCATGAGTGTGATTATTCTTGTCATTGAAGATTAATGTTATTTTAAGTAATATATTCTTCTTAATCACATTTTTGCCCATTATTTCTACTTATATATAAAGAATCCGCTTTTAAATGCCATAGTAAATCATATATGGCTTTAGAAGAGACCAGTACTAGATAATATGCAATACTTAATATGCGAAAACTGTGGTGGCTACTACGCATTAATGGATGGAGAATCCCCCAGTGACTTCGATTCCTGTCAATGTGGCGGTAAACTTTATCTAGTTGAAGATGATGGCCTCCAAATCCAATCCCCCATGATCCTTTGCCAGCATTGTGGAAATCCCAACCCCACGAACACTGCTTTCTGCAGTGATTGTGGCCAGATATTAATGCCTGCCAAAGAATTATCTGCAGTTAAACGAGGCGAAAAACTTAAACCCCTGGGAATATTCGCCGGGGTTACATTTATTCTAGTTTCCATATTTATTCTTGGTTTATTTGTTTCAATGTAAATTCAAATTTTAATTTACATTAAATAAGGGTATTTACAGGTTAATAACAGATTCAGTGGCAAAAATTAACTGATAATTTATAAAAACCCATTATTTAATTATCTTAGGGAATAAATAGATTTATTATTAAATGATATATCTAATTTGCCGTCCATATCCTTTAATAAATATATCTACTTGAATTAGTGAATTTTCACAAGAATCAAAGTTTTAATCTTAAAAAAATTAGTAACTAAGTAACTAAAATTTACATTGATAATATAAATGCAGATCTTATAAAAATAAAATCTATAGCAAGTAATTTAGATATTAAGGGAATTATTTGGAAATAATTCTAGAAATACAAAAACAATAAGTAACGGGAGTGCCGTGGGCCGGACTTGAACCAGCGACATCCAGATCTTCAGTCTGGCGTTCTCCCAACTGAACTACCACGGCAATGGGCCCGACGAGATTCGAACTCGTGATCACCTCCGTGTCAGGGAGGTATCATACCCCTAGACCACGGGCCCGCATTCAAACATTCGTGTCCTATCCTATATAAACCTTTCTCTAGTTGGGGTAATTTCTCAAAATATAAAAGTCTACCCCCTAAAATTTAATTAATACTTTCGTAAAATGTATATGCCTAAATGGCAATAATATACACAATAATATTATGCAAAAAATGTAGGGGTGAACTACAATGGATATCCAGGATCCAATAAAAACAACTGTAGAAGAGATTAGAAAAGTCTTAAACATAGAAAACGTCATCGGGGAAGTAATTGAAAGCGAAGACAAAGTCCTGATCCCTGTTACTCGAATGGGAATGGCATTTGGAGCAGGTTTAGGTGAAGGAAAAAGCTCTACCAATGAAGGAGGTTCTGCAGCAGCTGCAGGTGGAGGTGCAGGTATAGAACCAGTGGCCATGGTAGTGGTTTTTAAAGGTCAAAGTGGGCCAGAAGGTGTTAAAGTATTGCCTCTGAAAAATCCAGACCCATTAACTCGAGCCATAGGGGAAGTCAGCAATGCCATTGTTGATGTCATGGCTGAAGGCCGTAAAATGGGAATGGGAAAATCCAAAAAACACTCTAAAAAAGAGGAGAAAAAACCCGAAGAACCTAAGGCCGAAGAAACAGTAAAATCTTAAGGACCATAAAAGGTTTGTTGAGATATTAACCAACTAATACTATTTAAATAACCTTTGAGCGGGTTAAATTTGATATACGTTATAATAAGCATCATAATAATTATTCTGGTGCTTATTTTACTGTCTTTTCTTTTGATCCCACTAAAATTGTCCCTGGACCTTAAGAAAAATGGAACTGAACTTAAGGGTCGTTTCATTCTTAAATTTTTGGGGATAAAAGTTTTCTCAAAAGAAATACCTGGAGATGAAAAGGACCAGGATGATAAAAGTGAAGATAAAAATGAAGATAAAAAAGATAAATTTGATTTCAAACGTATTTTGAAGATTCTGAAATTATTTAAAAATTCCTGGCCTCACCTATACCCACTGCTAACTGCTTTTTACCGTTCAGTGAATATTGAAAAATTTTCCCTCAACATCCGCCTGGGAATGGAGAGTCCAGCGGATACTGCACTTTTCATAGGGTATATATGGTCATTTACCTATCCTCTAAATGTCATAACCAAAATTGACGCGGTTATAACTCCAGATTTTGATAGAAGAGTGTTAGATGGAGATTTTCAGATGGATATCAGTTTAAGGCTATTTTGGATAGTGTCAGAAGCCATACGTGCCTTCACAAAAAAACCAGTAAGGGAACTAATTAAGGAAGCACGTAGTTAACTGGTGAAAATCATGAAAAATCAAGAAATAAAGGTTGGCAAATCTGTAGAAGTAGAGAATAGAATTTTCTATCCCATCCTCAAGATTTTTCACTGGAAACACCGAGAAACCGAAACATTTTCTGTATCCCCCCTGGCCCTGGTGGTGGTTGAGGGTGAACAGAAATATATATACCCCCTGGAAGAAATTGATAACTCTGAAGAGCTGCAAAGTTTAATGGATATGGTTTAGTCACAATTCCCAATTGTTAAAATTCCTATTTTTTGATTATTTGTTTTAAAAATTCTTCAGCCATTATTTTGTATAAAAATCATTAATAACTGATTAAAATCCACAATTCTCATGGGCAGTGATAAACTTCCAATTAAGAAAATCATTTATGCTTTGTTCAATAGAATTATAACTATAAGTTTATTTCATCCTTTGGGGGTTAACCTATCGCAGTTAGAATGGAAGGATCAAGATCAAAATATGAAACTTTCATGGTTCTTGCTTTAATTGGGTTATCATGTATCTTAACCTATTACTTCCATTTTGTTCTAAGAACCACTGTTATTTTCACGCATTTTTATTATATACCCATAATATTAGCGGCGGTATGGTGGAAAAGAAAGGGATTATGGGTCCCGATTTTCCTGGCAGTGATGCTTATTTTAGTTAGTTTTATAAGTCCCATTGAAACTGATTACATTTATTATGACCTTTTTAGGTCTGCTATTTTCATCTCAGTTAGCGTGATAACTGTTATTCTAAGTGAAAGGATAGAAAAATCACAAAAAAGTTTGAAAACCAGTGAAGAAAGCTTCCGGTCAGTGGTTGAATCCGCTATTGATGGAATCATCACCACTGACATGTCGAGTAAAGTAGTTTTCGCCAATAAAAGTTTCCTAAAAATTTTCCAATACCCTGAAGACGAGGTTCTGGGAGAATCTGTGAAAAAATTCATTCCCACCAGGTTGAGGGATAAATATGATCAACAAATGGAACAGTTCCGTAGAACTGGAAAACGCCAACTGATTGGAACTTTTGAGTCAGTAGGTCTAAGAAAAGATGGTAAAGAATTCCCATTTGAAATATCCATCAACAACTGGGAAGTAGATGGGCAAATATTCACAACTTCCATCATCAGAGACATAAGCTATCGTAAAAATGCTGAAAAGACCAGCGCCATACTTTCAGCAATTGTGGAGAGCTCAGCAGAATCCATCATTGGCATGGACCTAAAAGGTAAAGTATTAAGCTGGAATAAGGGGGCAGAACAAACTTATGGTTACCAGGCACACGAAGTTCTGGGAAAATCAGGTTCTTTAATATTTCTCCCGGATTCAAATGAACTAAACAAGATACTGGAGATAATCGGTTCCGGGGATAAAATTGATCACTACGAAACAACTAGAATCACTAAAAAAGGAAAAATTATTGATATATCTTTAACTGTTTCACCAATTAAAGATAATTCAGGAACTACTATTGGATTATCATCTATAGCAAGGGATATAACTCGAGAAAAAGCTGCTGAAAAAGCATTAGCCAGGAGTGAAGCTCAATTATCAATGATCACCGTCAACATGGCAGATATCATTTGTCAGGCAGATAAAGATGGCACCTATATCTATGTCAGTCCCTCTGTGAAATCAGTCTTGGGGTTTGAACCCCATGATCTTGTTGGAAGATCAATGTTTGAGGGGATCCACCCTGATGATCGCCAAAGAGTCACCTCTTGCATGGAGAATGCCTTCGGGAAATGCCTGACCCAGTTTGTTCAGTACCGTTACCTGAAAGCAGATGGTAGTTACGTGTGGCTTGGTACCAAAGGCACCCCAATATTTGGAGAAGGGGGGTCTGTAACCGGCTTTGTCTGCAACAGTCGTGATATAACCGTCCAGAAAAATGCCGAAGATGCCTTGCGTGAGAGTGAAGAGAAATATCGAACTCTCATTGAATCAGCCAAGGATCCCATTTCTTTGTATGATGAGAATGGTATCTTCTTAATGGCCAATAAGGCCGGGGCACAAAGTATGGGTAAAGAACCTGCAGAACTATTGGGTCATTCCCTCCGGGATTTTTTCCCACCAGAAATTTCCCAAAAGCAGCTTGAATTAATCCGGAAAGTATTCCAAACAGGAGAAGGTCTTGATATAGAAATGCACGTGCCTTACGGTGAAAGAGATCAATGGTTTAGCACAAGCCTACAACCCCTTTTTGGTTATAATAATCGAGTTCGCAGTGTACAAGTAATTTCAAGGGACATAAGTGACCTTAAGGAAACCCAAATTAAATTGGAACAGGCTCTGGATGAAAAGGATATGCTCATGAAGGAGATATATCATCGGGTAAAGAACAATTTGATGGTGATTTCCAGTCTTCTTAATCTCCAGTCACGCTACATTAAAGATGAAGAAGCAAGGGGAATATTCAAGGAAAGTCAGGAAAGAGCACATTCCATGGCCTTAATCCACGAAAGACTCTACCGTTCCACTGACCTTAAACATATTGATTACGGGGATTACATCCGCACACTCACCAGAGATCTCTTCCGCACCTACGTTGCTGATCCCTTCCGAATTAATCTGGAAGTGGAAGTGGAAGACGTGATGATCGACATCAACACCGCCATCCCCCTGGGACTTATAATTAATGAACTGGTCTCAAATTCCATGAAACACGCATTCCCCGGTAACAAAACAGGGGTAATCAGTGTCAAATTCAGTGAAGAAGGTGACCAGTGTATACTGGAAGTTAAGGATAATGGTATTGGATTCCCTCCAGAACTTGAACTGGGAAAAACAAATTCCCTGGGATTACAACTGGTTACCAGCCTCACCCAACAAATTGGAGGGGAACTGGAACTGGAAAGAAGTCCAGGAACCACTTTTCGCATAACATTCCAGGAAGAAAAAATGGTTAACTCTAATAGTGATGGTTAGAATTGTTAAAGCTCTGATTAGTATGTGGGGGCTTTGATTAGTATGGTTAGATCTCTGATAAGTGATGGTGTGGCGTTCTGATTAGTGAGTTCAAAGTTCTGCAAAAATCATATTATTTTAATTTAATACTGGTAAATGGAAAAATTAAAATAAAAAAATGAGATAAAGGATAAATAAATTTCGTAAATGGAAACGTATTAATCTACCTGGAAGAAATCAGATTTCAATGCACCACAGATGGGGCATACATCTGGTGCCTCATTTTCCACAGTATTCCCGCAGTGTCCACAGACATAGTAATCCACTTCTTCATTATTACCCAATGCTTCCAGAGCCTTTTTATAAAGTCCGGCGTGTAGTTCTTCTACCTGGTTAGCCACATCAAAGGTCCATACTGCATTTTCATTATCTTCTGCTTTTGCTTCTTTGATGAAGTCCGGGTACATTGCTTCAAATTCTTCAATTTCTCCTTCAATGGCTTCTTTCAAGTTTTCTGCAGTGCTGCCAATACCTCCCATTACCAGTAAATGGTTGTGGGCGTGAACAGTTTCAGCTTCAGCCGCTGCCCTGAAAAGTTTAGCTACTTGTGAGTATCCTTCTTCATCTGCTTTTTTAGCGAAGGCTAAATATGTGCGGTTGGCCTTAGATTCACCGGCAAATGCTTCTTTCAAGTTTTCCATGGTGCTCATTTTTTTTACTCCTTACAATCAATGTACTATCCCTATTGAAGTTATAATATAAAAGATTTAGTTATTTATCTATCTCACAAATATTACATCACTCCTTCTAAATATAATGTGGTGAAAGGTAGGAATGGTAAAAATTATTATGTACCCAGTCCTTATTGGAGATCATACCTGATCCTGAGTGGGTAAAAATAGAACATTATCCTAAAAAATAAGAAAAATAAGAAATAAAAAAATTTAAGCGGATTTGACGGCCATTTCGATGTCTTCGGCTTTGACAGTCTTTCTTCCGGCGTGTTTTGCAAGTTCGACGGCTTTTTTAGCTAGCTCTTCGCCATTTTCTTCCAGAGCTTTGGCTAAAGCCTCCTTTGCATCATCGCTTATCCTTTGAGCACCAGCATTTTTTATGATTCTTCCAACTGGAGCAATTGGTAATTCAGCCATATTTTCACCTCCTATTCTAGCTAGGACTCTATAATATTTAAAGATATCGGTTTTCATGCTATAATCAGCCATGGTACTTAACATGCACACTCACCTGGTGTGATCATCAACCTACCAAAACTTTAAAGGTTATAAACACCCATAGGAATTCCCATGTATAAGAGTCCGGACATTGAACCCACCATAGAAGAGATACTAAATAAGGCCAGGAAAACTCCAGTTTCTCATGAAGAAGCACTTAAGCTTATTAAAACAACTGGTAACGAATATCAGGCCCTTATTCAAGCAGCTGATTTGCGCAGGCAGGAATTGGTTGGTGATAGGGTAACTTATATTCAAAACTGGAACATCAACTTCACAGATATGTGCACTGGCACATGTGGGTTCTGTGCCTTTCGCAAAGACCCTGGACAGGAAGATGCCTACTTTTTGAGTGTGGATGAAATAGTGGCCAGGGCCAAAAATGCATGGGATGATGGTGCAGTGGAAATCTGTATCCAGGGAGGACTCCATCCTGATGTTGACGCCCACTTCTATGAAAAAATATTAAGCAGTGTTAAGGAAGAAATCCCGGACATCCACATACACGCCTTTTCACCCATGGAGATCTATTACGGAGCATCTCAGTCTGGAATGTCCCTGGAAGAAACTCTGAAAATGTTAAAAGATGCCGGGTTGGGATCCATGCCCGGTACTGCTGCTGAAATTTTGAATGATGAAGTCCGGAAGGTTATATGTCCGGGTAAACTAACCACCAATGAATGGGTGGAGGTCATTGAAACCGCCCACCAGACTGGAGTGCCCACCACTTGTACCATGATGTACGGGCATGTGGAGAGTGTGGAGCACCGGGTGGAGCACCTGGAAATCCTTAGAAACATTCAGAAAAAAACAGGGGGATTCACCGAGTTCGTACCCCTCACTTTCATGCACCAGAATGCCCCTATCTATAAACAGGGAATTTCCAGCCCGGGAACCACTGGTACTGAAGACCTGAAACTCTATGCCGTGGCCCGTTTAATGTTCGGGGACCTACTTAAAAACATCCAAGTATCATGGGTCAAATTGGGATTCAAATTCGCTCAGGTCTGTTTAACAGCCGGTTGTAACGATATGGGTGGAACTCTGGGGGAAGAGAACATCTCCCGATCTGCCGGTGCCCAGCACGGCGTTTACACGCCTCCTGAAGAATTACAACGGATTATCGGGGATTTGGGACGTGTTCCTGCTGAAAGGGATACTCTTTATAAGTGCATAAACCCTATAAACCCAGTGTAATCTCGATATATCTGCGTAATCTTAAATTAAAAACAGTTTGATATTTTTTAGATATCTTCTTTGCCACTTTTAGATATCTTCTTTTGGCCATGGTTAATTATAACTAATCTAGAAATACTAATATTATGATTAAATTGTTCTAATAACTACCCAATCTCCCTCCTTAACACTCTCCATAATTTCCAAACCTTCAATTACCATTCCAATATGGTTCACATCAGAAGCCGGTTGTGAGTCTCCGAAGAATATGCAGAATGCCTTTCCAGGTGGCCAGAAGGATATGTCCCCTTTATCAGAGGATGGTGAGGGATTTTCATAGTCATGTTCAAGGGATATGGGGAAGAAAATCTCTTCTTGCCATAACTGGGCTTCACCTTCCAATGGAAGGTTTTCATATAACTTTTGGGCGGTGGATGGGTTTCGATCATCCAGGATCACCCTTAATTTTCCTTTTTCCAGTATTTCAATTTCAATCTCCATTAAATCCCCTCACCCGAGTTTTGAATTGAATATTCTGATATTCGTAATGTTAGAATATCATTCGATTTTAGAAAGCTTAAATGTTAGACTGTATTATCTGTTTATCCCTGTTTCAGGAGGTCTTCCATGATATGGACTCCGGTGGAAGTCCCGATTTTACTGGCCCCGGCATCGATCATGGCTATGGCTGTTTCCAGGTCTCGGATACCTCCGGCAGCTTTAACTCCCATTTCCATACCTACAGTTTCCCTCATGAGTTTAACATCTTCTACTGTGGCTCCATCCACTCCGAAACCGGTGGATGTTTTCACGTAATGGGCTCCAGCTTCCCGTGCCAGCTGGCAGGCAGTGATCTTCTCATCCCGGGTTAAGAGGGCTGTTTCCAGGATTACCTTCACCACGTGTCCCCGCGCTGCTCCCACCACTGCAGCGATGTCTGCCTGGACCAGGGAGTAATGACCGGACTTTAGGGCACCTATATTCATTACCATGTCCAGTTCAGAGGCCCCACTGGCCACTGCTTCTTCGGCCTCGAAGGCCTTGGCGTGGGGTGTTTGCACTCCGAATGGGAAACCTATAACCACACATACATTGGTGTGGGAGTTTTCAAAAAGTTCACTTGCCAGGGAAGCATGGGTGGGTGTTACACAGACACAGCTAAAGTCATAATCATCTGCCTCCTGACAGAGTTCCCTAATATCATCATCGGTGGCATCCCGCTGCACATTTGTATGGTCAATCATTCCTGCCAGTTCTTCTATGGATATCATTTAAATAAATCCCTCCATTTGATTTTATTCCAATATTTTTTATCCATTTTAATTCTAAGAATATATTAAAGAAATCATTTTTAAATTAATTATCCACTATTATTTATGGGTTGTTCTTGTTATACTAACTTTTTAGCCATGTACGGGCCTTTTCGCTGGTAACCAAATTTACGGTAGTAGTTACGGGCACCTATTCCACTGATAATCAGGATCTCCTTTTTATCATATTCCTCACGGCTGATCTCTTCTGCTTTTTTGAGTAACTCTTCACCGTAGCCACGGTGCTGCCACAGGTCATCTTCCCTTTCACCTAAAGGTATCATGGGTCCGTAAACATGTAATTCACGAACCAGTGCACTTTCATGATCTATCTCCGGACGATGAGCTTGTGCTGATGGCATTCGCAGTCTTAAAAATCCCAGGAGAACATCAGCAGGGGCATCTTCCATGGATATGAATATTTCCTCCCCTTCACTGGCAAGGTACTTCTCCATTAAAAGTTGCACATTATCTTTACTGGTATAAATTCCATGAGCTGCCTGGTGTCCTACTTCCCGGCAGCGAATGCACTTACACTGGAATTTTTCTTTCTTAAGCTGATTATAAACCAGTTCTCCCAGGTTAGACTTCTGGACTCCTGCTTCTATGAGTTGGGATGGTATGTCTCGTTGTATACGCATGGTACGCACCCATTTGGGGAGAATCTTCTTCACTTCCACAATGAGTTTCACGGCTTCTTCACTGGAATAGGGGCTGTATTCTCCTTTTTCCCATAGTTCATGGAGTTTGGATCCTTTAGTTACCAGGCAGGGGTAGATCTTCAGCATGTCTGGTTTGAAACGTTCATCAGAGAATAAACGTTTGAACATCCGCAGGTCACGTTCCTGGTCACTGAAAAGGCCAGGCATGAGGTGCATGGCCACCTTAATCCCAGAGTCCTTTAAAACACGGGTTGCTTCGATGGTGTCTTCTACCCGGTGACCCCTTTCTACCCGGTGATAGATGAAGTTGTAGATGGTCTGCACGCCTAATTCCACCCGGGTAACACCCATATTCAACATCCGGTCTACATCTTCCCTGTGTGAGTAATCTGGGCGGGTTTCGAAGGTCATACCAACACAACGGACATTGGAATTTTCATTTTCCAGTTGAACATTTTCCAGGTACTGGAATCCCTGTATATCAATTTTTCCCTTGGTGTACTTATCATCAGAATTTAATTTATATTCTTTAACTCCAAAATCAGTCATGGCTTGGAGACACTGGGTGATGAACCATTCCTGGAAGCATAAAAACCTGGAAGGGAAAGTACCACCCATAATTATGAGTTCCACCTTATCTAGAGGATGTCCTATGGCCTTCAACTGTTGGAGGCGATTGTAAACCTGTTTATAAGGATTAAAATCGTACATTCTGGCTCTTAATGCTGCGGGTTCTTCTCCGGTGTAACTGGGAGGGGCTATTGTACTCTCGGGACAGTAAAGGCATCTTCCGTGGGGGCAGTTATGGGGTGGGCACATAACCGCCACCACTGCCACTCCGGATATTGTCCTGGTTGGTTTTTTCTTTAAAATAGGTATTAGAAGTTCTTTATCCTCTTCCCGGGCTATTTGAAGTATTTCCGAGTTACGGGGAAAGCGGTCCAGTTGATAGTCACGGCACACCTTATGCTTGGCCTTCTCCAGATCCTTCCTGTTTTTTATCTTTCCATCTAATATATCTTTAATTATGGCTTTTCCCGCTTCTTCCATATCTTTTTCTCCCATAAAAATCCATTTTCAAATTAAAAAATTGTTCTCATCCACTTTATCTCTTTTAATAAATGATTAGTAATTTTTCATTAATGATTAGATAACTCCTGGTAAAATACACATATTATTATTTAGTTTTAAAACAGTATAAATGACTTGTAGAGACACTTAATAAATATGTGAGCATAAGGGGGTTATTAGCCTGTTTAAATCCATCCAGAAAATTAAGGGGATATGGAGGCTCTTTTAATGGGACAATAATTATATACATCAAAAAACAGAGTATTAACCGGTGTTTAAATGAAAGTAAGTGACTTTTTTGGGAGAAGAGTTTTGGATAAAAAGGCCAATGAAATAGGTAAAATTGCCGACATGGTCATAAAACCAAAAGAGGGTATTATAACCAGCATGATCATATCAACCAGTGATTTTGGCCTTACCAGGAAGGACTTGGAGATAACAACTGCCGATATTGAAGAAGTTGGCGACTATGTACTTTTAAATGTTGAAAAAGCGGAACTTGAAGAAATGGCAGAGTCTGGTCAGAAAAAAAAGAAATTACGATTGGATATAAAAAAATAATTTTCATTCATCTAACTTAAATACCAATAAAAAGTCATATGAATCATAATATTATCAATATATGGGGGGTGAGAATGTGGAAGCAGCAAACAAGCAGAATAAAGAGATTTTTATAGGTTCTCATGTGAGATACAGTGGCACGGGTAGTGCTGGGGAAGTTTTAGGCCTTAAGAGTGATGAAGATGGAATTTGGGTGAAGGTAGACACCACCCAATTATGGTACAATAGCCGTTACCTGGATCTCATGGATGAAGAGGAATATAATAAGCTTAAAAAAAGAGAATCCAAGAAAAAAACCAAGGTATCCATTGAAGATGAGGATGAAAAGGAATCTACCAAGAAAAAAGTGGATAAACTTAAACAGAACCTTGAAGATATTGACATGAGTTCGGAACTTTGTGATGGCGGAGGTTAAATCCGCATTAAACCTCTTTTTTTCAAGGAAATTTAGCGAATA
>JAUNXM010000014.1:14142-25174 GCA_030539815.1 Methanobacterium sp.
TTAATTCTAGTTTTAATTTTTTTCTAATTCTTTAAGAAAATATTACTTAGGTCTTTTTTGAAAAGAGGTTTTTGAAATCTTAAATTCTTTTTAAGTCATTTTTAGATATCTTAATAAGATTTCATCATGATTATTTTGATCCATTAATTACTCTTTTAATCATTATTAAACATTTAGTTTTTATTTGAACTACTTTAAATTCTGGATGCACTCCTGGAATGATTTTTCCACCTTTGATTTGTCTACATTAAGACCATCCAAAACATTGGTGTTGTAATTTTCCCCCTGAATTGGTTGGTGAACCGGGTCGCAAATGGTTTGACTATTGGTTGGAATATGCACCGGGTCACAAATAATTGGTTCGGTTATCATCTTATAGAAAATATAAACAATCATTAAAGACGCTGTCCCGGAGATAAGGGCAATGAATATCTTTATTTTTGCACTGGTAATATAATAATCAATAAAACAGCTTAATATGTAGCTTAAAATCAGACCGGTTATTAGGGAGATGAACATGCTTATTAAAAAGAGGATAGTATTAGCTGGGATTTTTAGTGATAAATAATAGTTATTGTCCGGATAAAGGAAATTAACCATTAACATGATGATTAGGGTGATGCAGGGAATGATTAACAGTAAAAACAAGGTTATCTTGAACTTTTGGGGGTAGAGCAGTTCTTTGACATTAACCATATTCTTTTATTTTCTATTATTTAATATTTATTTATTTATTTTTTTTAAAGATGGAATGGTTTCAGACACATAGCGGGGGGAAGTGTTTTTGAATGATTTAAAAGATGGTATTAAGATTTATTTTTTGAGATCATTAACCCAATCCTAAATCGTTTATTATATCTTTAAATCTTTTTATGTCTTAAAATCGCTTATCATATTCTGAAAATTTTCCCCAAAGTAGTGGAATTTTGAAAATAATCCCCCGCTCCTTTTTCCCGGAATTTCTTTTCCACCACTTGAAACCTCCCCATCTTTTCACCCAATGCAGAGGCTTTCTCAGTATAATCCCTGTAAAAAGCACCAATTTCATGCGATAAGTGTTTTAAATCCTCTTCAATTTTTGATTCTGCCACAAAACTGTAAATATGGAGTAAAGACTTTATTGTAAACGTGTTAACCTTAAATATGAGCTTATCTGTTTCATCCTTTAAATATCCTGATTTTTTCCCGGGATAAAAATGTTTCAGCAACTGGGAATGGTAGGATAGGGCGATTAATTTATGGGATAGTTCAGGATAAAGGGAATTTTCCCGGTAAAATGTGAGGGTGTTAAGACGGAACAATTTTTCCACCGCATCATCCTGAATCCTGTAATCCCAGTGTGGCCACTGGCCCTTTAAAAGCCCTTTACGTTTAACTAACATTTCAAGGGGAGAACCAGCAACGATCTCTGCCCTTCCAAAATCAAAGGCCAGATTCTTATTATCATTCATGAAGTAGATGTTTTCGTTTATCTCCTTCAGGGTGGCCCGGGGGTGGAACATCAACAGGTTAAAGGTAACACCCATATCAAAATTTCCCAGAATTTCCAGTGATCGATTAATCTCATCCACACTGGAAGACCGAACCAGGGCTTTTAACCCACTTTCACTTGCGTTTTCAACTCCTAAAAAAATCCCCACAGTTCCCATTTCCTCCAGGAGAACTAATATATCTTCATCAACACCATCCGGCCTGGTTTTAATTAGAAGTGCAATATCTTCCAGTTCAACTTCTTCTTTCACCAATGCTTTTTTTAACGAATTTATACGGGTGTAGGATGCTTTATTATTAGGTAAGAGAAAATTATCATCGTGAAACTGGAATAACCTCACTTTCTGCTCATGGTAAAGCTTTCCTATTTCCCGGGCAACATTTTCTGGAGATCTTAATGCGTAGGGTAATCCTGTTTTTTGTTTATGGAACGCACCTATACAGCAGTAGATACACCGGGAATGAAAACACCCCCTACTTGTTACCAGGGTGGCAAACCTCTCACCCAGCCTGTGATGGGGTTTTTTATTCCGGAGAGGAAATTCTAGACGGTCTAAATCGGGAAATTCTGTTATTAAATGATTTTTCTTTAGCCCATCCTTTCCGGACTTATAAACCATGTTAGGGACGCATGATAGGCTTTTATTATTTATCAGAACCTCTATAAGGCTATAAATTGGAGTTTCCCCTTCAAAACGAATAACAGAGTCAACAAAGTGATATTCCAATATTTTTTCAAATTCGAAGGTTGGAAAGTGCCCTCCCACAGTTACGTGAACATAAGGCTTGGTTTTTTTTATTTTAAGTGTTAATTCCAGGAACATGGGTGCCAGGGACTGGAAAGCCATGGAAACCGCTACAATATCTGGACTGAATGATCTTAATTCTTTAATAACTTTAGGAAATTCATTTTTATTGGAACAGGGTACAATCCTCACTTGATGGCCATGGTTTTGGAGTTGAGATCCCAGGTACCTGATGGCCAAGTTTTCCTCGTCTTCTGCGCCCACCAACAAAATTTTCCCTGTTTTCTTCTCTTTCATGTGAAAACCCGAGTATTGATGTGGATTTAGTCTTCAGTTCAATATCGTTATCTTATTATAATAGTATGATATTACTTGCAGATAATGGTAACTAAATGCTGTTTTTATGGATAATAATGAACAAAAAAATACAAAATGCTTAAATTTAAAATTCCTGTGCTTTCTGGGATTTTCAGGATCTCCAGTATTCTACTAATTTCTCTACAGTAACCATGGTTACTGGGATTTTTCATCAAACAAATACGCGAGTAAAATCAAATTAGCCATTTTAGGAGCGTTTAGACGGATTTTAATGGATTTATAGGCATTTTATGAGTTTATCATTATATATGTCGTACTCATTAGTTTTTTGATTTTAACCCAAATTTCAGGAGTTTTTATGGACTTAACTCCCCTTTTTAAATCTTTTTCCCGGTTAAAATATAGGGGCATGTTTATATGGGTTGGATATCAAATAATATACAAACCGACGGTCGGTTTGTAGGTGATGGTGATGGTCCCCAGAAAAGCTCGTGATGAAAGAATAAATGAAATTACACAGGCAGCAATGGAAGTGTTCCTGGAAAAAGGCTATGAAAACACCACAATGGATGCCATTGCATATAGGGCAGGGATAAGTAAAGGTGGGCTCTATCATTACTTTCCCAGCAAAGACAGGGTAATGGTTGTGGCCAATGAAAAAATAAGCGAAAAAGTAACTGAAATAATGGAGAGTTCCCAGAAATGTCCATCAGTCCGGGAAGGTATCAGGCACTACATAGAAAACTACATTCGTTACTGGCTGGAAAATCCCCAGGAAACTGCATTTTTATTCTTATCAATTGCCAAGATCATGGAAAAACCGGAACTTTTAAAGTACTACCAGCAGTACACCCTGGATTATATTGTATTTTTGGAAGGTGCCTTCACACTGGGAATCCAGCAGGGAGAATTCAAAGAGCACGATGTAAGGACCAGTGCCATAACTCTGATGGCAGCACTGGACGGTATCTTAAGTTACATGGCATTTGATGAAGGTTTAAAACTGAAAGAGGTTCTTCAAATTTTTGAGGAAAAATTCATCAGACCCCTTGAAATAGCATAAATAAATTTATAGTAATTATTTTATTTAAATAAATAATCTGAATAGTTTAATGGTAAAAAAACCAGTTACAATCAATTAATTTACTACAAATATTTCTGAAGAAAAAAATGAAGGTAAATCTTAGGGGCAGTGCTATGGTTAAAGATGTAATTGACTTCCATTATTTTTCGGGAACTGGAAATACACTTCTAGTGGTGAAAAAGATGAAGGACATCTTCACTGGAAAAGGGCTACTGGTTAAAATGCACCAAATTGAAAAATCAAAACCAGAAAATGTGAATTTAGACCATACCCTCGGTCTGGGATTCCCCATTGCAGAACTATCCACCTATAACTTCGTCTGGAAGTTCATCAAGGCCCTACCGGAAACTGACCAGGAAACAGAGATCTTCATGGTGGACACACTCGCTGGATTTTCAGGGGGTATAGTAGGTCCGGTGCATGAAATAGTTAGAAAGAAGGGATACAACCCCGTAGGGGCTGAAGAAATAGTAATGCCTCCCAACATATTCTACATCCAAAATCAGAAAGACTGCCATGAAAAGGTTCAAAAAGGGCTGAAAAAGGCTGAAAAATATGCATTAGACATTATTTCTGGAAAATCCACATGGGGAAGAGTTCCTGTACTTTCAGATGCAGTCTACCACACATCCATGGTGGGCTTAAAGGTAACAAAATCACATCTTAATCAAAAATTATTGCGACTGGAAACCAATATTGAAGAATGTCGCAGATGTGGGATATGTGTAAAACTCTGCCCGGTTAACAACATAACCCTGCCTGAAGATGATTATCCATTACATGGATTTGAATGTGAGTTCTGCTTACGGTGCACGTCATTCTGTCCCCGCGGTGCTATTTCCTGCCCTACAAATTACAAGGGAAAAACTTATCGAGCAGTTAAAGCCCGGGAATTTCTGGAATAAACAAAGTTTAAAAAAAGATTATTTCTAGAAATATAAAATAAACCATAACAACAAAAATTTGATAAATTGAGGGGATGAGGAGTATGGTGATTTTAGATGAAAAAAACATAGATGTGGAAAAATTGGCCAGGAAAGCGGTGAATAATCATGATTTCATCCTTGAACTTGAACGTGGGGTCCGTTCCAAAGATAACACTACTCGTCAGAACAGTTTTAAAGTTCTACAGGTTATAGCCAAAGAAAATCCAGATTTTCTCTACGGAGAATGGGATTACTTCCTGGAAATGCTTAAAAGTCCCAACAGTTTCCATAAATACATAGCAATATACATATTGGCCAGTTTGACCAGTGTTGATACGGATAATAAATTTGAAAAAATATTTGATGATTATTATGGGGTGTTGGCCGGTGATAAAGCTATGAATGCCTCACATGTGGCTTTAAATTCAAGTACCATCGCACATAACAAACCAGATCTCAGATCCCGAATTGTAGATATATTACTGAGTATTGATGAAATCCACCAGGGAAAACAGAAGGAACTAATTAAAGCCTATGCTATTGAGGCGCTTGGAAAAATTTATCCGGAGGCAGAGGATAAACAACTTATTGAAAATTTTGTTAAATCTCAGAGGGATAGTAAAAGTCCCAAAACCCGCAACATGGCGCAGTGTTTTCTGGATCGATGTTAAAAGATAAATTAATATACTATGAACCCTCACAATTGATTAAGGGGTAAACATGTCCGATATTATCAGTACTACCGGATCCCACCACTTCCCACTGCGGAAGAATAAATTCAAAAAGATGGTGGGTAAGATTTGTTCAAGGGAGGGATCCAATAAGTCTAAGGATTCAAAGGAATCATTATTACTCCAAAACCTCATGAAAGCCAATGAATCAACTAACTGGCTATCCAAAAATCCTAAACGCTGGAAAAGGTTCCAAAAACAATATCAACATGAATTTGATGAGAAGATCAAACTTATGGATGAAATTCGTGATAGGAAAAAAGATGATGATGTAATTCAATCCCTATTCTCTCTGGAAGATTCTGATTTTTAGACTAAATATTTTTTTTAGAAAGCAATAACCGATTTGATCCAGTTCTCGGCAGTATTAGCTCTTACTGGTCTAAATACCCAAATATAAATATTTTAAAATTATAATAATAGTGTATTTATCGTTATTATTCATTTTTCCCAGTTGTCTATTTACCAACAACTATCAACCATTCTCCCTCATTTAAGGGAGAAGTATCTCCAGGAACAGCCAGTTTTCCATTACTTAAAACCCTGAGGAAAGGTTTCATACCCTGTGGAACCCCACCAGTATCAGGTTGTGTTGACTTATCAATGGCATCAAAAAAACCACCTTCATCTAAAAAGCCCAGTATTTCATCCTGGTTTCGGCCGAAAAGTCCAAATGGGGTGTTAATCAACATGTCTGAACCACCTTTGGCAAAAATCACCTCATCCTGTTTCTGCCGGTAACGGCCCAACACGATGATGCTCAAATAACCTAACTGGCGTATAAAAGTATCTTGAACTATCTTTGCAAGATCTGGATCGTCTGTAGCTATAATAAGCCATTCCACCCGATTTTTAAATTCATGGGGTTCGTCAATTATATCATCATCTGCCAATTGAGCCAGGGACCCTGTATAAGTAACATATGGTATTTCGGATCTAATTCTTTTAACCTTCCCCTCATCAGGGGCCACCAGCATCACACTGCAACCCGCTTTGTTGAGTGCGTTGGTCAAACCAGCAATCCATGGTTGATCACCCATCACTGCTAATGCGTCCCTCCCTGGTCGAGATATTTTAAGTTTCCGGGCAAGGATTGGTGCTGAAAGTCCATAAACAGCCACAGTGAAAATTATTACCATGAATACCATTGGCATCAGGTGTGGGAAGTTAACACCTGCATTTAATAAGCTTATGGAAAATAAAGAAGCAGTTGCTGCGGCTACAATACCACGAGGGGCCATAGCCCCAATGAAAATTCGTTGGGTTAGTTCAAATCCTAAGCCTCTAGTGGTCAACAGCCCAACCACTGGACGGACAATAAGCACATAAACCCCTACTAAGATTAGGGCGGGGAATAAATACTGGCCCATTACATTCAGATCAACCAGTGCAGCTAGCATTACAAATAACATTCCAATTATCAATGGTTCTATGGTTTCGGAAAATTCTTGAATTCCCTTAGCCGGGGCGAAATGCTGGTTTCCAACCACCAACCCCATGGTAACAGCGGCAAAAAGTCCCGCTTCTGACAAAATTAATTCCCCACTAACTATGGCCATTATACCGAACATGAAAGCCACCAGCGCACTCAGATTAGGTGGAACTCTCCTGGATCTTTCAGCAGAAATGTATAATCCAGCGGCAACCATTCCAATTAGGATTCCTGTAATTAAGGTTAGGAAAATATCAGGTATGGGGAATGGATTGGGAGAAATGATGTAACTTAAAACTGCAACCCCTAAACTGGCACCAATGGGGTCAATGATGATACTCTCCCACATGAGAACCGATCCCACAGGTTCGGTAGGGCGTGCATATTGAAGTATGGGTCCCACCACTGTTGGTCCGGAAACAACCAGTATAGAGGCTAGAAGAAGTGCCAGGATAAATGGCACGTTTAAAACTACCAAAACTGCTAATGTGCCCAATGAAAGAGTTATCAGTACTCCTAATGTGACTAAACGCCACACTGCCTTACTTACATTGGGCTTGAGGTCCTGGATGCGTAACTCGAAACCGCCTTTTAAAAGAAGTATGCCCACTCCCAGGGTCACAATGGGAAAAAGAGAATTACCAAAAATTTCTAAAGGTTTTACTAAGCCTAAAACTGGGCCCACTAACATACCAGCTGGTAAGAGTAATATTATTCCGGGTATTTTAATGGTTCGGGCTAACCACTGTAGAAAGATTCCCAATCCAATAATAAGGCCAAGGCCTAATAAAATCTGATCTCCACTCATGGACACCTCTTCCTATTGTTAGGCTGAAAAATTGTTTATTTTGTTAGTTATCTATTGTTTAATTTAGTTTTATTTCACGAAAAAATTTAACAAGTTCACCTTCAAAGAAGGATAAAAATTAACTAAAAAGTATTACTTTTTTCCCAGTCCATTCATGATCAATCTGCGTATAATGTATGATCGAGACCGGTCCTCCTTCTTGGCTATCTGATCAATTCTTTCAATGTACTCCGGTTCCAGGCGGATGTACACGCTCTTCTTTTTTGTCATGTATATCATTACAGTAAAATACAAATAAATACTTTACTGATAATTGGTGGGGAGTTTTGTTGTTGGTTAGAGGGAAGTGGTTACTTATTGGAAAAAATTTAAGGGTTAAAACGTCAAAACCGATTCATAATAGTTTTAATGTGTAATAATTTTCCCCAATAAAAATGGGGATTTCTAATAATATTTGGGGTAGGCTAAAGAAATCTGGATAACAAGGGGAATTAAGGTAATTTCTAAATAATATTCTAAAAATGAAAAAGTATATATAAAAAAAAGTAATTAGTTTAAATCTACATTCATTAGTTAAATCCACATTCATCTAAGTATTCTATCTTCATTGGAGTATATTCAAATGAGAAAAATCAGATTTTCAGATATCAGTGTGCGGTTAATAAATATTACTTTCAGCACCCGCTTTATTCTGGCCAGGGCCTGCCAGAAACTCCCACCACTGGCATGGGCAGTGGATAAAATGTTATTTGAGGGTGATGATATACAGGTACTTCCCAGGGATGCAGCCATTCAAACCCGTCGTGCAGGAGAAGTGAAGGAACTGGATGTAAATGCGATAGTTCCTGTATCCGCTGGGAATACAGTAGTCCCCAGCCAAGTATTAAAGGAGATGATTAAAAGGTCAAGGTACCATTTTCTCATGAACTCCTGTATCTGCCGTACTTCCAACAACTGCCAGGATTACCCTCATGATCTGGGATGTTTATTTTTAGGGAGAGGATCCCAGAGAATATCCCCTAAGTTGGGAAGAACAATTTCAGCATCAGAGGCAATTCAACACGTAGAAAAATGTCAAGACGCAGGTCTAGTGCCGATCATTGGCCGAAACAAGATAGACAGTGTTTGGTTAAGCACAGGTCCGAAAGAGGAATTACTTTCCATCTGCCACTGCTGCCAGTGCTGCTGTCTATGGAAAATGTCTCCACACCTCCCGGAGGATATGGGCAGTAGTTTTTCATCCATGGAAGGAGTTGAAATAAACTTCAACCCTGAAGACTGTAATGGTTGTGGAATATGTGCCCATGAGACTTGTTTTGTGAATGCAATCTCTGTAATAAATGGTAAAGCAAAAAGAAACCATAATATTTGCAGAATTTGTGGACGTTGTGTTGAAGCATGTCCTCAAGGGGCGGTTAAGATATTAGTAGGTGATGATGCAATAAAAAATTCATTGGAAAGAGTGGAGCCCCTGGTTAATGTTGAACAGGAATGAAGGGTACTTTATTTTTTAACCTAACCCGAGTTATATGCATTCAATAATCTTTAATTAGATTTAATCATTTATTTTGATTATAAACCCGATCATGATGATTGTAATCTATAAACACTATTCCATCCTCATTCATACCATAAATTATAACAAAATCTCCCACATGAGCCCTCCGAGACCCATGAAGATCACCACTTAATGGTTTGTAGTGCAAAGGGTTCCGGGTGATTTGATCCATCTTTTTTAAAACATTTGAATATTGTTTTGGGTCTTTCTGAGATAACATATCAATTTTTTTCTGGAACTGGTGGGAAATAAGAGGATTTTTCCTGCGAGACTCAGCCAATAGACCCTCAAATAATAACAAGCATTGCCGTAAAGTACTGCAATGGCCCTCTTTGATTTTTTCCCTAATTCCATACAATTCATCTTGATAGTCTGGTGAAACAACCCTGCTTTCACCATTAAAATTATTACCCAAAATATAATCCCCATCCCTCAATTGTTATTATAGAATCTATTATTATAGAAATCCATTATTATTGAATCCAATCCGAATCAATATTTCGTCTATAGTATTTTCTCCGGTAGTATCATTAACCTCCAGAGAACGATGTACCATTTTTTAATAACAAATCAGGATAATTACAGATATTATCATGATTTATTTTCCAGTGTGCTTGGTTTTAGCCCATCTTCTCTCTTTACGGGTTAACATATGAATAAAGGCTGCAAAGAAGAGAGGTATCAGGTAAAGGCAGTAAGCCCAGTACTCCACACTCCGGATGATAGACCTTAAAATTCCCACCTTATCCCTTCTTACTCCTAGAAGAACTCCTGGGAAGAAAGCCACTGTGGATATCAATCCGATTATCACTGGTGCTTCCATTGAAAACCTTACTACATTCCCCAGGTTTAAAATAGCCACAATATAACCTAGCATCACAAATACAGTAAAAAGGAGGAAAACCAGGTACTGTATGGAATCTATCTTCTTATAGAGGGGTATTTTAGCATCAATGATAGGAGCCAGGTACACGAATAGGGTTTCCAGGTTACCAGTGGCCCAGCGAACTCTTTGGCGGAAAAAGGCCTTCCACTCAGGCACGGCTTCCTGCCAGACCACTGCCTCTGGACAGTACCTTATTTTATTACCGCCCAGTATCAGTTTAATGCTCATATTCAGGTCTTCAGTAACTGCAAAACCATCCCACCCCTCAATATCCTCTACGAATTTCTTCCGGGTTAACTGACCGTTACCTCCCAGGAAACCCGATTTTCCCATGATATCCCGCGCACGGAGAATGACGTTGCCAAAAATTGAAAACTCAACCTCCTGCATCATGGTAAGTAAATTCCGGTTGGCATTGTACATGCGTACCCGGGCTTGCACTCCAGCCACATCATCATCATCCAAGTAGGGGATGATTTTTTTAAGAAAATCAGATTCTATACGGGCATCCGCATCAAAAACCGCGATAACTTCACCCTTGCAGATGCGAACTCCATCATTAAGCACGTATCCCTTACCCTTACCTGCCCGTGGTGGTTTACGGGTTACAATACGTAAATAATCAATCTCTTTCTTTAGATTACTAAGAACTTCTCCGGTTTTATCGGTGGAACCATCATTGATTACGATGATTTCATATTTACGTTTTCCATTTCGGTGGTAATCTAACTCTGCCAGTGAGCGAACACACCGTTCGATGGTGAACTCTTCATTATGTGCCGGGATCAAAATGCTGATAAAAGGCATTTCTGTCCCTCTAGATGGTGGTGGGGTCTTTAAGCTCACTGTGACTATGAATAAGTTGTAGATAGCGGGTATGAATAGTAAGTACATCAGCCAGGTCATGCTCCTGGTGGCCAGGCTGTAAAAAATCAGGGAAAGGACAATGGCACTGATGAAGAACACTGCAGTTTTTTCAATAACCATCTCTCCCTCCTTAACCGTGATTTTGTGGTCAATCTCTTCTATCTTCTGACTTTCTGATCGGTGTT
>JAUNXM010000015.1:0-10000 GCA_030539815.1 Methanobacterium sp.
TAATATTTGTAGCACAGAGTATTGCCACCCAGAGTATAGCATATCTAACCTGATTGAAGCATTAGACTGGTAAAATCTGAGTTTAACTAAATCTGACCATTATATAACCTGAAAGGATTTACAAGATCTTTTGGAAATAAATATCCTCCAACCGGGAAACCGAAAACTTGATGGAAATGATAAGTTCGGAAGTTTTAAATACTAAACCGACTAATCAGTCTAGTAATTAAATATAGTGAATTTCAGGAAGTAGGCAAGTTGAAGGAAAAAGAACAGAAAATATTGGACACCTCCCTTCCACTCTTTGTAGAAAAGGGATTTCACGGTACTTCCACTGCGGAAATTGCAAAAACTGCAGGAGTGGCCACTGGTACTCTATTCCATTATTTTAAGACCAAGGAAGATCTCATCAACCGCCTTTACATCTACTCTAAAGAAAGCATCCTAACTGCAGTTGAAGGAAACTATGATGAAGAGAAATCATTTAAAGAAAATGTTAAATCCCTGTGGCTAAATTTCGTGAATTTCGGGATCGAAGACCCCTATAAATTTAATTTTATAATGACATTCCACTGTTCTCCTTATATAACCTCCTTCACCAAGGGGAGAATTGAGGAAAAATTTGTGGATCTCCTGGAAGTTTATAAAAAGGGATTTAAAGACGGGAAAATTAAAAAAGTGTATGATGAACTCTTAATGGACTATTTTTGGGGGAATGTACTCAATACCATTACCCATTTTGTGAAAAACCCTGGAAAAATGAACCAAGAGAATATTGAACTTTCTTTTGAACTATTTTGGGACGGGATAGCCAAATAATCATATTTTTTTAAGTAAATTATTCGACGACAGGTCAATCTAAAAAGGTGTTAAAATGCAGTACAGGAAAAATGAAAAAAATGGTGGGAAAATCTCGGCACTGGGCTTCGGAGCCATGCGTCTACCCACCAAAAACGGAATGATTGACAAACAAAAAGCTAAGGAACAGATATATTACGCCATAGATCATGGTGTGAACTTCATTGACACTGCATTCCCCTATCACGGGGGATCCAGTGAATCATTCCTGGGGGAAATCCTCAAAGACGAATACCGGGATAAGGTTTTACTCTGCACCAAGATGCCCTCCTGGTCTGTTAAAAAATACGAGGATATGGAAAAATACCTAGAAAAACAGCTAGAAAAACTTCAAACCAATTACATTGACTATTATCTCATTCACAGCCTGGGAAAGGGAAGTTTCCAGCGGCTTAAAGAGCTAGGAGTCCTGGAATTTTTAGAAGAAAAAAAATCAGAAGGCACCATCAAAAACATCGGATTTTCCTTCCACGATAACAACGATGCCTTCAAAGGTATTGTGGATTCCTATCCCTGGGATGCCTGCCTTATCCAGTATAACTACTTGGATGAGAAAACCCAGGCAGGAACTGAAGGATTAAAGTACGCACATGCCCAGGGCATGATCGTGATCATTATGGAACCCCTAAAGGGAGGTATCCTAGCCGATGTGCCTAATGAAGCCCAGAAGATATGGGATAAAGCTCTGGTTGAAAGAACCCCTGCAAATTGGGCCCTGCGATGGGTTTTGGATCATCCAGAAGTTACTTGTGTGGTGTCGGGGATGGGTGAGTTAAACCAGGTGAAAGAGAACTTGCATGTTGCTGGAGAAGCACTGCCAGGAAATCTAACTGAAGATGAATTGAAACTTTATGAAGACGTTAAAGAGGTTTATCAGGATCTTATGAAAGTCAACTGCACCTCCTGTGGCTACTGCATGCCCTGCCCCATGGGAGTGGATATACCTTCTTGTTTTGAGGTTTACAACCATAAGTACATGTTCAAAGCTGGTGGCACATCATTCACCTACTTAACACGGCTGGGAGGTATTTTTAGTGGGAACGAATCCCATGCCGGGCTCTGTAATGGTTGCGATAAATGTGTTCGTGCCTGTCCCCAGAAACTGGAAATACCTTCACTTTTAGAGGATGTTTCCAAGGAGTTAGGAGGATTTGGATTCCAGTATCGAGTTAAGATTGGTAAAGCCATTCTTGTACCACTTTTTGATGCATTCGTATCACTGAGTGATCGTTTCTCTCGCAGATCACGGGCCTGAACTGTAGATAACTTATAATTAGCCACAATACTAGATTGATTATATGCACCAAATAGTAACCCTCCTGTTTAATAACTTTGAAACCCTGGATGTTTTTGGCCCCCTTGAAATTCTAGGCAGGTTAAAAAAAGAATTTCATGTGAATCTATATTCTTTGGAAGGGGGAATCATCAAAAGCACCCAGGATGTGCCGGTTCACACCAGAACATTATCCCGGATGAATTTTGAGAATTATATTTTAATGATCCCCGGGGGAATTGGTACCAGGGAACTGATTAATGATGAGATCTTCCTGGAACATCTTAAAACTTTGTCAATTAATGCTGAATATATTTTAACCATCTGCACCGGCTCCATACTCCTGGCTAAAACTGGTTTGTTAGATGATAAAAAGGCAACCACTAATAAAAGAGTATTCAAGTGGACTGAGCATTTTCCAAAGGTTGACTGGGTTCGTGAAGCTCGTTGGGTTACGGACAAGAATATTTATACTAGTTCCGGTGTCAGTGCTGGTATGGATATGGCCCTGGGATTTGTTGCTGACCAGCTGGGATATGAGGTGGCCAAAAGGCAAAGTATTCAGATTGAATACGATTGGAAGGAAGACTCCACTTGGGATCCTTTTTCAACCCTGTACACTGATAACACTCCCTAAAAAACCAACGAAAGCATATGGAATGAATGTTCATGGACGGAATCGTTCTTAAAGATGGAATTGAGGAAATGGATTTTGAAAAAGTTGCTGACATGCTGAGTGAAGCAGACTGGAGTACAGGTATTAAAATTGATGAGGTAAAAAAGGGAGCATATAATTCTTCCCTGGTTGTGGGTGCCTTCTGGGATGGTACTCAAATTGGTTACGCCCGGGTTGTTTCTGATAAAACAAGATTTGCTTACATTCTAGATGTTTATATTCAGCAGGATTATCGCCGGAAAGGTGTAGGCCAACAAATTATGGAATACATCCTATCCCATGATGAGTTGAAAGATGTATACCAATGGATGTTAATTACCGATGAGGCCCATGGTCTTTATGAAAAGTTCGGTTTTAGACCTGTTTCCCGTCCATTAGACTTGATGGAAATTAGAAAAGATAGGCCAAAAAGAAAATAACACGTTAACAGAACTTACTCTAAGATATGCTGTACGTATTCAAAAATAGTTCCATCAGGGTGTTGAACAGTCATGTGAACTCCAGTGAGGACTCTTTGAGGGCCTCTAATAATTTTTGATCCGTTTTCTTCCAGGAATACCCGGTATTCTTCAACAGAATCCACCAGAAATGTGGACTGTGTTCTCTTAAAAGGTTTTAAAGTCTGTTCTAAACCTGCGATGATCAGAAGGTCATCGATCTGTGCTAGTTCCAATCCAAGATCCGGCAGGGGAGTCCTCATCTCCACTTTCATTCCCATTAATTTTTCATAAAAATTCAGGTGTTCATCTAAGTCTTCCACATATACCCGGGATAGTATTTTCAATATTTTCATAGTTTTCACTCAATATATTATTGATTATTTTTATCCTTAGATTTATGACATGAATTAAAATCACTATCTATTGGCAGTGTTGTTGATTATTGTTTAAGTTAAAAAGGTCGAAAACACTATTGTCAGAAATAAGTATTCTAAAAAAGTAAAAAAGAATTTAATAATTCTTTTTAAGGCGTCTGATGTATATGGTGGCCCATACATATGCTACTGCACATCCCAGACCCCCACCAACTACTATTCCCCACCAAACACCAGATGAGCCAAATCCCAATGTGAAAGCAAATAGATATGCAAAGAAAGCAACAAAAACCACTTCTCTTACTAGGGTGAGTATTAAAGATGTGAAGCCTTTTCCCATGGCCTGAAAGATCGAACTGGCAGTGATTCCCAGTGGAACAGTGAGATAGAAGAGGAACATCACCTGCAGGAAGCTAGCAATGGCCGGTGCCATAAATGCGCTTTCTGGAGAGTAGGTGAATATGGTGGCTATGTTTTCTGCGAATATATAAGATATTAAACCAGTTACCACTGCTATTCCAACCCCTAACTTGGCAGAATAGCTCAATGCAGTGGATAGGTTTTTGTAGTTCCTGGCACCGTATGCAGCCCCACCCACGGTAATGGCTGCTGTTCCAATCCCAATTGGTGGTATCATGGCCATCATCACCACCCTCCAGCCAGCAGTATAGACTGCCACGGCCTCTGCTCCTCCAGTTATGACCAGTATAAGATTCAGGATAACACCCAATATAGACATGACCAGTGATTCAACGCTAGCAGGAAAAGCTACCATTAAAATATTTTTAACCACATCCCAGCTTGCTTTGAAATCTTTTCTCGAGAAAGATACATAAGTATCCCTTTTTAGCAATAGCCAGTAGCCCAGTAATCCGCAGGCTATGCTACTGGAAATTAGGGTGGCCCATGCTGCTCCACTAACACCCCATCCCAAGTAATAGATGAATATTGGATCCAGGAATATGTTAAGGATGGCTGTGGCGGCAATGGCGTACATAGGACGGTTAACATCCCCCTCTGCCCGGAGTATCCCTGAAGCTACATTAGAGAATATAAATAGAATTAAACCGCCAAATACAATCTGACCGTACTCTATGGCCAGGTTAATGGTAACACCAGCACCCATCATCAGGAGTATGGTGGGTAGGAATAATAGCAATATAACTGTGAAAACTGTTGATATTATTAAGGTTAGAATTAGAGAATGCATTGCTGCGTTATCTGCACCTTCTTTATTACCTGCCCCTATGCATCGGGCGATTAGTGACGTTGCCCCTGCACCCAAACCATTACCTAAACCTATAACTATCATAAATAAGGGGTTAATGAAACCTAATGCTGCCAGGGCATTTGGGCCAAGTCCAGCTACCCATATACTGTCTGCCAAGTTATAAGCCATAATCAAAAACATGGAAATGATCATAGGGATAGCCAGCACCCTAATTGCCTTCTTAGGTTCTCCAGTGACCATGGAGATACGCTGATCCACATCTTTTGATTTTTCAATTTCAGAATTCATCTTTTTCTCCTAAAAATCTAAAAAACATTCGACTAAGAGGTTTTTATTCATAAAAGCCCAATACTCATTTAAAATGTAAACTCTGATTAAGGGGTAGCTGTTTTTAGATAAACAGAGTTACCATGAACTGGGCAAGACAAGAATGGTAAAATTAGATTCAACGTTATTACATTGTTGATGGGCATATATATCTTTGTGGTTTCTGGATAAATAATGGTAAAACTGGATTTTTTCTGGAATTATTCCATGAATTTGTTTAATTATTGTTTAATTGGACCATTTTTTTAAATTTTCAGTAGGATAGAAACTTATAATTTCAAAGGAATAATTTAAACACATCATATCTTTTATTCACATTTTTAAGAATTCTATTTTCTTTATTTTTTAGTACACTGGCTATTATTCCAGGTTAATCGGATCATTTCCATTATTTCCCGCTGGGTAACTTCAAATTCCGACCTAGTTCTGAAACAGAAATATTTTATTTGGACGTTTAATCGGAATTTAGGGTGATTTCCGTCCAAATTCGGGTGTGATCTGGGTGTCAATTTGGAAAAATCATTTATCTGATCCAGGAGTTATTATGACTAACAAGTGAAAGGAGGTGGGATATAAGCAGTATCCATACCCGACCATGTAGACCGGCATCTACCTGCCCTTAATTATACTACCACAAAAAAATTTGTTGATCAGCCTCGATCAGGGAGGAGATTTACTGATCTACAGGACGGTAATATGTTTTTATCTAATTTTTCCTTGTCCCTTAAGCTTAAGGGAACCCTGGGTTAGTGCAGGGTGCAGGAAACTTAACATATCTCCCCAAAATTTTTCTGAGGATATTTTTCGGGCATTTAACACCATTTGAGAAACTAAATCCATATTAAGCGCACTGGTGGCCAGGAGGTTAAGGTATATTGACATTTCAACTGGATCTAAGTCATTTCTAATGGTTCCGTCAGCAATACCTTCCAGTATGGCTTCAACCATAACCCTCCACATTCCCGTACTCAGATCCACGATCTCCTGGGCATCCTCATTATCACTCATCTGAAATCTTTCGGTCCCGGAGTAGCAATATATGCGGAAGTATTCCGGATATTCCCTTGAAAAATCAAACAGTCCCTGTAACATGGCTTTTACCTTACCGTAACCATCAGTGTTAATATTAAAACATCGCACGTATATTTCATGGAGAATTCGTACCCCCTGGAGATTTACTGCGAAAAATAAGGTTTCCTTATTTTTAAAATAATAATAGAGGAGTGCTTTGTTAACCTCTGCTTTTTGGGCTATCTCATCCATGGTAACTTTGTCATATCCCTTGGCAAAGAAAACCTTCTCTGCAGCATCTATTATTTCCTGGCGCCTTTTCTGCTTTTCTCGTTCTCTTCGGGAAATGGTAGACATGGTAAGTTCACCCGTTGATCTCTACTATACTGTTGGATGTGAATCTTTTTAAATCTTGGTTAAAGATGGAGTGATTGTCCCTGCGGGATATTTAAAAATCGGGCCAACCAATCTATTATATTTTCCATTATATAACCTCTGATTTTAAGAGTTTTTTGGAGTTTATATCCAAAATTAAGTTCTCATATTTTGTTTTTTTAGGTGGAGTGAAAGGGCAAAATATATATTGTATTAACTACAAGTTAAACATTAACTGATAGTTAAAATTTAAATTTAAGTTAAAAAATCTGGAGGTAGAAAACATGGTGGAAAAAAAATCAGTAGAAGAATGGCCCCCGGTGGTGGGTGACTACACCACCGGCGATGTGGAAAGCGCAGTGGCTGTGGTAACCCTAGGCTCCCATATGGAAAATACACCGGTAGATGCCGGGGCAAGTATTTCCGGGCCTTTACACACCGAAAACCTGGGAATTGAAAAGGTCATAGCCAACGTGGTTTCCAATCCGAACCTCAGATTTTTAGTGGTGTGCGGCGCCGAAGTCCAGGGACATATCACCGGCCTGAGTATAAAGGCACTCCATGAAAATGGTGCCGACCCGGAAAAGAAAAGAATAAACGGCGCTACCGGAGCCATACCCTACGTGGAGAACTTGAATGATGAAGCCATCCAGAGATTTCAGGACCAGGTAGAGGTAATTGACCTGGTAGATGTGGAAGACCCCCACCAGATCCAGACCCAGATCAAAGAATGTCTGGCCCAGGATTCCGGTGCCTTTGAAGAGGAATCACTGGTAATAAAACTACCAAAAGAAGAATTAAAAAGCACCCACCCGACTGAAAACACTTAAAACAGAGTTAAAATTCCATCCTAACATTTATAGGGTCCATTATATCCTGAGATTCGTGAATTTTATCCGTATTTGTTCACGAATCTCCAGGTACAATTGATTAGAGACAATCCATTAAAGATTATTTTTTATTCATAAATCTCTTGTATAACAGTTCAGCTTCACCTAAAGCATGGTTTTCATGACGATTGAGTGTTATAAAGGGATGATATTTTATCAAAACCCGGCTCTTTTTGAAGGTACGCCTCCAGGTGCCTACAATCTGACCGTCTAAAGAGATGGTTGATCGGTAATGCCCCTGAAGGTATTTACGCATTTTAAAGTCCAATAAAGCACTCCGATCACGGTAGGCAAAGAGATACTCATCATAGGTGGGTAAAAGATGGACCACGGGTAGGTTTGCCCCAGAATCTCCGGTATTAGTTTGTGAACTTTGTTCCTCAAAATACCAGTAAGTTCTCCCCTTGATGGTTTCCTGATTGAGTTCAGACTTAACTGCCTCTAATCCTGTTCGAGCATCAGCTGTCAGGAGTCCAGACCACCATATGAAATCCTGAATAGTTGCCGGGCCACGGCTTTTGAAATAACGCCGCGTGAGTTCGGCCAGTGCTTCATCAGCATCCATGTCAGATTCCGGGATCATATCCAGGGACATATAAATGGGAACGTTACTATCCACCCCACACTGACATATCAGCCCATCAAGGGAAGCTTTCTGCAGGATATAAGCTGCTCGTTGCCCTTCTGTGCCAATACCCTTTTTTCTGAGAACCCCAAATAACCCCCTTCTAATAATAATATTTACTTAGTCATTACCTACTCTGTTTTAATTATAAAATTATCGATTTACCGTACCTTTAAAACTGTACATCAACCATCTAAATTACCCCGTTACTTATGTAAATGTATCAATTAACACATAGTGCGCTTAAAGAATTTTTAAGCCTATTTAGACGCTGTTAACTAAGGATTTTTATTTTACATAGTTTTTAATATTTTAGAATTCAAATATATTAAACAGGTGATAAAAAATGGTTAGTGTCAATGAACAAGCTCCTGTCCTGGCTAAAGTGGAAATTGAAATTGATGCCGATCCCCGTACAGTATGGGATATTTTAACTGATATTGAAGCCTGGCCCAGTTGGAATCCTGATGTAAAAGAAGTTATACTTCATGGTAAATTAGAACCAGGAACACATTTCCAGTGGAAAGCTGGTCCGGGAAAAATTTCATCAGTTCTACAGAATATAGAACCACCACACCGTATAGCCTGGACCGGGAAGACCATGGGCATCAATGCCATTGATGTTTTCAAAATAGAGGACATAGAGGGTAAAACCCGTGTAGTAGAGGAAGAATCCTGGGAAGGTCTCCTAAGCCGTGCCATGCACGGGAAATTTCAAAAGATGCTGGAAGAATCCCTGAATTCCGGCCTGGAGCACCTTAAAATAGAAGCAGAACGCGTCCATAACCAGGAGTAGATCCCTGATTTTTAATAAAAACTCCAATTATCCCTTGGTGAAGAAAAAAATTAACCCCAAGAGAAATGGGAGTTACGGAGTAATGTAAATGGTCAAGACAAGATATTATTATACATCCCAGAAATCCGAGTTTTTCACCCAGTTTGATGGCTTCTGTGAACGTGTGGGGGCCTTGATAGAAGAAAAATATGGGGAAAAATTTAAAAATGATGTTATGGGTGAAATTAAGATGGGATTTGAACTTATTTTTGATGAAATACCCTACATTGGTGGAGATGATAATTTCTTAACCATGGACCTTGTTTCTGCGGCCCAGGACCTGGCCCTGTATCAGGTCCTGAAAAGGTATGATAAACCCGTGGAAGAAATTGGGGAGATAGCTTACCAGGAATCTGAACAATATTTAAGGGATAATGCAGATTTAATTCCACCTATGACCCATCCTAAGTACGTTTTTTACATTGAAATGGCGGCAAAAGGGTCTCTGAAGAGGAAATATCCTGGTGACTGGGCCTACGAATTCATCCCTGGAGACGGGGAGAATGATTATGGACTGAATTTTATTGAGTGTGGAATACAGAAGTTATTCCATGACCACGATGCCGATGAATTCACCCCTTACCTGTGTGCCATGGACATTCCCATGAGTGAATGCGGGAATCTAGGCCTGCATCGTACTCAAACCCTGGCCAAAGGTGGCGATCGGTGTGATTTCCGGTACAAAGGTGGAAGGAAAACTGAAGTTGCGAGTACGGTGATTAAAAAAGAGTAATTATTGAAAACCATGAATTTACTACCAGATCTCCCAACATCTACCAGTGCCTGGTGATGGTACTTTTTACCTGAAATAATTTTTCTAGGCATATAAAGGTTAGTTTTTGGCATAATTGCATCTATTTTTTTAACTACAACCCTAAAATTACGTATTTTTCCATTTAACAGGAATCTGACAAATTTACTTCACTTTCTTAAAAAGGATTAGGAGAACAATTTTGTTAGAAGCCCCCATTATTCGTGTGAAAGATTAATAAACGTTTTAAAAGGAAATCAAAAGGTTTATAGATGTTTTAAACCATAATAGTGCCATATCTTCAATAGTTTTTTTAAGATAAATCTTGAAGTTA
>JAUNXM010000015.1:15000-25166 GCA_030539815.1 Methanobacterium sp.
TTCCTCTGAATCCAGTTTGAGTTCGTTGATTAGGCGGTCCACCTTGTTTATGAAAAGTACTGGTCGTACATTTTCTTTGAGTGCCTGACGGAGTACAGTTTCAGTTTGGGGCATGATTCCTTCCACTGCACACACAACTACCACTGCCCCGTCCACTGCTCTCATGGCACGGGTTACGTCTCCCCCGAAATCCACGTGACCTGGGGTGTCTATGAGGTTGATGAGGTAGTCATCGTCCTTGTATTTGTGAACCATGGACACGTTGGCCGCATCAATGGTGATCCCTCTGGCTTGTTCCTGTTCATCGAAGTCCAGGAAACGCTGATCTCCAGCCAGTTCTGATGAGATCATACCAGCTCCTGCCAGTAAGTTGTCGGAGAGGGTGGTTTTCCCGTGGTCAATGTGGGCTACGATACCGATGTTCCGAATATAATCCGGTTCATACATCAGTTCCTTGATCTTGCTGATCATCTTGTCTCGTCTACTCATACAATTCACCCTTTAAAATGAGTTAATCATCAACCTTAATGGGCTGATCTGGCCACTCTCTCTTTTTCCTCCTTCTTACCAACTGAGAAGCTCCTGGTGTCTGCTTCTGCTGCCAGTAACAGTTCTTCTGCCAGACATTCTCCTGCGGATTTTTTCCGTTTGAATGCTGACTGGAGAGCTCCTTTTGTTATGAAACCTATGGCAAGGTCCACCCTGCGCTGGGGTGCTATGTCCACTGCTACCTGGTAACCAATCCCCCCGTACTTGATACGGGTGGTTTCTTCACGGGGAGCAGCGTTTTCCACGGCTTTAACCAATATTTGTATTGGGTTTTCCTTGGTACGCTGGTTAATTACGGTGAAGGCCTCTTTTACAATATTGTAAGATTTATTTTTCTTACCTGAGTTCCTCTGGGTTCTCATTATTTTGTTCATTAATCTTTCTACGATTGATACTTTTGATTTGGCGAACTGTCGTTTTACGTGTCTACCCATGGTATGGGGGACCATTATTTCGTCAAGACAGATGTAGTTGACCAATCCCAGGTCTTCTATCTTGACTTCTCCCAGTTCCCAACTGTCAAAGACTTTGAAGCTCATATCATAACCTCGCTTATCTCACTGGTTTTTCGATTTTGCCCTTAACCATTTCTTCTAGGGCTACGTTGTTCACTTTGGTGACTTTCCAGCGTACACCTGGAATGTCCCCCATGGATCTTCCGGATGGTCCGCCTATTCCTTCGATTACCACTTCGTCGTGTTCATCGATGAATCCTATGGCGCCGTCTCCTGGGGCGAATGCAGTGAGTTGTTTACCGTTTTTGATGAGTTGAACTCTTACACACTTCCTGATGGCAGAGTTGGGTTGTTTTGCTTCTATTCCCACTTTTTCTATGACGATTCCCCGTGCTTGGGGTGCGCCTCCCAATGGGTCAGCCTTAATATCTAGTCCAAGTGCTTTGCGCTTGTACTCGGTGTCTTTCCACCGGAAGTTTTGTCGGTTCTTTTTAAGCTTTTTTGCTGCGAATAATCCTGGCAAATGTAATTCCTCCTTATTAACATTAATACGATGACGATTCCCTGATCTTGTTATGTAGGTTTCCCTGGATCAGGGATGATCAGTGTAATTGGATCGCTAGGTTTTTACTATTTTATAACTATGTTATTTATATTGTGCTGCCTTTTGGCCAGTACCCGGGCCCTTTCAATATTCTGGCCGCCTTTTCCTATGGCGGTACGTTTATTGCGAGAATCAGCCTCTAGAGTGGCTATTTTTTCCCCGTTTTCTTTTTGAAGTATGCGTATACTCCTTACTTTTGCGGGGGCCACCAGGTTGGCTATGAATTCCACTGGATCATCAGAGTGTTCGATTACTTCCACACCCTTGTCCACGGTTTTCTGCACCTTGGCAACGGTGCTTCCTCTTTTCCCAATGGCCAGACCCATGTCTCCTTTTTTAACCAGGAAGGTGATTTTTCCGTTATCATCGTCCACCAGGCAATCTTTTACAGTTGCTCCGGTCATGCTCTCGAAGAGGGCGATGTATCGGATTTCATGGGTACTGAATTTGATGGTCACAGTCTTACCCCACTATTTCCAGTATGGTGGAATCTCCAGGATCATTGACCATCATGGTGGCCACGGTGAATGGTTTCCCACACACTGATCCTAAATCCACACTAGTACCCTGGAAGGTGTAAACTGGGATTTCTGATAATTTTGAGTACTGCATCACATCTTCAGTTACCTCTTTCGGGCAATTTTCTGCGATGATAACCAGTTTTCCTTTTCCAAGCTTCAAGGCCTGGATTGTTTTAATGGATCCCAGTGTGACATTACCTGTATCTACTGCTACTCGAATTCCTCTCTCTACGTCCATCTACTGCCTCCTTATTTCTCTTTCATGATGACGCCAACTGACCCTGTTCCCAGCGGTATTGGCTGCCCGATTATAATGTTCTCTATTATTCCGGTGAGATGGTCCACCTCACCTCTGATGCTGGCCCGGAGAAGGTGTTTACCTGTCTCCTCGAAGGATGCCCTGGCCAGTACACTGGCTTTTTCACCACTTATACCATGTCGGCCTATAGATTTGACTATGCCGTCGGCAGTCATCATGTCTGCAACCAGCATGATGTGTCGCACGTCCACAGTGAGTCCCTGTTCCTCCATGGTGGTTTGGGCCTCGTGGATTATGGAGTTACGGGCGGCTTCCACTCCCAAAACCTTCTCCACTTCATGAATGTCATTGGTGGTGGTTCTGACACGGTCGACACCCTCCATTTTCAGGACGGCCCCCAGGTTTGAACCTTCGGTATGTATAACCCATTCCTGTCCTTCTTTACGGATCACAACCTTCCCTATGTTCTTAATTCCACTTATCTGGAGATCGCGAACCTTGTCAGCTAAAAGTCGGAGTTCCCTAATGGCATGTTTAGGATCAGTAATTTTGGGTTCAAAACTCAGCAGATTGTTATTTATTTCTACACTTTTAAAAGTTTTTTCTATCTTGGCCATGACATCTTCATAGTCCAGACGTTTTTCCTTCACTTGCTCCTCGTCGATCTCCACACTCATATTCATACTAGCGTAGTTAACGTTGAAGTCTTTAAGGATGTCATTGAAGGTTATTTTACCTATACGATTGGCGATAGTCCTTACGAACTCCTCATCACTGGCATGGTCTTCATCGAAGTATATGGCCATGGTTGGCGTGGATATCTTTTTACGGGCGTCCACAATCTCAATGAGTCTGGGTAACCCCAGGGTAACGTTTAACTCTGCCACCCCTGCATAGTGAAATGTACGCATGGTCATCTGAGTACCAGGCTCTCCCACTGACTGGGCAGCCACTGTACCTACTGCCTCACCAGACTCCACTTCAGACCGTATGTAGGCTCTTTTAATCTCTTTCACCAGTTCATCCAGTTCATCATCATCCAGCTGGTGCCTCTCAGCAGCTTCAGCTATCTCCTGGATGAGTTTTTCCGGGAATTTGGCTCTTTTCTTTTTGACCAGCTTTTCAACTTTCTCTATATCCACAAAACCACCTGAAATTTTATTGCCCTGCATAAATATTATCCTTTATCTGTTTAGTAATCATTTACTGGGTTTAGCTTTGATTCGCATTTCTTCAATTAATCGATCAATATCAGCTACTTTTCCATAGTCACTCTTGGCAGGATCTATTCCATCTTCACCGTAGTGGGTTTGGATAACCACTCCCCGGTTGTCCCTCACTGTTTTATCAGCGTTGACCGAGAGATCCTGCAAGGCGTTCACCAGCCTACGTTGCATGTAACCACTTTGGGCTGTACGGATGGCTGTGTCTACCAGTCCTTCACGACCTCCCATAGCGTGGAAGAAAAATTCCAGTGGGTCCAGTCCAGTTTTATAACTGGAATGTACGAACCCGCTTGCCTTGGCACCGAGTTCTCCTTCCTGGAAATGAGGTAGGGTTCTTTTGCTGTAACCCCTTTCAATACGGCCACCACGAACAGATTGCTGCCCTACACATGCAGCAATTTGAGTAAGGTTCAACATAGATCCTCTGGCACCAGTTAGTGCCATGATAACTGCGTGGTTATCCATTCCAAAGTAACTTTCCGCTATTTCCCCGGATTTGTCCCTGGCTTCACCGAGCACTTGCATGATCTTCATCTCCAGGGTTTCCCGGAGACTACGGCCAGGAAGGGCTTCCAGTTCATCGTTATGGTAAGCTTCAATAAGCATTTCCACCTTTTGTTCAGCCTTAGAAAGGAGTTCCTCAATACGATCCTGTGCTTCCCGTGGTATTTCCTCATCAGCAGTACTGGTTGTGAATCCCCTTTTCATAATACCGGAGATTGCCAGTTTAGTGGCTGAGTCCAGGAATTCCCGGGCACGGTCAGTTCCGTACTCTTTAACAACCGAATCCAGTATCTTACCTGAAAATGCTCCGTAGGCTTTTTCATCTATGGCTCCCGATACTAGCTGACCATTTTCTATAACCACGTATGCATCGTTTTTACATTCCTGCCTGAGGCATTCGTCACACTTACGGCAGATTTCTGCCTTGTAAACCATGTTCAGGTTTTTAGGAAGGAGTAAGCTGAAGATTTCTTTACCAGTCCATTCATGGTTTCTTGGTTTTGGTAAGGGTAACTGTGATTTTTTAAGCATCTGGAATACTTCATCTTCCTGGAAGTTGGAACCTTCCCTGGTGAGGAGGTATGCTCCAGAAATGTGGTCGTGTATTCCACCGATGATTGGTCCTCCAAAACGAGGAGATAGAATATGTTCCTGCACCCTCATGAGGGATTTGGCCTCTGCACGTGATTCTTCAGTCTGGAAGACGTGCATGTTCATTTCATCCCCATCAAAGTCCGCATTGTATGGGGGGCAAACACAGAGGTTTAACCGGAATGTTTTGTACGGTAAAACCTTTACTTCGTGGGCCATCATGGACATACGGTGTAAGGATGGTTGTCGGTTGAAGAGTACAATGTCCCCATCCATGAGGTGTCTTTCCACCACAAATCCAGGTTCCAGTTTTTCGATGATGGCTTCTTTGGTTTCATCATAGACCCTGATCTTTCGATCATCTGGTCGGATGACGTAGTTAGCACCAGGATGTTGATTAGGTCCGTTGAGGATGTACTTCTTCATATCCTCGATGTTCCAATCAGTAACATAGATAGGTACCGTAACCTCAGTAGCTATCATCAGGGGCACACCCACCTCATTGATACTGATGTTAGGGTCGGGAGATATAACTGTCCTGGCTGAGAAGTTAACTCTTTTACCAGATAAGTTGCTTCTGAAACGCCCTTCTTTACCCTTTAATCGTTGGGCCAGGGTTTTAAGTGGTCTTCCTGATCTATGTCTTGCTGGAGGTACTCCTGATGCTTCGTTATCAAAATAGGTGGTGACGTGGTATTGTAATAATTCCCAGAGGTCCTCCACAATTAGTTGTGGTGCTCCAGCTTCCATGTTCTCCTTGAGACGCTGGTTAATTCGCAGAATATCCACCAGTTTATGAGTCAGGTCGTCCTCGGATCTTTCCCCGGTTTCTAGGGTAATGGAGGGTCTCACTGTTACTGGTGGTACTGGTAGAACGGTCAAAACCATCCATTCTGGCCGGGCTACCTTGGAGTTGATTCCCAGGAAGATATAGTCCTCTTCAGGGATTTTTTCCAGGCGTTCTCTTACTTCACTAGGGGTTAATTTGTAATTACCTTCAACTATGGACACTGGCTTGTCGATTTTCACATCTTCCTGTTCAGTGTCACATTGGGGACATTTATCCCGGCGTGCAGTGGTGTAAACATCTTTCACAAGCCCAGTGATGCTTTCTTCGTTTTTCAATCTGGATTCAATCCGGTCCTGGTAGTCTATTCTTTCAGTTTCAGTTAAAAGAACCTTTCCACATTCACTGCATGTTGAACGCAGGATTTTGTGTATGGTATCCGCGAATCCCACGTGGACTACTGGTCGGGCCAGGTTTATGTGACCAAAGTGTCCCTGACAGTCTCCTCCTTTAGAACCGCATGATCGACATCGAAGTCCTGGATCGATTACTCCCAGTCGGGGGTCCATTAGACCCGCTTCTATGGGGTATCCATCTTCATCGTAGGTGTCTGGGGTCACGATTTTGGTAACGGACATTCTCCGGATATTCTCCGGTGATAGCAGGCCAAAGTTGATCTGGGCGATCTTCTTTAAAATTCCTTTCAAACTCACTCTCTCCTCTTTTTAATACATACCCTTATTTTTAGACCCTAATTCAGGCTTTATCTTCAAGAACCAGTTTGGGGAATATACACAGGCTCTTTAGTTCATCCAACAATAATTTAAATGCGTATGATATTTCTACAGGGAAGCTGTCAGAATCTCCACAGATAGGACAGTATCTTTTATCCCTTATTCGATCATATATGGCTACCATTCCACATTCACCACATACTATGGCCTCATATTTATCAGATTCATCTAATAATCTCTCTTTAAGCGCTAAAGCAGCACCATGAGCAATAAGACAGTCTCTTTCCATTTCTCCAAACCGTAGACCACCTTCTCGAGCTCTTCCTTCAGTTGGTTGCCTGGTTAAAACTTGTACTGGTCCTCGTGACCGAGCGTAAACTTTATCAGAGGTCATGTGGTGCAGTTTCTGGTAAAAAGCCACCCCTACAAATATCTCTGCTTCGATCCTTTCCCCGGTGATCCCGTTGTAGAGGGATTCCCGACCAGCAGTTTCAAAACCATTTTCCCGCAGGAGATCCATTATTTCCAGTTCTTGGTTTCCGCTGAATGGGGTTCCATCCATACGTTTCCCTTCCATACATCCGGCTTTACCAGCTAACATTTCCAGCACCTGTCCCACTGACATCCTGGAAGGTATAGCGTGAGGGTTAACAATAAGATCAGGCACCACTCCTTCAGCCGTGAATGGCATGTTTTCTGGAGATACTATGAGACCTACCACTCCTTTTTGCCCGTGTCGTGACGCGAACTTGTCCCCGAATTCAGGTTGCCTCTGGTCCCTTACTCGTATTTTGGCCAGTTTACTTCCTTCAACTGTTTCGGTTAACATGACCGCATCTACCACTCCGTGTTCTCCGTGGCGGACAGTTACTGATGTTTCCCTTCTTCTTTCAGCTACGGTTCCAAATTCATCTATTTCTTCCAAAAAACGTGGCGGCGATGTTTTTCCTATGAGAACATCCCCTGATTTTACACTAACTTCAGGGTTGACAATTCCATCTTCATCTAGGTTACGGTACACTTCTTCTGAACGGTATCCTCGAACCATGTTTTCGGGTACTTCAAATTTATCTTCCTGTCCCCCAGGGTATCTTCGTTCGGATGCTTCGTAGGATCTGAAAAATGAGGATCGGGCCAGTCCACGTTCTATGGAGGCCTTGTTTAATATGAGGGCATCTTCCATGTTGTAACCCTCGTAGGACATTACTCCCACCACGAAGTTTTGACCGGATGGTCTTTTATCGTATTGAGTGGCATCCATACTCCTGGTTTTTACTATTGGAACTTGAGGATGATGCAACAAGTGTGCACGGGTGTCGGTCCTTAAATGATAATTTGAAACGTAAAGTCCCAGTGCCTGTTTGGTCATCCCGGCTTCCATGGTGTTACGGGGGGATGAGTTATGGTTGGCGTAGGGTATGATCCCGGCACAAATCCCCAACATGGTGGAAGGGTCTATTTCCAGGTGAGTGTGGTATTCATTGATTTCATCAGGGAACATGGAAATGTAGGTGTTTTCCTCTTCTTCGGCATCGAGGTATTCAATGACTCCATCATTTACCAAGTCATTCCAGGACATTTCCCCATCTGCAATTTTCTGCATGTGTTCATCTGTTAAGCATGACCCACCGTTTTCAACCACAATGAGTGGTCTTCTGGTTCTTCCAGGGTCGTTGAATAAGTATATTTCATTGTTTTCAGGGTAATGAGTGATGTTCATTTCATGGGATACTTCTCCAGATCTCCTTTTCTGGCGCATTTCTTCCATGAAACCTTCTGGATCATCACAAGTTCCAATAAGTTTCCCGTTAGTATAAACCTTGCATTTTTTCACGAATCGGCCCCCAATAGCTGACTTTTTATAATAAAATAAATTTTAACTTCTTAATGCTTCATCTCTTCCCTTAGATGGGATTGATGCTCTTCACTTTTTTGACTACTGATTCCAGTTCATCTGGGTTGGAACCCTCTGATATTTTGGCCAGTATGGCCAGGTTCTTCACCAGTCCACAGTTAGGACCCTCTGGAGTTTCGTTGGGACATATCTTCCCAAACTGGGTGGGATGCAAATCACGTGCTTCGAAGTGAGGTTGACTCCTTGACAGAGGAGAGACTACACGTTTAAGGTGTGAAAGGGTTCCCATGTAACTGGTTCTATCCAGTAACTGACTTACACCAGCCCGTCCACCAACCCAGTTTCCAGTGGCTATGGCGTGTTTAATGTTTTCCGTGAGAACATCAGAACGCACCGCCTGTTTTACTGAAGGTTCTTTCCCACGAGCTAGGCTTCTTTCCAGTTGATAAGTCATGTCACGTGTTAAACTGGTGAATGCCACCCTGAAAAGGTCCTCCATAAGGTCTCCTGAGACTCTGAGTCTTTTGTTAGCGTAATGGTCCTTGTCGTGGGGTTCACGTTCATCAAAAATAACTTGCAGGAGCATTTCTGTCATTTCAGCCAGATACGTTGCTTTTTCTGCTCTTTTTTCTGGTTCCACACCAATGTGTGGTAGTAAATAACGATCTATGACATCTTCCGCCCTTTTAATTCGGTATTCCTCAGTCATACCCTTAGCCACCCGGTTACCTATGTACTTTATGGCATCGTAGGTGTTAGTGATTTCCGAGGTTTGAATGTCATCTATGAGTAAGAATTGTATGTCGTTTTCTTCCGAAACACTGCTAACCAAGTCTACATCTTTTTCCAGACCCAGTGCACGAAGTAAAACCACCAAGGGTATTTCTCCAGGCACGTAAGGGAATGATATCCTTAAAAATACGCCTTTTTTCCTTGGTTTACGGTATTCAAGAGTTATCCTTGCTCTAAAACCACTTTTAATCGAGGTTACAATTGCTCGTGCTCGGCGGTCTTCTTTTTCCCCTATTCTTTCCAGGATTATCTTGTTAGGTGCGATCTCTTCCATGGTAACTATGGCCCTCTCGGAACCATTGACAATAAAGTAACCTCCGGGATCCTGGGGATCTTCACCATTGGCTTCCAGTTCATTATAACCTAATCCATTAAGGTGACATATGTTGGACTTAAGCATTACCGGAAGTTCACCAATATATACTTTCTCCAGGTTAGGTTCTTCTTCACCCCTGGATAAAGCCATGTCCATGTACATGTGCGCAGAATAAGTGAGATTTCTGAGTCTAGCTTCAGTAGGGAAGACCTTACTCTTTGATCCGTCAGCTTCCTTGATGTAAGGTTTCCTGATTTCAACTTTACCAGTTTGTATGCAGTATTCTCCTTGCTCCAATACAATGGGCTCGGTTATATCAATTATGTCCTGTATACGATGATCTACAAAGTCGTTGTATGACTTAATATGGTGATCCACCAGTTTATATTCATCAAAAAAGGTATCGACAAGTCCCCAGGCATTTTTTACCATTAAATTCCTCCAAAAAACAACCCATACCTAATCCATTTATTCATAACCCCATTTAGTAGAGTACCAAGTGGGTTTCTGGTCCATTTAATATCAATGTATATATATTATATTATTAAAATATAACACAATTTATGTACCGGTTATTATATAAGGTAAGGCATTATTCACTCAATTATTTATATCCTTTGTTATTAATTCAATTATCCATATTTAATCTAAAACCAAACGGTAGGTTTCGAATTTACCTGCTGTCTGACTTTTTCTGGTTATTTTAAGAATATCCCCCGGTTTAGCTTCAATAGCCTTAACAACCGGATCATCAGCTTTTATTTTAGGTAGCTGTTCAGGATGGATATCCAATTTTTTCAGTACTTTCTTAACATCAGATTTCGACAAAACAACATGATCTGGAACCAGTTCGTGTTTTAAGATATCCTTCTTCACCATTTAATCCTCCATTAAAAATCAGAACGGGCCCGACGGGAATTGAACCCGCGACCACTTGGTTAAAAGCCAAGCGCTCTCCCAGACTGAGCTACGG
>JAUNXM010000169.1 GCA_030539815.1 Methanobacterium sp.
TTATTCAAAATAATAATGAGTTTATTTAAAAATAATAAATGGGATTTTCCAATGAAAATACTGATAATCACCGGTGAACTGGCCAGCAACCTGGTAAAAGAAGCCTCTTTAAAATCAGACCACGATGTACAGGTACACGTGGTTAAAACACCCATAGCGGCATTTCTAACCCCTAAAAGAATCATAGCTGAACTGGGAACTCTACAGGCACGGGAATTGGAATCACAGGACATGATCCTCACACCAGGACTTATCCGCAAGGACGTGAGTTCCATAAGTGATAAATTTGGAATACCCACTTACAAAGGATCCACCGACGCTGCAGACTTGGATATAGTCCTGGAAATGGTGGATAAACTAGAATTATCCACTAAAAAATCAGCAGACAAACTCATTGAAGAAGAACAAAGAAGAAGGGCTCTGAAATATATTGAAGATTACGAAAAAGACCAGAAAAAGGTTAAAGAATTACTTAAAAAACCAGGCAACATTCTAGTTGGTGATCTGCCAGTGGGTGAAGACTTCCCAATGCGGGTGCTGGCTGAAATAGCCAACGCCCCCACTTTAAGTCCAGACCAACTCCTGAAACGAGCCCGGTATTTCGTTAAATCTGGGGCCAACATGGTAGATATCGGTATGATCGCCGGGGAGAACATTTCCTCCAAAATACCAGCCATGGTAAACCTCCTGAAAGAAAACCTCGATGTAGCAGTGAGTATTGACACATTACAGCCTGAAGAGATCCTGGTGGCAGTGGATTCCGGGGTGGACATGGTTCTAAGCCTGGATCATGGTAATTACCAGGAAGTCCTACCTGCTTTGAAGCGTAAAAAAATCCCGGCAGTTATTCTACCCACTGATTATGGGAGGGGATGGGTCCCGGAAACCACCCATGAACGGGTGGAATCATTAATAGATCTCAAGGGGAAATGTAAGGGGATAGAGGTTCTTGCCGACCCAATATTGGACCCGGTTAACAGTAAAAGTATGGTTGATTCCATTATGGCCTGTGAGAAATTCAAGGATACACCGGGAGGGGATTGTCCCCTCTTTTTCGGGGTGGGAAATGTCACCGAACTATTGGATGTGGACTCGGTGGGGGTTAACGCCCTCCTTGCAGGAATTTCCATGGAACTAGGGGCCAGCATTTTATTCACACCGGAAGAAAGTGGGAAAACACTGGGAAGTGTCAAGGAACTGGCCATCTCATCGAAGATGATGTTCCTGGCTAAAATGAGGGGTTCTATAGCCAAGGACCTGGGAATAAATCTAGTAGTGTTTAAGGATAAACGCAGGGTAGAAACCATCCCGGAAGAGGTTGATGTCCCGGAGATAGAGGCAGGTTTTGAGTATAAATTTAAACAGGACCCGGCAGGTAGTTTCAAAATCAGTGTAGAGGCAGGGAGGATCAGGGCTGTTCACTACCTGAAAATGCAGCCTCAGGTGGCTATTTACGGGGAAACTGCCTGGGAAATCTACCACGAAATCATAAACCAGAAACTGGTCTCCAGAATAGAACACGCAGCATACTTGGGACAGGAACTACAAAAAGCAGAGGACGCTCTTAAACTTGGGAAAAACTATGTGCAGGACTTTCCACTTTTTGAAAGGTTTATGGAGTATTGATTATTAAAACAAACTTAATTTATTCTAAATTTTTTTATAATCTATTAATAAATATTAAAACGTTACAATTTCATTATTAGAACAGTTATATTTATTTCAACATTAATTACTCTAAATATAATTAAAGAAATGAATCATTAAATTTCAATTTCAAACGTTTTAGGAGCAAATATCAATGGACCAATGCGATAAATGTGGCAACCTTCAGATCATCATCAAGAGAAAACAATCGGGACAGATGCTTTGCCAGGAATGCTTCATTAAATCTATTCAGGAAAAAGTCTTAAAAGACATCCGCCGCCAAAAACTGGTGACTAAAGGGGACAAAGTCTTAGTGGCATTATCTGGAGGTAAGGATAGTGTAATGGTCCTGGACATACTCAACAATCTCCGGGAAAGGAGGATCATCGACCTGGTGGCAGTTACCATTGACGAGGGTATCTGTGGCTACCGGGAGGACGGGGTGGATATCGCCATTCAAAATGCAGAATTACTGGGTGTTAAACACCGGATAGTTTCCTTTAAGGAATACCTTGGCCGCACACTCGATGAGATAATGGCTGAGTCGGGGGATAGGAATGCCTGCACCTACTGTGGGGTGTTCCGCAGGTGGATCCTGAACCAGGTGGCCCGGGAAGAGGGAGCCACCAAGATCGCCACCGGACACAACCTGGACGATGAAACCCAGTCCATAATGATGAACTACATGGAGGGGAACATCCAGAACCTCACCCGTATCGGGGTTAAATCAGAATCCAGCTATGAAGGATTCACCGTAAAAATCAAACCACTACGGGAGATCCCAGAAAGAGAAACCGCCCTCTACGTTTTGGCCCGAGATTTACCAGTGCACCTGGCAGGATGCCCCTATGCCGGGGATTCCTTCCGGGCCAAGATAAGGGATTTCCTCCAGGAAATAAACCAGGAACACCCCACCATAATGTACTCCACACTACGAGGTTTTGATAAGATAAAACCGGTTCTAAAGAAAGAATTTTCCAAACAAAACAAGATGGGAATCTGCCAGGAATGCGGGGAACCAGCAGCAGCTGAATTCTGTAAAGCATGCAACTTCCGCAACAAGTGGAAAAAGGAATAACTTACCACTTTAAACAGGGATTTAGACTATATCAAGGAGTTAAGGTATAAATTCGGGGTCATGGTATAATTTGGGAGTTAGGGTATAAACAAGGATTAGGGTAATTGATTTAAATAAGGAAGATGGTAATTGTTTTTAATTAGTACACCCAATGGTTAACACCATCAAAGGGTAACATAAGTATGGAGATGAATTATGGAAGTAACAGTTATTGTAGGCGAAGATGAGAAAAAAATGAATGTTGAGGGGGATAAAACCGTAAAAGACCTTCTTCAAATGATGGAAATACCCGTAGAAACAGTGGTGGTTAAGAAAAACCAGGCCATAATCATTGAAGAAGAATCTGTGGAAGACGGGGATGTAATTGAAGTAATAAAGGTAATCTATGGTGGTTAATTCAAATTTGAAATTAAATTAATTATTTTAAGAGTCAATATATTAAAGCCATAGTTTTGGATATTCATCATAGTTTGGGATATTTAATTTGGGATAAATATTTAATTTAATCCAGGAAGTGTAGATGTGGATGACTTTCATCTTATTGAACAATCCATCAGCCATTATTTCCCATTAATCGGATTCTATAATGGGGATGGTGGTAAAAAAGATTCATCTTATTTTATAGTAGGGGATTACAATCCCCATAGTTTCCAGGGACTGGTAGGTGAACTGGATGAACATGGATTCATCCCCTTTATCAATCCAGAGGGGAACCATTACAAAATAAACATAGCCAAAAAAGGTGAAAAAGGCAAATCCAGAATACATATTAATATAATCCTGTTACTGGCCACAATTGCCACCACCCTATTCGCTGGGTATCTCCTGGGAGAGGGAGATATGTGGAAGGCAGTTGCCTTTGCCATTGCACTTTTAAGTATAATCGGAACCCACGAGTTAGCCCACTTTTTCGCAGCCCGCAGGCACGGTGTGGATGCCACCCTACCTTACTTCATCCCGGCACCAACCATGATCGGCACCTTCGGGGCGCTGATAAATGTCAAGTCACCAATACCCACTCGCAGGGCATTATTTGACCTGGGCTACAGTGGACCACTGGCCGGTTTCATAGTAGCCATTCCAGTCCTATTAATTGGGCTGAAATTTTCTACTGTAGCCAGTAACCCTGATGCAGCAATGATTTTCATCCCACCACTCATCATGCAGTTATTCACTTACCTGGTGGCCCCGGCTGCCACTGCCGAGCAGGTGATCATGCTCCACCCGGTGGCCTTCGCCGGATGGGTGGGAATCCTAGTTACCATGCTCAACCTGATGCCTGTGGCCTTCCTGGACGGTGGACACATATCCCGGTCCCTTTTCGGTCAGAAAGTCCATGGTTTCGTTTCCATCTTGGGAATAATGGTCACCATAATTCTGGGATGGTATGTAATGGCTGCACTCATGATTTTCATCATGTTTCTGAACAAAAGCCACCCCGGTGCACTGGATAACGTGGTCCCACTTGACCGTAACCGGAAGATAATAGCAGTAGTTATACTAATCATATTCATTCTATGCC
>JAUNXM010000016.1:0-13055 GCA_030539815.1 Methanobacterium sp.
AGATCTCTAATATTTTATTAAGAATCAAGTTATTACCTTCAAAAAAACAAGTAATAGAATTCAGGCATGCCAAGCCCTAATAATCATATTAGAACTTTTTTTAAGGTGTTCTCCCTCAAAATCTTCCATAAGCATTCTCACTACACTTTTTTCAATTTTAAAATTGTGTTTTAAAAGAAGGTCAACTAAATATTGGTAACGACTGTTAACAGCCATCGAAATCTCTCCCGAACCATGAACTGCACGGAATAATCTTATCATTTCAATTATAATCTGATTTTGGTGGATATGGGGTTTCACTGCCCCCCATAAATGCAGGAAAACTTCTGGATAGAATATGAGGAAGCCTACTGGTTCATTCCCCTCTTTGGTCACTATAAGTTTTCCCCCATTTTCAACGGCTAGATCAATATCTTTCTGGAAACTGACGCCTCTTAGCTCTCTTCGAGACCAAATGTCTATTTTTTTAGAAATAATCTCCCTTTTTTGGCCAGATAGTTCCTGGCAAAACTCAAAGTCAAGGTTATCCACCATGGGAGAGTGTTTTTCGGGAAATGAAATGCTTTCAGGGATATTTATGATAAAAGAGGGGTTAGTGGGATGGAACCCCAGTTTATGGTAAAGACCTATGTTTTTACCTGATTCTGGGCGTACTTCAAGACCTATTACCCCACAATGCTTCCTTAAATAATCCTGGCTATGTTCAATTAACCTCTGACCAAGACCCTGTCCATGTTTGGAGGGATGGAGTCCCAATGGTCCAAGATAACCCTCATCTCCCATAGTTTTGGAAAAAGAATAGCCAACCAGCTCTCGACCATCCATCAATACAAAGCATCCGTCTTCATCACCCCTCCTGAGTCCCTGGAGGTTTTGGAGGCTTCGCGGTTCTTCGCGATGGAAAACCATCTGGTCGAGTTTTATAATTTTTTCCAGATGTTCAGCTCCCATAACCGTGACCTGCAATTAAATTCACTCCGTAAATTGGACAGTTTCTTTTAACATGGTTGAGATCAGGGCCCCTTATCTTATTCCAAGTAAATTGCTGGTTTGTAGGGTAAGGCATTTCTGGCCTTATTTTGAGGATCATAGGTTGGTTCCTGATATATTACAACTTCGGCACCAGTTTCCCTGGAAACATAATCCTGTGCATCTTTCAGGAGTTGTTTTTCATCCATCCAACCCACATAATGTATTTTAGTCATTTCCCGGGCGATCTTCTGGGCAAATCCGGCAAGTTCCTTTTTATCGTCGTGTATATTGGCCTTTATGGTACGTCCCATTATTTGGCCGATATCTGGTTTTCCAACCTCACGGGCAATGTCGAAGACGTCCCATTTCCATTTAGGGGCTAAGTATATGTGTATCTTTTCCGGCTGGCTCTGGGTTATCTTTTTTATCTCACGAATATCATCAACCAAGCCTTGGATTATTTCTTCACCCTTGTGCACCTTTTCATCAATTAAGGCAGGGTCAGCTATGGGCCATGGTGCTTCTGATACGAATCCCTGTCCCCCGTGACGGTTCCACAGTTCTTCACAGGCATGGGGGGTGAATGGTGCCATTAACCGTATCCAGATACCAAGGACATAGGCCAGGACATCAGTTATCTCCTCATGGTCCTCCTCTTTTTTGAGTTGGTGGTCCACCCTGTGGAGGTAATGGTCAATGTCCTTTTTAAAGAGGTAAAGTGATTCCTGAAGTGCTTTACGAGTCTGAAATCCTTCCAGGGCTTTAGTGGCGTCGCGTACCCTCTGGTGCACTTGGCTGATCATCCAGGCATTGATGGCCTTATCCACTTCCGGGGCTTCATTGCAGTCGCTTAACTGTATCTGGGAGCCATGGAGTTCATCCACCATGGCCGCGAATCCAGAAAACCATTCTAAACGTTTTTTAGTCCCAATTACCTCTTTTTCCCTCCAATCAAAGTCCTGCCAAGGTTCGGCTGAGGACATTAGGAATAATCGTACAACATCAGCTCCGTGAATTTTAATGGCATCCTCCAAGAGTATGATATTTCCCTTGGAAGAAGACATCTTATGCCCTTCCAGTAATCCCATTCCAAACACTACCACCCCACGAGGTCTTTTTTCCTTGGGGAATATAGCTGAATGATGGAAGATGTGAAATGAGAGGTGGTTTCCCACCAGATCCTTGGCAGATAGTCTCCAGTCCAGCGGGTACCAGTAGTTGAATTCTTCCTTCATACCCCCGGGTATGTTGGTTTTGGTGGTTGGTTTACCCAGAAATACATGATCAAAGAATTCCTCGTCCAGTTCCTCAGGGTCAATGTTTTTCAGGTGGGGGGCTATGGTGTAATAGCTCATGTAGATGGTGGAGTCGCTGAGGGGTTCGATTAACCACTGGGGATCCCAGGGTAGGGGTGTTCCCAGGCCTATCCTCCGTGCGCAGGCCCAGTCATGGAGCCAGTTCAGATAGTACTGGAAGTTGGACCGTATTTCTTCGGGCACGGTTTTCATCTTGGAGAGGGTGTTCTGAGTGGTTTGGGTCCATTCCTCATCAGAGTACTTGAGGAACCACTGGTTGTCCAGTATCTTAACCACACACTCAGTACCGCATCGACAGATCACTGGTTTTTCCGCGAATTCGTGCATTATGTCCCCTTTACCCGCTTCCAAGAGATTTTCTTTAATGACATCCCTTGCTTCTGGCACCCTCAGGCCAGAATAATCAGTGACATGTTCATCCATAACTCCCTTAGCGTGTTCCAGTTTATACATTTCATTGGTGGCATCCTTGAGTTTAGAGTCTTCCTGACTTTTAACACCCATCTGATCCACCATCTCCACTGCAGGGTGTTCACCGAATCCTTTGAGACGTATAAGTCCTATGGGTTGGATTTTTTCCACTTCTTCTTTTATACCATATTTTTCCAGGGTTTCTGCATCATTTTTAAGATCTACCAGGGCTATGTAATCTGCAGGAGCATGGGCGGGTACGGAGTAAACCACCCCGGTGGCATAATCAGGGTCTACAAATGATGCAGGTAGAATGATGTGCTGTTGCCCGGTCACCGGGTTTTTCACGTACTGGCCGATTAAAACCAGGGCATCCACATCTTCAATTAGCTCCAGATCGGTTTTTTGATTTAAAAGGTTGTAATATGCTTTTTTACTAATAATCCATTCTTCTCCACTACTTTTGACCTTTACGTATTCTTCAGAAGGGTTAATCCACAAATTAGTGGCTCCGAATAAGGTTTCTGGACGAAAAGTGGCGGCTACCAGATACTTTTCTCCCATTTTGAATTTGATGAGGGTTAACTCGTTAATGGCCACCCCTTCTCCTTCCAGGAGGTCATGATCACCTACCGGGTTTTCATCATCAGGACAGTACTTTACTGGGTGGGCTCCACGGCGTACCAGTCCTTTTTGTTTGAGTTTTTCAAACTGCCAGGTTATGAACTTCTGGTAGTGAGGGTCAATGGTAGTGAATTCACGCCTCCAGTCTATAGAGAATCCCAGGTGGGTCATGACGTTATGGTACTCTTCACTGAAGTATTTGACAATGTAGTTAGGGTCGGTGAATTTGTTAAGCTCGTTTTCGGGTACATTATGAACGTTCTGGTAGATGTCCAGAGTCCAGGGATCCCTTCTACCGATACGTTTGGCTATCCCGATAACTGGAGCTCCGGTAACGTGCCAGCCCATGGGGAATAATACATTGTATCCTTGCATTCTCTTAAAACGAGCATAAACATCCGGCACAGTATAGGTACGACCGTGGCCCACGTGCATGGCCCCACTAGGGTAGGGGTAGGCTACAGTTAAGAAGATTTTTTCACGATCATCAGGATTAGATTGGAATATTTTTGATTTCAGCCATTTCTTCTGCCATTTCTCCTCAATTTTAATATCTGTCACTAAATCACCGCCATAATAAGGTTTAATTTGGTAAAAACTAATGATTATTTCGTACATTAATTTTAATTAATAATAGATTTTAAATCAATAAGAAAAGTTTTAATGCTTTTCCAGTGAGTTATCCAGCCATTTCAGGTATTCTGATGAACCCTTTTTGATCTGGATTTCCAGTACACAGGGTGTCTGGTAACTGTGAATTTCTCTAACCCTATCTATAACTTTATCCACTAATTCTGAACGAGTCTTCACCAGGAGGATAGATTCAACATCTTCCTCTAAACTCCCCTCCCACCAGTAAATGGATTCCATGCCTGATATTATATTGGCACAAGCCACTAATCGTTCATTTAAAAGGCTTTTAGCTATTTTTTTAGCCTCTTCTATTTCGGAAGCTGTAATATAAACCAGGGAATACACTTTAAACAACTCGGACTGCTTGCATTCATAGAGATACTTATTGTTAATTATTTCACTATTTTTCCCGTGGGCATAATCCAATTGAAATTAAATTAAAAACTAACTGAATTAACGAATTATGGGAGGTATAGGGGGCATTATTGATTTGTGTTCAGCATCCAGCATCATTACCTTAACCCGTACCACTTCATCCAACTTTATCAGTAATTTATTAGCTGTTTCGTCCTCTTTTATCCCTTTTTCAGTCAACAAGTAAAGGATTTTATCCAAAATATCGTATTTGATCCCCAGATCTTCCTCATCAGTTTGTCCAGGCCATAAACCAGCGGTGGGATCCTTGTGGATGATATTCCCATCCACACCAACATAACTTGCCAACCTGCGAACATCAGTTTTGTATAAACTCCCAATAGGGAGTATATCCACACCACCATCACCATATTTAGTGAAATAACCGACCAGGAGTTCAGTTCTATTACCAGTACCCACTACCAGACGATTTAAAGCATTAGCATGGAAATAAAGTATGACCATCCTCATTCGTGCCTTAAGATTTGCTCCGGCAAGTTTATAGTTTTTATCATTCGCTGAACGACTGCAAATATCCTGAATTGGTTCGATAAGAGGATCAATAGGGATTATTTTGTATTTTATTCCCATTTCATCTGCTAAACTTACTGCATCATCCACATCATCCTTACTGGTGGTCTGGCTGGGCATGATAAGGCCCAAAATTTTATCCTTGTGTACCACCTTAGCACAAAGCTTGGCTGTGGTGGATGAATCTAACCCCCCACTGAGACCTATAACCAGACCCTGAGCATTGGATTCGATCAATGAACTTTCAATAAAGGCAGATATCTCTCTTGACACCCTTTCCACATCTAACACCGGTAATATCCCATTATTATCATCCATATCATACACCTAATATTATTAATCAATTAATTATTCATAAAGATTGTTTTCTGGCGATAGACACACCGAACACGCCATATTAATAATTTTTTTAGCCCAAATGGGTTTGAGCTAGAACTAATGTCTGTACTGTTGTTTGAAAATATTCCCCCGTAGGATTATATTTAGGTTTTTATTAAATATGGATTTTGCACAATTTTTATATGCCCCCAGAATTTAAGTAAGATAATCAAGTAGAAACTATTTAACATATAGAAAATGGTGTTTAATAATATTGAAGTTTATTTTAGGCTTATTACGATCTAGAATAAATAATGGAGGCATAATATTATGGCAATTAGAGACCTTTTTCAATTTAAAAAAGGAAAAACAACATTTGTATTTATTGGAGGGAAAGGAGGAGTAGGTAAAACTACCGTGTCCGCATCAACTGCCCTATGGTTAGCTGAAGAGGGTAAAAAAACTCTGGTAATCTCAACAGACCCTGCTCACTCACTTTCTGACTCTTTAGAGAAGAAACTGGGACATGACCCCACCCCTATCGGGGAAAACTTGTGGGCTGCAGAAATCGACCCGGAAGTGGCCATGCAAGACTATCAGGCCAAGATGAAGGAACAACAGGCCCTCAACCCAGGCATGGATATGGGCATGATGGAGGATCAGATGGAAATGGCCACCATGGCACCTGGGATTGATGAAGCAGCTGCCTTTGACAAATTCCTCCAGTACATGACCACTGATGAGTACGATGTGGTGGTCTTCGACACCGCACCTACCGGGCACACCCTAAGACTATTATCATTCCCGGAAATGATGGATAGCTGGGTAGGGAAGATGATCAAGATCAGGAGACAGATCGGTAGCATGGCCAAAGCCTTCAAGAACATCATGCCCTTCATGGGAGATGAAGAAGAAGAGGACAAAGCCATGGAAGACATGGAAGCAACCAAAAAGCAGATACGTGTTGCCAGGGAAGTTATGGCCGATCCATCACGAACTTCCTTTAAAATGGTGGTTATCCCTGAAGAAATGTCCATCTACGAGTCTGAAAGAGCAATGGAAGCACTGGAAAAGAACAACATGCACACCGATGCGGTTATCGTGAACCAGATCCAGCCAGAAGAAGCAGACTGTGATTTCTGCCGTGCACGACGTCAGATCCAGCAAAAAAGAATGGAAAGTATTCGTCAGAAATTCGGTGGCCAAGTAGTGGCTGAAATACCATTATTCCGAGAAGAAGTTAAGGGTACCGATAAACTAAGAGAAGTTGGAAAGATCCTGTACGGAGAGGGCGAAGTATCCTAAAACTTCTTTTCTAATTATCTCTTTATTTTTAACAAATAAATCTCTTTATTTTTAATTATAAGGCCTATTTTTTTGTTATCATCCGTTTATTTTCCATGTTACAGAACTTAAAAAAATATAACACAACTCCCGTATTAAAAACATATCTCCAGCACTTGAAATAAAAAGATATCGTGGATTCCGCCTTAAGGAAGAGTTTCAGCATTAAAAAGTTTTATTACGTTCTTAATGAATCCTTCCAGGGCCTGGTCATAATTGAACCAATCCTGATTATGATGTTTGGTCTGGCTGATCATAAAGGTGTAAGAATACAGGGAAAGTGCCATTGCATTGTAGTCCACTTCCCGGCCAGGAAGGTTTTCTTCCAAGTATTTACTCATATATTTCACAAATTCAGCCAGCATCGGGTCTGTGTTGCCACTTTTTTGAGTGTTGGAAAGGGAAATAAATTCATAATGATCCTTGGCTATCCTGGCCATGTCGGTAATTAAGGTTCTTAAAAAAACATCAGGTTCCTTGGAAACATTAGCGGCAAGGGCTTCATCCACATCTTCTTTTACTTTCACTATATTTTGATTTAAAACCTTGTTAAAAAGATTTTCTTTTGTTTTAAATTTTCTGAACAAAGTTAATTCACTGAAACCCGCATTTTTTGCTATTAATCTAGTTGTAGCACCCTTATATCCTTTTTCGGCAAATATTTCCAAAGCCGCATCTAAAAATTTCTGTTCAGTTTCATCTACCATGTTTACAAGCAACCGTTATTTCCACGTTTTCCCTTGATTTTTAACCAGAGGATAATAAAAATAATTCCCCTACCCCACTGGCTTAACCAGCAACCCCCATCAATCAATAAATATTATTTTATTATCATATATAGAGTTTTTGGACTTTATACTACTAATAGCCAGTTATTTATGTTTTTCAGGTAAATTATTATAAGTTAATTATTAAAACAAAAATTTCCAATTCCATTCCCTAGTTATCATCAATCCAAAGTTTGATATACTTTCAATAAATCTAGAAGTTAAATAGGAGTTTAACCTAGTAAACTGCATTATGAACAGCGATAGAAGATAAATCTGCTGCTTTATTAAGACAGTGCTGAATATGCACATCATCACCAGTATTCAGCCATGAATTCCATGCATTTTTGCTCATCTGATCACAGAATGGTAGTTCACTACTCCAATCACCACATTTATCAGTTAAGTGAGGTTCAAGGATTATGGCCTGCAACTCGCAACTGGTGTGATCATATCCCGAATTACCACCTGAATGGGGCGGGCATACGCTATCTGAGATGTAATGAGTTGCTACACCAAAACAGTAGCTGGCTTGTTTATAATCACCATTTTCATAATATTCACTACCTTTTTGTAACCAGTGATTGGCTTTTTCTTTACTGGCAGGGTAGTGATGATGCTGGAAGTCAAAAAACTTATAATCCGGATCATCAGCCCCATTTAACATTTCTGCAAGGTTCAGTTTTTCTTGGGCCTCAGCAGGGAGCGAGTAGTAAACTTCCTCGACAATAGCATAATGATTGGGGGCTGCCCAGGCAGATACTGGTTGTAGTATTGTCAGGAAGATGGTAAAGGTGACAACAATCATTATCAGGTTTCTTTTCATGTTTCCTCGAAATTCGGATAAATTTTTTTAAAAGCAGTATTTTTATCTAGTAAAAAATGTGTAGTGAGTACTCATATTTAAACATATGTGAGACGTCCGAAAAAATCAAATCCATGTTAAAAATTAGATTCCATGGATTTAATGTACCTTGAATAACTAAATTAAAGTATTAAACTGGATAAAATAGTATAATGATCAATTCACGGTGATGTATAAATGCATGAAAAAGCATGCCCCCTTTATTTGAAAGAAATTCCCACTTGGAAACGGTTCTTAAGAGGTTTTTTAAGAATAATCATCCTGATTAACGCAGCTTACCATGTCATATTCGGTGAGGTTTTTTTTGGATTTTTAGCGCTGATAGCCCTTACAATTCTCCTGGTTCCCCGATTTTTTACAAAAAACAAGATATGTGTAGTGCCAGTGGATATAGAGATATTATTTTTAATTGTGATATTTTTTGAGTTGATAGTAGCTGATGCCTACAGTTTTTACAGCCTTGTACCGTATTATGATAAGTTCATGCACCTCCTAGTCTCTTTCATTGTTGGATTAGTTGGAATGATGATTATTTACACATTCTACGCACTTGGAAAGCTTCAAGCCAGTACAGGAGTGATGTTTGCCCTTATTGTTTTAATAACCATGGGATTGGGAGCTGGTCTGGAGATGGCAGAATATTTCTACGATCAAATTCTGTATCCATTAATTGGCCTTTACCTGCCCACTGGACTCACCCAGGGATCCATGGTGGCATCACCTTTAGCAGACACCATGGAAGATCTATTTGTGGATACATTGGGAGGTATACTGGGAGCAGCAATAGGCATTGTTTTAATTAAAAGAGAAAAGAAAAAGGGAAGAGAACTGGAAGTATTGGATGAATTGGAAACCCTTGCAGGAATAAATAACCAAGAAGATAAGGAATAATCAACGATCCATCATCTGAGAGTTAAATGGTTGTGGTAATATAGATTATAAAAGAATCCGCAATATTTCAGTGGCTTTTTCAGTATTCCTAATTATTGTATTGATTTTCAGCTTTTTAGCAGGATTACTAGGTGAAACATCATCCACAGGCCCTATTAAAATATTTTCATGGGTTATTGGTTCGTTGATCGCCTTTAAGATATTTGAAATCTTGTCGGATGAAAATAATAAATAAGGGTTCTCTTAAAAAAGAGTTCCTAAAAAAGGTTCTGTTGAAATAAAAAAATAGTTTCTAAAAAAGGTTCTGTTGAAATAAAAAATAGTTTCTAAATTACAAAAGGGTTTTCAATCAAAAAAACCCATTTAATGACCTAATTATATTTTTGGTGATTGAATGCGGATAAAGTCTCTTAAAAATTGTGAATACTTTCAAGTAGCCGATAAAACTGTTCTTTGTGAGCTTTTACATCCTAAAAATGAAAATATTGAAATGGGTTGTAGTGTGGCCCACGCCATCATCCAACCAGGAAAGGCATCTTTACCCCACAAATTGAAGAATTCATTAGAAATTTACTACATAATTGAAGGTGAAGGTAGAATGCACATCAATACTGAATCAAGTGATGTTAAACCAGGGGATGCCATCTACATACCTCCAGGATCATCCCAGTGGATAGAGAACACTGCGAAGAATAATTTAAAGTTTTTATGCGTGGTAACCCCACCCTGGCAGGAGGAAGATGAGGAAATGTGTGGATAAGTGAATAAAATAGTGAATAAATTCTTCCCTTAAAAAATAAATTAGTAAATGACCATCACACACAGGTAACTGAACTCCATACCGGCTACTTCTTTTAAATTCCCCTTAAAAAGTCTTTCATCAGGATAACTGAGCCTTTCACATACTGCTACTTTTCTTTCCGGATTAATCTCATTTTCCAGGAGGAACTGTGCCAGTTTCTCCACCCTGAAATCGGGTAAAACAATGGTGGGCTTCTCGTTATCCAGGTAATCCAATATCAATTGGGAGTTCCCCTTCCCATGGAGGGTGAGAAGATTGGCCTGGTCCCATGGTATTTGTAGTCGGGCCGCAGCCAGCTGCAGGGAGCTGATCCCTGGAACGACCTCTAAGTCCAAGTCGTTTCGTAGATTGAGTATTGGTTTCAGGACCCCTGAAAATCCCGGGTCACCGGTGGAGAGAATGGCCACATCTTTACCTTCATCCACCAGGGAAATTGATTTTTTCATCATTTCATCCATATCCCGTGCCCTTAATATCAGTAGATCACCCCCAAATCCAGGGAATAAATCCAGAGCCCTCTGGCTTCCCACCAGCACATCAACAGATTCAACAGCCTTTACAGCCGCTTTAGTTAAATATTCACTGGATCCAGGCCCAGTTCCAACCAGGTAAAGTTTTGACATCTGTAATTGCTCCTATTCTAAATATTAACTGTAATAATAGAGGATAGTACTTTATTTATATGGAATTATTTTAATGTTTGATTTAATCTAGTATTGGAATTATATCTTCATTTTCCTTTTATCAATAATTTCCGGTTCAATCAATAAATTCATTATCGAATTAATTTAATTATCCATATTAAATACATTAGTGATAAATTCCGGAAAAATAGACACACTTGGAATGGATAAATTTTAAAATTAATTACCAAAAAGAAATTTGAAATTCAATAGTTGATATTTCCATAAAATCTTTAATAACCTGGGAGGTAAAAAGACTAGTAGTGATTTATTATGCTCCAAATTGCAGTTACCGGAAAGCCCAACGTGGGTAAATCATCTTTTTTCAACGCAGCCACTCTTTCAGAAGCCGAAGTAGCTGGTTATCCGTTTACAACCATCGATGTCAATAAAGCAGTGGCCCATGTGGTTAAATCCTGCCCCTGCCAGGAATTAGAGGTGCAATGTAATCCTCAAAACTCCCAGTGCCATGATGGTCAACGACTGATTCCGGTGGAACTACTGGATGTGGCTGGCCTGGTGCCCGGAGCCCATGAAGGCCGTGGTCTGGGTAACAAGTTCCTGGATGATCTGCGCCAGGCCCGGGTGTTCATCCACGTCATTGATGCCTCGGGATCCACTGATGAAGAGGGAAGACCGTGTGAAGCAGGTACACACGACCCCCTGGAGGATGTGGATTTCCTGCAGCACGAGATAACCATGTGGCTCTTTGGAATCCTCAATAAGAACTGGAATCGTCTGGTGCGCAAGGCACTATCTGAAAAACTGGACATTGCCAAGGTCATTGCCGAACAACTCAGCGGAGCTGGTATCATGGTGGAAGATGTTTTGGAAGCCAAGAGAAATGTTAACAAGGAATACAAGGATTGGGAAGATGAAGATATCATTGGATTATTGGATAATCTTCTTAAAATTGCCAAACCCATGCTCATTGTGGCCAACAAGGCCGATCTCCCCCATGCCGAGGAAAATATCCGCCGCCTCAAGGAAAAATATGATAACGTGGTCCCTGCTTCTGCCGAAGCTGAACTGGCACTAACCCGAGCTGCAGAAGCCGGGCTTATTAAATATGAATCTGGTGAATCTGACTTTGAAATCCTCCAAAAAGACAAACTAAGCCCCCAACAGATAAAAGCCCTGGAATACATACGGGAAAATGTCCTCCAAAAATACGGGGGCACCGGGGTCCAGGAAGCCCTTAACCAGGCCATCTTCAACTTGCTCAATATGATCGTGGTTTACCCCGTGGAAGATGAGCACAAACTCTCTGACCAGAAGGGTAACGTACTCCCCGATGCACTGCTAATTCCACGTGGCTCCAAACCCCGGGATATGGCATTCATCATACACACCGATATTGGGGAAGGTTTCATGCACGCTATTGATGCCCGGAGTTGCCGTAGAGTTTCCAGTGACCATGAATTGGATGATGGTGATATAATTAGTATAATAACACGCTAGAGAGGGACATAATAAAATCTTAATATATTGATGATAAGTAATACTACTTTTTTATATTATTAATCCTTATTTTTCAATTTTATCCAATTTAATCAATACCTATTCTTTAATATCAAATTTTCATAAGTTTTTATCGATTATATTACAGCTTTGCACTTATAGAAATAACAATAACGTATTATTGTAATAACCATGACATCTAAAGTATTATATATTATGAATTTTAGAATAAATATTAATTGGAGGTTACTTATGATTAGGATAAATGAGCTCCTGACAGTTGGTGGCAACGCTTTTTCTCACTAGAACTTACAGTCATTTACAACGTTGCCATAACACCTCACCATATCCTTTAACATCTCTATCATTTCCGTGATGCATGGATCTGTGTAGGAATATATGCATTGATGCATAGATATGTGGATGAATGAATTGATGTGTTTATTCATCTTGAGGGGTTATGTTAAAGTGTCCCCTAATATTTACACCATTCTCAAAAAGGATATAACCATCATCGACGCCATGACCACAACAAGCAGCAACTACACCGGGCAATCTACCCAAACAAGCATCATAACCTTCTTTAGTTGGCATTTTACCGCACCTAGTGCATGGCCTTTCATCAGATGTGCTTTCGGCAGTGTCTAAATAATATTCAATGTCCTCACCATCGAAAAAATAAGGATTCCTCTTTTATTACTAGTTTTCATTTCATCAGGATGTCTTTCATATTGTTTGGCCATATATCTCTTATCCTAAACTGACCAATGAATTCATCCAAGGAACATATCGCCGATTATGTAACCAAAAAAGATAATCAGCCCTATAATAATTCCAAAAACTGGGTTAATGAAACTAAGCCCTATTGTTATAGCAATACTAACAAAACAACATAAAGTGACATCTTCGTTTGCCATATTTTTTCTCCATAAAATTTATATTAAAATACCTGTCCCATAAAGTTAATTCCAATTCCAAACATCAATCCAGTAAATAGTCTTAATACATTGTTACTGTTTCTTA
>JAUNXM010000016.1:13065-24785 GCA_030539815.1 Methanobacterium sp.
TAATTTCATTGCTTGAGTGGTACCATCAACAACTAATGGCAAAATAAGGAGAATGAATAAGTAAAAGGAAATTTCTATATTTATTATTCTTAAGAAAGCTCCTATGAAGAAACCAAAAAAAACACCTAAGCATCGACTACAAAAAAACTTTTCTAATTTTAAAAATTTAATGCTTCTTTCTTCATTTTTATGGCAAAAACATAATCCTACTCTCTTATCTAAAAAATTACAGATTATTACAGGACCAATATCCTTGTCCATTGTATATTCAATTTTCATGATATCCTTAATTACTTTAACAATATTCATAATATATATAAATTTTTATTCTTCTGAGAAATAGTCTGTATCCATTCTTTTCACTTCGTATGATGTTATGTTCGACACTCCAATGTTAAAATCTATCATTAGTTGGGTTAACCTTTCTCCATCAATTAAAACGACCTTGCTGTCAATTATGCTAGCATAATCCTTTGCACCTTCAGAAAATGAAGATGTGGTTATGAATACACCTTTTTTTGCCTGCTGACCTTGCAATGCTCCTGCAAATTTCTGTATTTCTGGTCTTGGAACTGTATTTTCCCATCTTTTAGCCTGTAGATATATAACATCTAAGCCAAGTCTATCCTCTTTTATTATTCCATCAACTCCCCCATCACCACTTTTCCCTAATGCCTCACCTGCATCTTTGCGAGACCCACCGTAACCCATTTTAAGGAGTAAGTCTATCACAAGTTTTTCGAAGAATTGGGGAGAGGAATTTTTGACTTGATTTAGCAGGTCTTGAGCTAGGTCATCTCTCAGTTTCTGGTAGCTGGATTCTAATATTTCCTCGGGGGTGTTTTCAGGGTCAGTAATAGGGTCTTTTGATTTAGTTTTAAATTCAACAAAGTCTGGAAATTTCATTAAGTATTTATTATCAATTTTAGAAGGTTTTGAATCTAAGACGTCCTTACCTATGTTAGTTATGGTAAATGAACCTCTTTTTTTATATTCAACAAGGCCAGCTTTCTTAAGATAAGTACGTGCCCATCCTACTCTATTCTCCCAAACAGTTTGAGTTCCACTAGGTAAAAGTTCTCTTCTATCATCCTCAGTAAGTCCAAAGTCCTCAACAAGCTCTTCGAAAGCATCTCTCATAAGATGGTCCTCACCATCGCCAGCCAACTTAAGTAACGGCAACATAATACTTTGATAGTTAGGTACTCCCATTTAAACACCCCTTAATTATTATTTCAATCCATAGTATCTTAATCATCCTCAATAATCCTTATTTCATCCTCAGATAAACCATATAATTCATAAACTAATGCATCTATTTGTTTATCCGTTGCATCTATTTGTCGTTGAATTAATTCCTTATCCTGAGGAGTTCTTGCTGAATCTCTATCTTTATGGAGCTTTAACATTTGTTTTGCAAGAGTGACCATGCGGTCGTGCTTTGCAACATCTTCAGGGTCGTCAAAGTTTATGGTGTGGATAGGGAGTTTTTCTATATATTGGCGGTTTAAAGCAATATACCCTCCTCTAAATGATGTACTGGTGGTTTTAAGGAAAAAAGTTGAGAGAGTGGAGTTTAAAATTCCCAATAAATAGTAGTAAGACAAGAGGACATCTTTATTCAAAGATACAGCATATCCGCCCCCTCCACCCCCACCACTTCCTGCAAAGTAATATTTACCATTCATATCTGGTGAAAATGAGCTTTTATTAGCTAATGAAGGAACAACAAGTTTTGGTATTCCAAAACGAGTATGGTTTTTCTTGTAAACGTATCCATACCAGTTTTTCCCCATTTTTCCTTTGTTACGTGATTTTAATTGTTTTTTATTCTCTTCAAGATATTCCCAAGTTAAAGGATATTTGTCTTTATAGTCTTCTGGAGTTATTAGCACAGATTTACCATTTTCTATAACGTATGGAAATATTAATCGCTTAGTAACATTTTCAAGGAAATATCTACGGATATTGACAGAACCTTTTAAGAAATATTTCAAGTGGTCATTTTCAAACCAGTGTTCTTTCTCAGTAGCCTTAGATTTACAAAGTACAAGATTATCCTTTCGGGATACTTCATTTACAACGAAAATATCATCTCCATTTGTCTGTAAACCTACAAATAAATGTGCTATGTTGCCTAATTTAACTGGCATTTCACTTAATTTATCGAATATTTCAGCTCCAGGACCAACAATAAAGTTCCATTCTTCTCCCGTAACCTTTCCTGAAGAAACTTCTCCTTCAATGGCTTCACATAAAATTCTCCATTTTAGCAAATCATCAACCTTCGCAAAATTGAACTTTTTACTTGGAGATTTGTTTAAAAACAACAAACACGTATATGTGGTAGCTTTTTCAAAGACTTGTTGATCACCAAAATGCACAACCTTATTCAGATTCTTGCCGTCTGCGATAATTGACCTTAACTGCTGCCCATATTTAGCATTAAAGAATTTATGTGGTAAAATGTAGCCTAGAAGTCCCTTTTCATTCAATAGGTCAAGTCCTTTCTCCACAAAGACCACATAAATATCGTAATTCCCTTTGCTGGCTGAATGATAGTTTTCCTTGTAGAACTCTACTTCTTGAGGTGCCCATTCTTTCAATGCCTGTATCCTGATGTAAGGTGGATTCCCAATCACTGCATCAAAACCACCAAGGGCAAATATCTCTGCAAACTCGCTTTCCCAATCAAACGGGTTAATTCTTTTAATGTCTTCTCCTGTTAACTCAAGACTGGGATCATTGAATATCTCTGGGCCTATTAATGTGTTCCCACATTTAATGTTGGATCCTAAATCTGGCAGTGCTCTCTCTTTAAAGAGCTTCTGTTGAGCTTCCAAAGCATCCCTGTTTTCTCCTTCAAGTACCTCCAATAGTAAGCTCAATTTGGTAACTCCAACCGCCTGAACGTCAATGTCTACTCCATAAATATTGTTTAGGAGTATTCTTTTCTTTTCTTGAATTGTAAGGTGCCATTCACCATTTTTACCTTCATAAATCTTATCATTAAGCCTTTTTTTATCCTTTTGCTTTGAATAATAATCTCTATGCCATTGCAAGAGATATTTGTACGCCCCTAATAGAAATGAACCCGAACCACAAGCTGAGTCTAATATTTTTAATTTGGAAACCTTGTTAGGAGTTTTATTCTTACATAATTTTCCGATAGTGTCCTCTACAATGTAATCAACGATGTATTCGGGGGTATAAAAAACTCCACCTGCTTTTTTGACTTCTGGTTTCTCTTCTACTTTTGCTTGGTGTCCTTTAGTTAAACGGATGACTTTTCCCAAAAATTGTTCATAAACATTCCCTAATATCTCTGGTGGAAGTACAGAAAATTCGTAAGGACTTTCAGGATAGTAAAGACTTTTTAGAATAGTTTTAAACACACCATCATCTATATTGAGGTGAAGTGATAGTTCATCAGGTTCAGTAGGTCTGCCTTTTTCTTGTGTGAAATGGAATAGTCCTGAGTTGTATTTAGTGTCTGCATCTCTGCAAAATTCTCCAAATTTTTGATATATATTGTCAGTATCTAGTAAGGAACGTAATTTTTCGTATTTTTCGATTCCTCTGTCTTCACACATTCTTAAAAATATTATTCTGTCTATTGTTTGTTGTACTGAGTAGTTTAACTCTTCAACTGTGAGTTCAGGGTTCCTGAGTGCAATGTTTTTGGCGAATAATTCTCTCCAGTTCTCTATCTCTGATAGGAATTCATCGTCAACTTCTGTTGTTCCCCTCTTCTTCTTGGTAGATTCAGCATATTTATCAAACGACCCTTTTAATACAGCATCCTTCGAGAAATTATTATATAGGTAATCCCATTCCTCAACGTAATCCTTATAGCTCAAATACTTTATTCTACCCACACTTGCTCTGTCGGTTTTCTTAGGTCTTGACCTGGAATCATAAACTGCAAGTTCCTCAAAATCAGTCAGAATCGATAATGGTAATTTTGCACTCCATGCATAACGTCGGAGCTGGTATGATGGTTTGATGTCTTTATCAATATTGACAGAAGGTTTTTTTGCTTCGACAAAGAACATTTTACGTCCAGTAAGAGTGAAACAATAATCAGGTGCTTTTGTTCCGCCAGCAACTTTTATTGAGTCTTCAAAAATAACATCTCTATATTGGGGTGCAGCTCCTGAAACATTATCTACATCCCATCCAAGAGCTTTAAAGAGTGGGTTAATGAACTCCTGCTTTAGTTGTTCTTCTTTGTAACTAGGATTTTTATAAGCTTCTATATTGCGTTTGAATTTATCCACTAGTTCTATTATTTCCGCTGGAGCCCCAGACAATAAATCACCCCATTCAATAATTAGTGTATTTATTAAACTAATCTTAAATTTTACTATTTTTTAGTCATAAGAGATCATTGAGCACAATATAGGAGAATCCCCTCATGGAAATAATAAACTTTTAACTTTACCTGCACATCTACACAGTTTTACCAATATGGCACTATCTTCACCAGTATATGCTTAAATAAATTCATGTTTTAATTTAAAAATGTATTTTAAAAGATGGGCGAAGTGGGTGTAAATAACAGCTGACATATAGGGCAGGTTGCACTTTTTTGGGTTAGTATTGCATTAAATTTAGTAATTTACTCATAAATATAGCAACAAATTTATTCATTCAGGAATATATTGACTTATTGTGGAATGTGGGGGTGGGGAATAGGTGTGGATGTTTATTGCAGCTAGTGGCATGAGTATGATTTTTTTCCCTTTAAGTTTAGCTTCGTTTTTTGGTAATGACATAGACATTAACCAACTCATGAAGGGGTTCTTTATAAGGGTAGGCAAAATTATTGATGTATGAGTTGATAATTAAGTAGGTAAATATGTTTATTTTTATTTAATTATATCTTACTATAATTTAATGATAGGTAAATTTCACTCCTCAGATTTGTCCTAAGAATGAAAAACACCAATATAGTTATTTATCAACATATTGGGCTATAAATATACTTAGAAATTGGTTTGGGAAGATGTGCGAAGTGTGTGTATATTGTGTCCGTGGGATAGGGGAGATGGCTCATTTTTGACTTAAAATCATCTTTTATTTTATAATTTATTCATAAATATAGCTAAAAATTTATTTATTCATTAAATTATTGGGTTATTATTGAATGTGGGGGTTGGGAATAGGTGTGGGTGTGTTTTTTTTTAGATTCCAAAAGGTTTTTATGTTGTTACATTATTGTTATGAATTTAAGATGGGCAATATATGGCTGTTAATTTCTTTTAAATACGATTAAAATCCACCCATTTAATTTTCATAAAAGAATAACTATCTAATTAACAATTAAGATAGTAATATTTATATAATCAGAGAATAAAAGATGTACATATAAAATTACTTGAGGTGTTTAAAAGTGCAGTACAAGAAATTAGTACATTTAAGACCAGAGCAAAAGGAAGCTTTGGACAATATAAAAGAAGAAATAAGTTTTAATGGTGGTTATGTGTCTGTAATGCGTTTAATCAATGATTCAATACAGATATTCATTGACCACTATGGGGAAGAAGCTGTTGAGAGGTATTCGCCTATGTATGCAAAAAGGAAATTAACAGGAGATTAGGTTGTGAGTTAGAATGCAAGAAAAAGAAGAAAAAAAAAGTACACCAAATAAAGAATCAACTGCTGATAATAAAAAGATGTTGTTTCACGAAAGAGATGTTAAAATAGGCAGTAATGAAATCACCCTTTTTTGTGAAGAGTTAGAAGGTGGCGAGTTACATATTCGCCATAAGAAGGAAGGTAGTAAAACTTTTTATACGCAGTGGATTTTAAAAAACGGGAAAATGCAAGAAAGGTCACGTCAAATTAAAAGTACCACTTCTATGGCAGTAAGTAACCCTCATAGGGATAATCAACTTAAAAATGAGGCTAAAAGCTTATTCAACGTTGATGTTGAACAGCATTTAATGGATGCAGGCCGATACATTAGTACTAACCAGAACGAAATATTCCCTCCCAAATCTTTCCTGGAGAGGAGTCTTAAGGATAGTCAACTTCTCGGAATAGCTAATGAAATTGAAAAAAGAGAAAAAATAGTTAAACATAGTCTTACAGGTGAGTTGTACAGGTATAAAAAAAAAGAGGGTTTTTATGCGCAATTTGACCACAAACAGTTTGCTAGTTACTTGGCCCAACTTTACAAAGAAAAGTTTCTTGCAGATGAGGTTTCTAAAATATTAGGGTCATTTGCCAATTTAAAAGAAGAATCAGGAAACTACATAGCCCTAAAAAATTGCCTATTGAATCTAGAGACGTTAGAAACAGAACCTTTTAATAAAGAAAAGTTTGTCACATTTCAAGTCCCATATCAATGGAATCCCAAAGCTAAGTCCGCTTTTTTTGAAACAAAAATTAAACAGATACTTGGAGACAATTTGGAGTTATTTCTACAAATCCTCGGATATTGTTTCACTCCTTCAATCACTCACCAAAAAATGTTCTTTATCACTGGTACTGGGGGTAATGGTAAGTCAACTTTGATGGCTCTTATTAAAGCTATTTTCAGCGATAGTGTAGCTGCTGTGGCCTTGCACCAATTTAAAAACGAGTTTGGACTACAACCTTTACTTGGTAAACGAATAAATCTTTTATATGACTTGCCAATGGAGGAAATTAAAGATACAGGTCAAATTAAGGCCATAACTGGGGGAGATTTAGTAAACATTAACCGTAAGCACAAAGAAACCGTAAACACCGTTTTAGGATGTAAAATTATTGGGATAGGAAACTATTTACCTCCCGTTAATGATGATTCTTATGCATTCTGGCGTCGAATAATACACATAGAACTCACAAACACATTCAAAGATGACAATGATGATGTAGAAATAAAAAATAAACTCATAGAAGATACTGAAGGGATGGAATGGCTTATTTATCAATCTATATGTGCATACAAAAATGTAGAAGTAAATGGTTGGGCATCAGAGAAAACACAAGACGACATTAGAAAAGAATACCTTTTACTGTCCGATCCATGTTTATATGCTGCCGAAGAGCTATTCGAAAAAACAATAGACCCTGATGATTACTTAGCCAGGGATGAAGTTGTGAATATTATCTCAGATTATTTAAAGGCACAAAAGATTAAGCTACCTAAGAGTAACAAACCTTACTATAAAGCTATTAGGAGTATAGGTGGTGAAGACATTTATAAAACTTTAACATATAATAAAATTAGAGCTTTTGCATTCATTAAGACTAAAAACGTATCCGACACTAGAAAAACTGAAGAAGAACAAGTTTTAGCAACTCAGGGAAATGTAGATGCACCTACAGAGCTTGAAGGCCATATTCTGGAAGAGGACGATGTTTGGTAATGGGCGATCACCCCACTTACCACACTTATTTGGTTGGTTATTTTATTTACTGTAACAATTAATTCTTCTAATTACATTAAAAAATTAAGATAATTAACTAAGAAAACATGTGTGGTAAGTGAGGTACAAATAATGTCCAAGTGCAATATAGGCTTTATATGTGCAATAGGGGGCATATGTATACACATACTCGTATAAATTTATGTATGAATGTATTAATTTATAGATTGATTTAGCCCTAGCTGCGGATATTAAATGATGTAAAACGAGAAAGATGGCTGTTGGTACTGGGATATGTGTGGAATGATGAAAAGGAGTGATATTGATCTTTAATTACTATAAATATTATTAATAACACGGATATTGAAATCCATTGTTTCACTTGTTAATTCTTGAATTGCAAATAAAAACTGGCGAAATGCTGGTGGATATGCATTTGATCCTCCTGATGTTAGTGTTTTATCATGGAATTGAATCTTCAAACTCCAAAGATCACCATCATAGACATCATCATCGGTATAGGATTCTTTCCAATCAAATATGTCTATTTGATCCATCATTTCCCAAAAATCTATCCATTTCTCTTCAGATATAGGGTATTCCTCAGTCATTTCGGTCAAAAATTCATCAGGACTACCATTAACTTTATGACTAGTGTAGAAAATTTTATGATCATCAATTTTTACAAAAATCCTACTCCCAATCCAAAGTGGTACACTATATTCAAATTCAAATTTCTTTACAACTATGCTTTTAGGAACTACTTTTGTAGATGGATTGTCCAATTTAACTAGTGCCTTTCTTGCTATTCTTTTAATATATGGACTCTCATCATGCAATTTCTCTATAAAAGTTTGATAAGCACGTTTATCTCTAATCTTACATAAAGATAAAATTGCAGACTCTCTTACAGAAGTTACGGGATCATCACTTATTGATATTAGAACATTAACCGCTTTGGGGTCACCTATTTCACCAAGAGCTTGGGCAGATACTTTACGGATTTCTTCATTGAAACTGAACAATCCATTAATTATTAAGTCTACAGCTCTTTTTTCACGTGCATGCATAAAAGCAATGGTTGCATCATGTCGGAAATGAAGATCGCTACTGTCTTTGAATAATGCACACAATTGTTTAAAGGAATTTTCTTCACCTAATTTATAGAGGCTCAATATCGCCCATTTTCTAACTTCAGGCTCAGACTCTTTGCTCCTAAGAATTAGTCCATAAATTGATCTTTTATCACCGAGATCGCCAAGAGCCCTTATAAAGTGGCATTTTATACAATATTCTGAATTTTTATATGAATCATCGTCCATAGCTTTGAATAAATGTTCGACTACTGGCGCACCATTATCATGTAAGGTTTTTAAACGACCAAAAGCAAAACCGGATATTGGATATTCACGGTCTATATCATACATTGAAAAGACACGTATTAATCCTTTAATATCTCCTTCTCTTTCCATTGTATCCAAACCGCCACCATAATCATCAAGGCAATCTATTGCTCTTATGAATAAATCACCATCTAAATGTATTAGTGAATTAGTTATGGCATGGTAAGAACGTATAGTTCCAATTTTATCTAAACCCATAAGACAACTATAACGGATTCTTGTGTGTCTAGATTCATTGAGTAATGTATTAGTTAAAGAACTGATGGCAAGTTCATCACCTATCTCTCCAAGATGATTAGCCGCAACACAGGGAAGAGTCACATCCATGTCAATTGATCGAACAGGTTCTGGGAATAGATCTTCATACATTGGATATTCATCTTTTTCATAAACTAACTCACCTTTTACAACCTTAATCAAACCAGGAACATATTTTGCATTTACTATAATTTCAAAATCTTTATTGTTTATTTCTGTTTTAGTACTATAAAGTAATTCTAACTCATTTATCAATTCTTCCCGTTTAATAGCTGCTTTTTCTTCTTCAAGTTGCGTTTTAACCTCTTCATGCTCATTTATAAACTTTAGACCAGTTGATCCAAATTTTTTGAGAGCTTCTTTTGCAGCCTGAGAAACACCAATTGTAGAATCCAAACTTGATACGAGTGATGGTATAGCACTTTCATCACCAATTTCGCCTAATGCTTCCGCTGCAAGCATACAAACTCTGGTGTCTGAATCAAGTAATGATTTACATAACGGTTTGACTGCTCTTTCATCACCTACTAAGATTAATGCTTTAGCTGCTTTACGTCTTACAGAACTATCATCATTTTTTAATCGTTCAGTTAAAGGTATAACCGCTTTAGGATCTCCAATAAGTCCTAGTGCATCACACACCTTTTTGATTATAACTGGATTAGGATTGTTTAATGCATTAATTAAGGGTTCTACTGCAGGTTCACCAATTTCAACTATGGCTTTAACAGCTCCATTACGCGTTTGAATATCAGAATTAAATGAATTGATTAAAGGAATTATAGCAGGTTCGCCAATTTCAACGCAGTTATTGAATTCTTTTGTTGCTATTGAAAGATATGCTGTAGTTTCGTAACTAGGCGTCTGTGATATTTTTCTTATTGCGACCTCTGATTTGTCCCTTACAGAACTTTCAGGATCTTTTAATGATTGACTTAGTGGGAGAATAGCTCTGGGATCACCTATATTGCCTAAAGCTTCTAATGCTCGTAAACGAACTTTATATTCAGAATCGTTTAAGGCTGCGCATAATGGTTCAACAGCTTCTTTATTATTAACTTGTATTAGTGCATTGGCAGCTCTACGTCTTACATATGAATTTGGGTCTTTTAATAATTTTATTAGCGGTTTAACAGCTCGAGCGTTACCCATCAGACCCAATACATCACAAACTTTTCTTCTAATAACCGCATTGCTATTATTAGAAGCTGCTAGAATAGGTTCAAATGCAGGTTCTCCTATCTTAACTAACTTATAGACATTTTTATTACGTTCACTACTACTACTCGAGCTTAATCCTTGGATTAAAGAAGGAATATGATCATTAATTAAAGTTTCACTAACTTCGTTAACAATTATTTCTCTAGCAGCTGCTAATTTTGCTCTCCTTGCTTTTTTACCTTTTTTTGTTCTTGGAGCACTTTTCTCCAATCTGGTTCTGGTTCTGATTTTTGTTCATGGTTATTTTTTGATGGTTTTAATGTGCTTGTATTTACTAATTTACCATTAGGATCATCTTCAGAACCCGTTTGGTGTTTAGAATCGTTAGAACCATATAAACTAGGAACTTTATGATCATTTTTCGTTCCGTTCTCTGGAGAATTAATCTTATTATCATTTTTTAGTTCAGTTCTTTTAGTATCACTTAATTCATTGTATTGTTGAGGTCGTGTTGATTCTAGTTCTTTTTTTAGTCTTGCTTCTTCTATGGTGGTTTTTTGTAATACGTGTTCATCATGAGCGTTTTTACCTTTAGGGCCTATTTTTTCAAGAGCTTCTCCAACTGCTTTAGATACTTCCAGGTTGGGATCATCTAAACTTGAAACTAGTGACGGTATTGCGCTTTCATCAGCAATTTTACCTAGTGCTTTTGCTGCACGTGCTCTGACTTTGGGTTCAGAATCGTTCAATGCTGAACATAAGGGTTTAACTGCTGTTTCATCACCAATTAGAATCAATGCATGCGTAGCTCTACTTCTTACATGCCTATTTCTGTCATTTAATAGATTAATTAGTGGTTTAACAGCACGAGGATCACCCATGAGTCCTAAGACATCACAAGTTTTACGTCTAAGAAGACTATTATTTATTTGAGAAGCTTCTACAACAGGTTCAAAAGCTGGTTCTCCTATTGCTACTAACCGTTCAACAGCCCTATTGCGAATACTACTGCCAACAGAATTTAAAGTAATTATTAATTTATCTATTTCATTTTCTAGCTCGGGATTTTTTGTAGTTGTTTCAATATTAATACCTTTTTCTTTAAGAACTTTGGAAGCATAATAATTTAATGCTTCGTTAGAACTTAATGTGGCTTTTTGAAGGGGTTCTATTGCACGAGCATCATTAAGAACTCCTAGAGCTACAGCAGACACGACTTGTACATCCCATACAGGATCATCAGGATGTGGGTCTATAGAATAATTAGGTGGATTTTCCATAACGTTTATTATTGGTTCTACTGCACGCAAATCCCTAATATTCCCTAAAATTGATACAGAATAAGCTTGAACCGCTTTATTAGGGTTTTCAATTGATTTTATCAGAGGTTCAACCGCAACACTACCCATATTGCTTAGAACTATCGCAGCTAAGTCTTGAACATCTTCTACATCATCGCCTAAAATTTTAATAAGAGGTTCGACCGCACGAGGATCTCCTATATCACCAAGAGCATCAACAGAATTTCTACGTACAA
>JAUNXM010000017.1 GCA_030539815.1 Methanobacterium sp.
AGTCACTGGCCACAGCCTTAAAAACCTGGAAGAACTCCTGAAACAAACTGAAGGTAAAGGAATTAACATATACACGCACTCTGAAATGTTACCCGCCCATGGATACCCGGGACTTAAAAAATACAAACACCTGGTTGGACAGCTAGGAGGACCCTGGTTTGACCAGAAACAAACCTTCGCCAAGTATCCGGTGGCTATTCTGGGAACTTCAAACTGTGTACTCTTACCCAGAGATGAATACAAAGAAAGAATGTTCACCAGTGGCGTGGCCCAACTACCCGGAGTGCAGCACATAGATGACAACGACTTCACCCCTGTAATTGAAAAAGCACTGGAACTACCAGAACTGGAAGATGAACCACGAGACACCGTATTCACCACTGGTTTCGGAGCTTCAACCGTACTATCCCTCGCCCCAAAAATCAAAGAACTTGTGGAAGCTGGGAAAATAAAACAGTTCATCCTGGTGGGTGGATGTGATTCTCCCAAACCCCAGGCAAAATACTACCGGGAATTCGTGGAAAAACTACCACAAGAAGCAGTGGTACTAACCTTAGCTTGTGGTAAATACCGGTTCAATGATCTGGATCTGGGAGACATTGAAGGAGTACCCCGACTGATCGACCTGGGACAGTGTAACGATGCCATAGTAGCCGTGGACATTGCCGTGGCTCTCACAGAATTATTCGGGGTGGAACTCAATGAACTACCACTAACCCTGGTTTTAAGCTGGATGGAACAAAAAGCCGCCGCGATCCTATGGAGTTTACTGGCCCTGGACATTAAGGGCATGTACATTGGACCAATACTACCTGGATGGGCTAATGAAGACATCATCAACGTTTTAGTTGAAAATTACGATCTAAAACCAATTGGTGACCCCGAAGAGGATATCAAAGCCATAATGGGATGAAAAATCCCATTCCCTCCCTTTTTTTAGAGATATTTTTTTAGTGCTGTTTCCCATTAACTTAATAGAAAGTACAAATTAAATTCTGATGAAGGTGTTGGAAATGAAAATAGTTGAAATGGAAAAGTTACCAATTGCAGACACCCCCCATAAAGTAGATGTCCGGAAGTTATACGATACTGAAAATGCCATGGCGGTCCACATAAAACTTGAACCAGGGGAGTCCCTTAAAAAGCATGTAACCCCTGTAGATGTATTTTTTTATGTTCTGGAAGGGGTGGGTATAGTAGAAATAGGTGATGAGAAGAAGGAAGTCACCAGAGATTCACTTATAGATAGCCCCGCCCGCATACCACATTGCTGGTATAATGAGAGTGATGAACCACTCCGATTTTTGGTGGTTAAAGTACCCCGACCAACTGAGGACACAAGATTATTATAAAATATCAGATTATTTATAAAAGGGGATAATATGCCAAAAAAAGAAATTGATGAAGATAAAGCCTTTGAACAGGCATTGAAAGGTAAAATGGGTTGGAAGTGCTCATGTGCCCTGGAAGTTGTTGATAAAAAAACATCCTTGCATGATGTTACTTGTAAAAAATGCGGTATAACCTTTAAAACTGATCGGGACACTGACACATGCTTCCGATGTGAAAGAGGTCAATGAATAAGCATATAAACATGCCATAGAATATTAGTTATTCCGTGGCAAATATACGAAAAGAATTCATGGAACTAAAATGGAAAAAAACAACACAAAACACGACAAAACTGATTTTAATAACAGTTCAAGGAAAAATAGTCCAGTTTATGAGTCTGAAAACATTCAGATCGAACTTTTTTCCACCCCTAAGGGGGTAAAAGCTGTTAAAAGCCCGGTGCGGGTGAAGATTTTATCCATGTTACGTGAGGGTGATCTCAGTTTTGATGAGATTGTTAAGTTTTCTGGCCGGGCCAAGTCAACAGTATCTAGTCATCTGAAATCAATGACCAGGGAGGGAATTATCAACTCCCGTATGGACCCTAATGATGCTAGGAAAAAGATATTTTTTATCCAATCGGAATATATAGGTAAATTGCAGCACCAGCAACTCCAGGAAGATATTTCAGCCTATATCCAGAGGTATATTGCAAGTGAAAATGATCCATTCGAATTCTTCAGATTGATATTCCATACCCTACGAATTTCTCTACTAACCCAGGGAGTGGATATAGATCCCATACTCCACGAAGCAGGTTTAAAGGTAGGAGAAGCTTTATATGAGAAAGTTAAAGACCAGGATATGGATAAATTTCTGGGTAATATTGCCAATTTTTGGGAAACACACAGCCTAGGATCAGTAGAGATTAAAACTTTCCAACCATTAACCATCAGTGTTCAAGACTGTTTCGAATGTAGTGGCCTACCTTATCTGGGTAGACCGGCATGTGCCTTTGACAGTGGTATTCTGGAATCATTATTCAGCATGTACAATAATGAAAAGATCAAGGTTAAGGAAACCAAGTGCTACGCCCTTGGAGATAACTCCTGCCGTTTTGTAATTGAATGAAAAGTGGGGTGTAAGTACATTAAGTATGAATGGATTTTAAATGATGCTAAATAGCCCTTAAAATAATATCTAGATCTATTAACTAAATTTTGGAATCTTGTGCCCTGAATCTGGCTTTAGTAGCTAACCATCGTAATTCGCGATTTTTTACATTTAAATAATTCACTTCTTCATCTATAAACTCGTTTATTAAGCTTTTTAGGATACTCTCCTCAATAAAATCATGGATAATCTCCAGCAAGTCATCTTCATTGATTTGATTCTCATCAATGAAACCTCTGACCATGATTCGTTCTTTCATTAACCCACCAATGTTATCCATGGTAATCATTATTCAAATAGCAGATATATATTTTACTTAAAAATCAACACCCCGATAATAATTAAATATTAACAAATTACAGGCTATTTGAAATTTTATTTGATTTCAATTATTCTTTCTAGGGAGTTTGTGTTATTTTTGCAAGATATTCTGGTAATTCTGCTTCATTAACAGAGCGTCTTTCTCTAAAAATGGAGTTTCACATATAATGGTAGCATCCCATCCACATTCGGCCAGTACTTCCAGCAATGGCTCTAATGGAGGACCATATTCTGTTTCCATCAGTACGTGGTGTTTCCTTTCACCAGAATCCGTGTATTCAATCCGGGTGAAATGGCAATGCAATGCTTCTTGTTTACTTCCTATCTCACCTATTCCATCCTCTAATTTCCCCAGTATCCTGTGATAATCATCAAAACCCCCAATACAGCCCCTACCGCGGGCATGAACATGGGCAAAATCTATGGTAGGTGAGAAATGATCAAAAGACTGGCAAATATCAATGATTTCATCCAAACTCCCTAGTTGTGATCGTTTACCAGTGGTTTCCGGTGCAAAGGTGAATTTTTTAATTCCCAGGGAGTTTAATTTCTCCAACAGTTCAATTATAGCATCTTTACACCTATTTAAAGCCTGTAATGGCGTGTATTTTGTGTAAAATCCGGGATGGAAAACTATTCGGTAGGCCCCTATCCATTCAGCTGCCCTGGCGGATTGGACCAGCCGTTCAATGGACCTTTCCAGGACATCCTCCTTTTGTGCAGACAGGTTAATGTAGTAAGGTGCATGCATGGAGACCTTTATATCATTAGTAAGGGCATTTTCTCCCAGTTTAAGGCCAGATTGCTTCTTGATTTTCACCCCATAGGTGGCTTGATATTCATAGGCATCTAAACCTATGCCACGGATGAAGTCACAGACTTCTACTGTTTGACCATTGAATCCCAAAGGATTACCCGCTGGACCAAATCTGATCTTATTTTTCATATTATCAAGTTTAACTTATCTAAATTACTTTTTATTAATTCCAAATACTAAAAAATGGTGAAAAAAATAATTGCTTTGTTTAGTTAGAGTTGAGTTCTATGGCTTTTTTAATTATTTCCGGCAGCACATAGGCTTGGATATCCCCCAAATTTTTGATTATAAAGTGGTGCATGTTTTTACCAGTTCCTTCCAGGGGAAAACCATTATCAACAAGTTCCCTACCACGGGGAAACTCTGAATTGATAGGGTTTTGGTAGATTAAAATTGCACATAGCGGCCTGTTTAACTCGTAGAAAAGGTAATTCCATTTGAGTTTCTCATTTAAATCAGGTACTGTTTCCAGTAAAAATTTTCTTAATTCAATAGTTTCTGCCATTTCAGCAGAATATTTGGAGAGATATTCCTCCACATCCACCCGTTCTACCATAGATATTCTCCAGGTTTTATATCCCCTAGTTCTTATTAAGTATACAAACTTATCTACTTACCACATCGTCAAATGCAGATAAAGCTGCTACTGCTCCTTCAGCACAGGCCACCACCCATTGTTTAATTCCACCGGTTATGTCTCCTGCAGCATATATCCCTGGAATGTTGGTTCGCTGGAACTTGTCTGCCTGGATGAATCCATCATCATCGACATTCACACCGGCCTGATGGGCCACTTGACTGAGTGGTTCTTCCCCCACTGCTATGAAAATTCCGTTGACAAGTAATTCAGTTTTTTTCTGGGTTTTGCGGTTTAGAATGGTTAAGCTGTTTACTGTCATTTCTCCATTTATGGATTCCACCACTGAATCCCATATCACTGGAATCGCATTTTCTTCTAATTTTTTTTGCAGATAATTCTCAGCCCTTAACTGGTCCCGGCGATGTATAATGGTTACATTGCACCCCAGGCCTTTCAGGTAGATTGCTTCTTGAACTGCGGCATTACCCCCACCAACTACTACCACATCTTTACCCTGATAGAGAGGCCCATCACAGGTGGCACAATAACATACTCCACGGCCAAGGAATTCAATCTCACCCGGTACCTTCAACCTCCTGTGACGGCTTCCAGTGGATATTATCAATGATCTGGTTTTATATTCACATTTAGAAGTGATCACCTGAATATCAAAGTGATCATTAACATGAATTTCCTTAACTTCCTCCATATTGTTCACAGGTATATTTTTCTCCGCCTGTTTTCTCATCTTCTCCAGCAGTTCCTTTCCGGATATCTCATCGAAACCTGGATAATTCTCCATACTGGGAACCATGTAACCTGAACCAGCCCCAGTCATCATTTCCAGTATAACTGTTTTCATCCCCTGCCTTCCAGCGTATATTCCTGCAGTTAATCCTGCTGGTCCTCCTCCAATGATGATCAGATCGTATTGTTCCACAATAAACACCCCTTACTTTAGATATTTCTGTATTTCTTCCTTTAGAAGTTTATTTACCAATTTCCCATCGGCTTTTCCCTTGAGTTCCTTCATGGCCATTCCCATTAGGGGTCCCATGGCCCCCATGTTTCTCTGAGTGATCATTCCTTCATGGGAGGAAACCAGTTTAGTGATTATATTATGAACGTCTTCATCAGACAGCATGAGTAGGTTTAAATTCAAAGCTGCCTCTTCTGGTGCCCATTTTTCCTTTAAAACCCCTACCAAAACGTTGGTAACGGCATCCTTGGATATTTTACCCTGTTTCAGTAACTGGAAAGTTCCCAGGAGATACATATCCGGAAGGTTTTCCACATCCAAACCTTCTCTTCTGAGTTCTTTGAGAGTGTATGCTAGAAGGGAAGCCACAGTTGTCGGTTCAACTCCACATTCTGCCACTATTTTTTCGAATTGTTCTGCCCGGTCCTGTCGCACTAATTGGTGTGCTAGATCTTCACTTAAGTTATATTCATTTATTATACGAGTCTCTTTTACCCTGGGAAGTTCCGGGAGGTTGGCTTGGACGTGCTCTAGGAGTTCTTTAGAGACCACTTGGGTAGGGATATCTGTTTCCACATACATCCTGCTGGCTGTGGGCAGTGGGCGGAGGTACTCAGTATTGGCATCATCCAGGGCCTTACGGGTTTCTTCCGGAACGCCTTCCGTGGCTATTTTAGCCCTTCTCTGCACTTCTTCCAGGGCGTTTATAGCTTTATCCTTCTCATCAGCAACCATGATAAATGCATCATCTGCCTCAATTCCCAGGGACTGATTTATTGTATCTACCTCCCGGGAAGTTATCCCGTAGGCTGGTAGTTCATCAGTGTGGAATATGCCTGCTACGCCCATCTTTTTGGCATAACCTGCAAGTTCTGTTCCGAATCTCCGACCGGGTTGCACTTCTTTACCAATTAATCCCCTGTAGCCCTTTAATTTGATTGCTAATACTTTACCACCATTTTTAATGGCTTTAACAATGATTTTCGATTCGGTGTTCTTTAAGTCTTCCCCCAGATCATATATATGATCTTCAACTCCCGCATTTCTTATGTAAAGCTCATCCTTGATTTCCAGTAATTTAAGTTGGCGTGAAACCTCATTTTTAACCAGTTGTTCCATGGAATCCAAGTCTTGAACCCCTTTCACCTCAACTCGAGCTCCTTCACGGATTGAAATATTCAAATCCTGACGTATGGTTCCCAATCCCCTTTTCACCCTGGTACTGCGCAGGACCTGACCGATCTGGTAGGCTACTTCCTTTACCTGTTCCGGACGTTTCATGGATGGATCAGTGGTTATCTCTAGGAGAGGGATTCCCAGGCGGTCTAAACGAAATTCAACCTTGCCCTTTCTTTGCCCCATACGTCTAGCTGCGTCTTCCTCCAGACAGAGGTTTTCAATAGTAACCTTACCGTGTGGAGTTTCCATGTGGCCCTGTATGGCCAGTAAACCAGTTCTCTGGAATCCCCCCGTGTTACTTCCATCAATTACCTGTTTTCGCATGGTGTGGAATTCATCCACGACTTTCATATCCAGGAGAGTGGCGATTATAAGCCCGATCTCCAATGCTTCCTGATTTAAAGGATGTGGAGGTTCATCATCTGTTTCCACCAGACATGTATGATAAGGATAGGCATCATATAGGAACGTGAGTTCACGGCGTGATTCTTCAAAGGCCGCACGATCAATTTTTCCCAGTTCACTCTGAGTGGGCCTCAGATACCTTAAAACCCGATAATCCGGTTTTTTATCAGTTAATTCACATTCACAGGGACAGAAGAGTTTTTTCGTTGTGTTAAGCTGCTGATGTATTTCCAGACCCATCATCAGGCCCAGTTTCTCGTAATCAATATTTTTATCCATCTAAATCACCAAAATCCATCTTATTCCCCGTAGTCCCTTAAAAAGTATTTTGAAGAGGACTTTACATCCATTTCCCCTTTGAGGTTAGTTTGCATGGCCTTTTTAATTTCTTCCCGGTGGCTGGTCTGTCCCAGCACCCATACCAGTTTTACGTACGCTACTTCGGGTAACATGTCCCCGACCTGTATTACACCTGCAGTTAATAATTTACGACCAGTACTGTACACGTTGAGGTTGGTGCGCCCGTATAGGCATTGGGAAGTCATTATCACTGGGAGATCCTCATCAGTTGCCCTCTGGAGTGATGGGATCAGATGGTCCGGGCAGTGCCCCAATCCAGTCCCCTCAATTACGATCCCGTTATAACCTTTATCAATATGATATTCCAGGAGTTCCGCGGCTATTCCCGGGTAACTCTTGATGAATCCTACTTTTTCCTCAAGTGAATCGTTTACCTCCAGTTGACATTCCCCACGTTTGTGGTAAGTGAAGTTTTTATCAATGATTTTAACTTTCCCTTCATTTACCTGAGCTAAAGGTGGGCTGTTGATACTGTTGAAGGTGTCCCGACGACTGGTGTGCATTTTACGAACTCTGGTCCCCCGGTGAATATGAGCCTGGTTATCGTTTTCTGTGGAGTGCATGCAGACCGTGACTTCTGCTATGTCCGATTTGGCCATGGCCACTGAGCTCATGAGGTTTAGGAATGCATCGGAAGACGGTCGGTCGGAACTTCTCTGGGCACCAGTGAAGACAATGGGCACCGGAGTTTCCAGGATGAAACTCAGGGCCGCTGCCGAGTAGTGCATGGTGTCGGTTCCATGGGCCACTACCACACCATCAGCTCCCTGACTTATTTCATCAGCCACAGCCCGAGCTGCTTGCATCCAGAACTCTGGTTTCATGTTCTCGCTTAATATGTTCATAATGGCTTTTCCACTGATGTTGGCCTCATCCAGTAACTCTGGAGTGGCCCTTAGAAGGTCATCAGCAGTGAATGCCGGGTGCACTGCCCCAGTTTTATAATCAATGATTGATGCTACTGTTCCGCCTGTGGATACAATGGATACATTCTTTTTTTTAGGATCCTGCTGGATAACCAGGGGTGGGAGATTGATTTCCGGTTTTTCTCCCTTTTCAAGTAGTTCAACTTCAGCCCCTTCAATGGCAATTCCCACGTTGTAGCCACTATCCATCTTGAGCACGATGTGTAACTGGTCAGCATCTTCTGCCCGGTCCAGAAGCATGCCCTGGTACTCTACATTATCTTTTTTTAGGGAGATCATGTCTCCAATGGAAATATTCTGTGATTCTAAAAATTGTTTAGCTATTCCACGATAACTCATAGCATCCCTCTGTTTTTTAAATTACAAATTAAATTAACAAAATCAAACTTATAAAGTATTAATCACTCAGTTACCATTTTCTTTAATATCAAACATTTGCCTATTATAAAAATATTCATTTCCACTATTCATTCCTCAACTCATGATCCGTCAAATTTATTTAAAAAATGCCTATTTATTGGTTGGTGATTCTAGGATAAAAAACTATAAACTCTCTGAAAACATCACCCCTGATATAAAAAATATAGATTAATGAATTAAAATTTGAAAAATAATAAATAAAGAAATATCTTTTAAAGTCCCCTAAGTTCTTTTTCTGATCCTTTAATGCAAAATAAATCATTTTTAAGTTCTAAATTATCGGATACTTCACATTCCGGGCATATGCATTCATCTTCTTCCAAGTTACACGCGGATTTTCCCAAAACACAGTACAGTCCCTCGTATTTTTCCTGAGCACACTGGTTGAACATGGGGCAGTCGGGACAGATACAGAGATCTCCCATTTCATTTAAAAGCTTCTCACCAATTTCAGAGTCAGATAGGCCTTCTGAAGCCATCTTATCCATTCTTTCTTGAAACTTATCCATTTTTATCATTCCCCTATATTTTAATGATTTTCAATCACTCTGATCTGAATAAACATGCAAAGAATTGATAATAATAATTTTGAAGATTCAAAGAATCATTAATTATCAGTCATCCAGTTTTATGTCGATTCCCACTGGGCAGTGGTCAGAACCCGTTACCTCTGGAAGTATGTAGGCTGATTCTACGTTTTTCATGAATTCTTTGTTGACAAAGAAGTAATCAAGCCTCCAACCAACATTTCTTTCACGGGCACGTGTTCGGTAACTCCACCAGCTGTAATTCTCAGGTTCATGGTTAAATTCACGGAAGGTGTCCACATAGCCATGACTCAAGAACCGGTCCATCCATTCCCTTTCAATGGGTAGGAATCCGGATATTTTCTCGTTTTCTTTAGGGCGGGCCAGATCGATTTCCTGGTGTGCGGTGTTCACGTCCCCACAAACTACAATGTTTCGCCCCTCTTCTTTAAGGCCATCAGCATAGTCCAGGAATGAATCATAGAAGTCTAACTTGTACTGGAGTCTTTCCGAGGACATTTTACCGTTGGGGAAGTAGATGTTAAATAGGACGAAATCACCAAAATCCATGATGAGGGTGCGCCCTTCACTGTCGAATTTGGGGATTCCAAATCCATTTTGAACTTTTTCAGGTTTTATGCGAGTATAGGTAGCCACACCACTGTATCCTTTGCGTTCTGCTTCGGAGAGGTACAATTCATACCCATCAACACCCCTAATATCTTCAGGGAACTGTTTACGGACTGCTTTTGTTTCTTGAATACACAAAATATCTGGTTTATCCCCCATTAACCATTCTTTGAATCCTTTTCTGTGTACCGCCCTTATTCCGTTAACGTTCCACGATAATATCCTGATTTTTCTCAAATTTCCACCTCATAAATTATTAAACACATATGCGTATTTTTTATTTAATTTTTTATTTTGATTTAATAATGATGCATTGATTTAGTCTTGATTTAATAATGATGTTGATTTGTGGTAAATAATGATTTAATAATGGATTTCACTTATTTTTTTGTATCTATAAGGATTCTGAGTTTTTCTTTATTAAACTTCCGCTGGTAAAGAGGTTTTTTAATCTCATGATATACGCTCAGGTTCTCTTCAAAGGTAGTCTTCGTTGTGTTTTGGTAGAAAATTCCCAGAGGATATTCTCCAGTTTCAGTGGCTCGTTGGAATGCTAGGTTCCTATCCGTTGGGTCATGATCATCTTCCAAGTAGTAGGTGTGTTCCCGGAACCAGTTCCTGGTGTTCACCTTGTTAAATGTGACACAGGGCTGAAATATGTCCACCAATGCATATCCTTTATGATTTATGGCAGCTTTGAAGATTTCAACGGTTTGTTTACGATCCCCACTGAATGTTCTGGCCACGAATGATGCATCCAGTGCTATGGCCACGGCCAGTGGGTTGAATGGTTCCAAAAATACACCATCCACTTGTAAGGGTGTGTTGAATTCCCTCTGGCTGGTGGGTGATGCCTGTCCCTTGGTTAGGCCGTAGACCATGTTGTTGTGCACCAGATTGGTGATGTCCGGATTTCTTCTGATGGTGTGCATGAAATGGTTTCCCCCCTCCCCATACATACAACCATCACCACTGACATCAATGACCGTTAATTCAGGATTAGCTGCTTTTATACCAGTTGCTGGAGATAATGACCTGCCGTGCAGTCCATTGAACACGTTACCCCTTATGTAATGGGGGAGTTTACCGGCCTGCCCAATACCAGAGACAAATACCAAGTCTTCAGGTTGTATTTTAAGTTCGGCCAGGGCAATTTTTAGGCTGCGCAGTATGGATAGGTTCCCACATCCTGGACACCAGGCCACATCGGCACCAGGCATGTCAAAGTCCTTTGCTTTCATTTTAACACCTCCCCCGCATCCTGAGTTTCATAATCCTCAGCACCCTCCTTGATTATTCCCTTGAATGTGTTGATCCTTTCTTCCACTTCCTCCACTGAAAATGGCATTCCATTGTATTTCAGGAATTTTTCCTGTATTTCAAATCCGGTTTCCAGTTTTATGAGGTTGGCTAGTTGTCCCTGGGCATTGTTCTCTAAAATGATAACATCTTCTGCTTTTTCAAGATAATCAGCCACTGATGGGTGTAGAGGGTAGACCTGTTTAAAGTGGAGGAAAGCTAATTTTTGATGAGGATATTTCTCATTGAAGTTATCCACAGCCTCCCGGATAGGCCAGTAAGTGGAACCCCATCCAATTACCAGACTATGGAAATCTTCAGGCCCACCCAGTTCCGGGACTAAAGCCTCTTCTCTTATCCTTTCCATCTTAATCATCCGTTTATCCACCATTTGAGTCCTTATTTCCAAGTCCTCAGTTATATGGCCCCCTTCATCATGTTCATCAGAATCCACAACTACCAGCCCATCCCCGTAACCTGGTATTCCCCGGGGAGTGATGCCATCATGGGTGATCAGGTATCTTTTATATTCCTGGGTGGTTTTAATAAGGTAATTCTCGTTTTCCACATCTTCCAGGGGCAGGGAGGGTATGTTATAGTAACAATCAGCAAAATACTGATCAGATAGAATGAAAACCGGGATCTGGTATTTTTCAGCCAGATCGAATGCTTTACAGGTGAGGGTGAAGGCATCTTCTAGGTTCCCGGGGGATAATATGATCCTTGGAAATTCCCCTGGTCCGGAGTAAAGTGCCAAATTCAGATCCTCCTGGCTAGTACGGGTGGGTAGTCCCACTGCAGGTCCTGGTCTTTGACCGATGTAGATTACTATGGGAGTTTCTATCATTCCCGCCAAACCCACACCCTCCTCCATCAGGGCAAATCCACTTCCTGAAGTGGCTACTATGCTACGGGCACCGGCGTAGGATGCTCCCAATGCCATGTTAATGGCTGCTATTTCATCCTCGGCCTGTTCATATATCAATTCAAATTCATGGGCATTGCCAGCCAGGAAATTCTGGAGAGGGGTGGAAGGAGTCATGGGATAGGATGAAATAAACCTACATTCTCCCGCCAAACATCCAAGACCCACTGCATCGGTACCGTTTATCAGGAGTTCATCTCTTACTCTAGATTGACCCTTTAAGGACAGATGAATTTGGTTTTCTTCAGATTCCATCAAAGCTTTACCGATTTTGTATCCATATTCTCCTGCCATTAAATCCTTTTCAAGTATATCAGAACCTTTTCTGGCGAACATGTCACTGATCAATCCGTCGAAGATTTCCTTGGGTATATTCAAAAGACATGAAAGGGCCCCTGCGGCAATTACGTTGGCAAATATTGGCCCTCCTATTTCTTGGGCGGTTTCCATGAGGGGAATCTCAATAAAATTAGAATCAACAAGATTCTCAATAATTTTATTATCTTTAAATGATTTAATATGTTCAGGATCCCCTATAATCAATGTTTCAGACGATATCCGGTCTTTAAGGTGATTTATTGCCCCGGAACTCAGGACCAGTAGTAAGTCTATCCGATCTACATATGAAGCAACCCTGCGGGATGAAACTCTTAGTTCTGTGGAGTTTTGACCTCCCCTAACTCGTGACATGTATTCCTTGGTTGAAAAAATGTGGTATCCACTCTGCTTTACTGCTTGAGCCAGTATTGCCTCTACTGTCTGGATTCCCTGCCCTGCTTCACCACAGAGAACCACGGAAATATCTTCTTCTTTTTGAAAAACAGGCATTATTTTCACCCCTCAATAATATTTATCAATTTATCCCCAAATTTTGATCCCACAATATCTTTCAAATTTAATTTATAGATAACAGTATGTTCCACAATTTACTTAAAATTGAGTGAACCCTCCCCAGAGTGAAAACATCCCCCATGATATCTGACCTAAATTATTTCAAATTTTAGTTGATGGGGTCTACCGAACCATTGTGCCGAAAATTTAATATTGTACTGGAAATCCTGAATTTAAAATTAAAATATTATAATGGATTTAAATTAAAAATTAATCCCATATAAACAATTATAATACAATAACGTTGAAAAAAAGATTAACTAGATACCATAATGCTCAATAGGTGATGAAAAACAATGGGAATAATGAAAAATTGGAGTAATATTAAGAAATAGGAGCAATATTGGGAAAATCCAATATTACCCCCATAGAATTTCTCATTTTTTTAGGTTCTCCCGCGCCCATTTGGCACCGGCTTCCAGTATCTCCAGGTTGGCAGGTACCAGTTTAGGTTTCCTGCGGAAGGTATGTTCTATTGCTTCGGTAAAAACATGTTTAGGGAGACCTGTTAATCCCAGTTCCATTATAACTCCCAGCATGGCCGTATTAGCTGCTCTTTTAACACCATGTTCCTTGGCTATCTTACGAGCCGGTATGTGGAGAGTTCGGATATCTGCAGGGGATTCAAACTCGCCAATACTGCTTTCATAGATAATGAGCCCACCTTCCTTTACTCTGGATGCGAATTTTTCCAGTGAAGGTCGGTTCAGGGCCACCAGCCCATCAGAACTTTGCAGTACAGGAGAGCCTATGGTTTCACCAGATATGACCACGGTACAGTCTGATGTTCCACCACGCTGTTCTGGGCCGTAGGAAGGATACCAGGATACGTGTCGCTGGTCATTACAGGCTGCCTGAGCCAGGGTAAGTCCCATGCTTAAAACTCCCTGACCTCCGAATCCGGCAATCCGGACCACCTTTCGTGGGAAGGATGGGTCATCTCGTGCTGCCCAGGAAGTGTCATCCTGGACTTCGAAGATCTCCTCCAGTGAATCTTGTGAGAAATCACTCTTTGCCCGGCAAAGGGTTTCTGTTTCCCTTCTCCGGTCACGGAAGTTTTTGAGGGGGAATTCCTTGGCCATTTCGTTGTTAACGAAATCCTCGATTGCTTGGGCATCCATTCTGAGGTTGGTAGGGCAGGGAGAGAGAACTTCCACAAATGCATATCCTTTACCATCTCTTTGAATTTCAAGGGCTTTTTTAACTGCCCTTTTAGCTCTACGGATGTTTCGTGGGTCGGAGACAGAAACTCGTTCAATGAAGACCGGTGCTTCCAGATTATCCAGTAACTCTGCCATGTGCATGGGATAACCCATGTAACGAGGGTCCCGCCCAGTTGGGCAGGTTACAGTGACTTCACCTACCAGGGTGGTGGGTGCCATCTGCCCCCCAGTCATACCGTAGACTGTGTTGTTAACAAAGAATACCGCCATTTTTTCTCCCCGATTAGCAGCCTGTATGGTTTCATTTAATCCAATGGATGCTAGATCTCCATCCCCCTGGTATAATATTACCACCGCATCCTCTTCTGCACGAGATATACCGGTTCCCACTGCTGGTGCACGTCCGTGTGCCACCTGTACATGTCCGCAGTCAAAGTAGTAGTATGCAAAAACTGCGCATCCCACTGGGCTGGTCATGACTGTGCGGTCCTGTATTTCCAGTTCGTCAATTGCTTCCCCTATGAGTTTGTGCAGTATTCCATGCCCACATCCGGGGCAGTAGTGAGTGGCGGTGGGTGCGCTTCCTCCTTTACGGAGATATTCATCCAGCATGGAGTCTGGTTTTTTGATGATCTTTTCAGGGATGGTTTTGTTTAGACTCCCATCCCTATTGGTTCCATTTTCAGAACCTTTTCCAGTGACTTTATTCATGGTCATCAACTCTCACCTGCCATTTCATGGATCTTGTCTATGATGCTTTTCTGGTCAATGAGGTTTCCGCCCATACGGTTAACCAGTTCCACAGGATACTGGCAGGCAATGGCCAGGGTGATATCTTCTTTCATCTGACCATTACTCATTTCCACCGATAGAAACTTACAATTCCTGGTGGTGGCAATTTCCCTTAATCTTTCTTCAGGGAATGGGAATAATGTTTTAGGACGGAATAATCCGACTTTTATACCTTCCATCCTCACCATGTCCACTGCTGAGCGTGCCACACGGCTGCTTATTCCGTAGGCTACCAGGATGATCTCCGCATCATCCATCATGTATTCCTCATAGTCCACCTCGTTTTCCCGTATAGTCTGGTATTTTTCCTGTAAGCGGTAGTTGAAGTCTTCTAGTTGGTCAAAATCAAGGAATATACTGGTTACCAGGTTTCCTCTTGTTTCACGGTTGCCTCTAACTGCCCATGACTCATCATAGTTTGGTTCCAGAGCTTGGGATGGAAATTGGAGTCTTTCCACCATCTGGCCCAGTACTCCATCGGCCAGTACCACTGCAGGGTTACGGTATTTTTCTGCTAACTGGAAGGCTTTCATGGTGAAATCGCACATCTCCTGAACAGAGTTGGGGGCCAGGACAATGTTGTGATAGTTCCCATGTCCTCCTCCTTTAACCAGTTGGTTATAATCAGCCTGTTCGGGTCCGATGTTTCCCAGTCCAGGTCCGGCCCGCATTATATCCACTATAACACAGGGTAATTCTGCTCCTGCCAGGAAAGAGATTCCTTCCTGTTTAAGACTGATACCTGGGCCAGATGAGGCAGTTATAACCCTGTGACCTGCTGCGGCTGCGCCGTAAACCATGTTTATGGCTGCTTCTTCTGATTCAGCTTGTACAAATTTCCGGCCTACTTTGGGGAAGTAGAGTGAGGCTTCGTGTAAGACTTCAGAAGCAGGTGTGATGGGGTATCCAAAGAAACAGTCACATCCGGCGTACATCGCCCCGATGATAACTGCAGTGTTACCTTTAATTAGCTGGATAGTCATTTATTTTCCTCCGGATCCCCCTCTTTATTAGTTGGTTTATTCGGGTCTTTGTTTCTAATTTTTTGGGGTATATGAACTTCCACTGCCAGGGGTTCGGGGCAGGTGTAGTAACAATCACCGCAACCAGTGCATCCCTCACCTTTATAAACTGCGTAATGGTAGCCGCGTTCATTGATGCCTTCACTCATTTTAAGGACACCTGGACGGCAAGCCAATATACAACGTTCACATGCCTTGCATTCCAGTTCATTGAAAACTGGATAGGGTTCTTTCTTGCGATTTGTCATGATTCATATCATCCTTTATAATCTTCAAATTTTCAAGATTGTAAATTTAAACTCAGGAATAAGCAGGGAAAAGTGTTAATTCTGCTTAAAGTTGGTTTGAGCGAGTAAATGCGTGTTATTCCAGTTTAGAATACATATGATTAAGATATTAAATTATTCCTGTTTTTCGTCCTTTTCACGGATTTCTATCCTGCGGATTTTTCCACTGATGGTTTTAGGTAGTTCGTCCACAAATTCTACAACCCTAGGGTATTTGTAAGGAGCGGTAACCTGTTTAACATGGTTCTGGATTTCTTTGGCCAGATCGGGCGATGGTTCATGGTTCCCCGCCAGTACTATGGTGGCTTTTATGACTTGCCCCCTTACTGGATGTGGAACTCCAGTTATGGCACATTCCAGAACAGAAGGATGAGATATCACTGCACTTTCCACCTCGAATGGTCCGATTCGGTATCCTGAACTTTTTATCATGTCGTCGTTACGTCCCACGAACCAGAGGTAACCATCTTCATCCTTCCAGGCCGTGTCTCCGGTGTGATAAAATCCATCGTGCCAGGCAGCTTCTGTTTTGTTATCTTCCTGGTAGTATCCGCAGAATAAACCTGGTGGTTTTCCTTCAGCGGTTTTTATCACTATTTCGCCTTCTTCACCTACATCGCACTCCTGACCTTCATTATTCATAATCTGAATATCATACTCTGGGGCTGGTTTCCCCATGGATCCAGGGCGAGGTGTTACCCAGGGGAAGTTGGCAATACAGACCACACATTCAGTTTGTCCGAAACCTTCCCTTAATCGTAACCCCGTGAATTCATGGAATTTATTGTAAACTTCGGGGTTCAGTGGTTCTCCTGCGGTGACTGCATATTTTAGGGTTGAAAAATCGTACTTTGAGAGGTCTTCCTTTATAAGGAAACGGTATATGGTGGGTGGTGCGCAGAAAGTGGTTACACCATGATGAGATGCCTTTTCCAGCATTTTTGCCGCATCAAATCTTTCATAGTCATAGACAAAGATGGCGGTTCCTGAGATCCACTGGCCATAAATCTGACCCCACATGGCCTTTGCCCATCCAGTATCGGCCACTGTGTAGTGTAATCCATCATCAATTACGTTTTGCCAGTACTTGGCAGTTATTATATGTCCCAGAGGATAGGTGTGGTCGTGCATGATCATTTTGGGCATGCCTGTGGTTCCTGATGAGAAGTAAATCAATGCTATATCATCATTTAGGGTTCCTTCCTCCCCAGCTGGGTGTTGGAATTGGGAGGATGCCATTTCAATTTCTTTGCGGAAGTTTAACCATCCATTTCTATCTTCACTACCCACCATTGTTCTGATAAAAGGGTTGTTTCCCATTTTTTGGTGGGCTTCATCAAAGTAATCAGGTACTCCGTCTTCAGCTATGCATACCACCATTTTGATACCAGCGTTTTCTATACGGTAGACTATGTCCTTGGTTTTGAGCATGTGAGTGGCAGGGATGGTAATGGCCCCTAATTTGTGGAGGGCCAGTATACAGAACCAGAACTCGTAACGGCTCTTGAGGGTTAGCATTACCCGGTCCCCCCTTTTAATGCCCTGCTGGGCGAAGAAGTTGGCTGCCCGGTCCGAGTATTCCTTCATGTCTTTGAAGGTGAATGTTCGGTCAGTATCATCATTACACCAGACCATGGCCACTTTCTCTGGATACAGGCGTGCATATTCATCCACCACATCGTAGGCAAAGTTGAAGCTTTCAGGTATTTTTATACGGAAGTTATCCTTAAAATCCAGATAGGACTCAAAATCCACCTGTGAAACAAATTTTTCAAGTAAAGATGACATTTTTCATCACCAAAGTTAAATTTTAATAATCTCTATTTAATCTTCTAATCTCAATTATCATTTTTTTATGGATTAATTCGGTTTATAATTTTGAAATGATATCATTCTCACATTACTATTGCCAGAAATTTGGCTGGTTTATTCTCCAGGGCTTCCATGGCGTGTTCATAGGATGAGTCAAAGAAAATTGAATCTCCTTTGTGGAGTATGATCTCATTTTCATGGATGTAAATCTTTAAAGTCCCTTCTAACATGTAGTTGAATTCCTGCCCGGGATGGGTGTTGGTTGATGGTTTATACGCTTCACCTTTAGGTTCTACCGTAACGATGAACGGTTCGGCTTTCTTGTGAATGAATTTTTCAGCCAAATTCTCGTACTGGTACTGTTTCCTGCGACCAACTTCGACTCCTTTTCCATTCCGAGTCACACTGAAAATGTGCATCCTGGTTTCCTCCCCAGTTAACAGTAACCCCATATCCACTTCCATTTTATGGGCGATTTCAAAGAGAATACTAGCCGGGATGTCTTTTTTACCTCCCTCATATTCATGGTAGGCTTCCAGGGGAATTTTAAGGTAATCTGCCATGTCCTGAATACTGATGTCTGAGAGCTCTCTAAGCTCTTTTATTCTAAGCCCGATTTCCTTCATCTTCTCTTTCATAACTAAAAACCTCACATTAATTAGAGTTAAGCCCTTTTTTAATCAAGCCCTTGGCTAGTTTGCCAATGGTTATAAAAACTAATAGGATTTTTATTCTAATTTAGATCCATTAAGATAGGTTATAATACCATCCCTTTTGATCTTTGTTCCGCTTTGTATTATAATTTTACACAGATTTTATAATGATTGTTAATGACAATTTAATTTTGCTACTATAAATAAATTACCATACCCGCTACTGAGCCAATAAAATGTTGAAAGAGATTGAAGAATAACCATATAATAAGATAAATTAACATGACATGAATTCTAATTATTATAACAGGAGACAGAATGAAGAATGAAAGAGGACAATATTTCAAGATTCAGGGTTTTCAATGAGATCACCGGAAAATATTGAATGGAAATATTTGATTGGCGATCCATGGATAAATGATTCAGAGGATGACGATTGATTCCAGGGATGATAATAATTAACAGTCCAATGTAGTTTTGGAAAATATGAGGGGGATGAACATGGACATTGATATTAAAATTGTTAAATTAGAAGCACCAGCAGATTGTAACCTTATTTTAGGGCAAAGCCATTTCATTAAGACAGTGGAAGATCTTTACGAAGCCATAGTGAATACTGTGCCCCAGGCAGAGTTTGGTCTTGCATTTGGAGAAGCTTCCGGAGATTGTTTAGTGAGAACTGCTGGTAACAATGAAGATCTGGAGAAAATGGCTGGAGAGAAAATACTGGAGATGGGTTGTGGTCATAGCTTCCTGATCTATCTGGCAAACGCATTCCCCCTCAATCTCACCCAAAGAATCAAGGATGTGCCCGAAGTGGTTAATCTTTTCTGTGCCACTGCCAACCCAGTCCAGGTTTTGATTGTGGAAACTGAACAGGGCAGGGGAATAATAGGAGTTATAGATGGTTTTAAACCCAAGGGTATTGAAACAGAAGAGGATGTGGCATGGAGGAAAAAATTCCTAAGAGATGTTGGTTACAAACTATAAAATTAGAATAAATTTACCTTAGAAGATCACCTCCAAACATCTCAATTCATATTCCATAAAATTATATTCCATGAAAAACAATATGATAATGAATAAAACTACTTAAAGGGGTTAAATTATGGCAAATATCGTGTTTCACAGGGTTAGTGGGAGTAAAAAGAAAGATACAACTATAGATGTGGATGATAAATTTATATCACTCCAGAATAGGAGAGAAGGAGCTTTAATTATTATTTTTAGAGGTCCTGAGAACAAATTGATGGAAATACATGACTTTTTTGATGCACTGGATGATATGGAAACTGTGCCAGTGGACATTGATAATACAGGGCCAGTGGAGTACTATTTCCGTGGGATCTCTCCATTTAGTGATGAAGAGGATGAAGGTCTTCCCATTAAAAAGTTCAGTGCGACCTTACAGCTGCGAAGAGAACACATTTAAACATAATCAAACATTATGAGTGAATAAATTCATATGGCCTATATTAAGTGCCAGAATAATCGAATTTAGATACTCAGGCTTGCTGATTAGAATATTCTAATTTAATTTATAACTAAAGATTTGATAGCATATCAGTATTTTTAGAGCATTTCTGCATGTTTTTCGAATATGACAGGTATCTCATCTGGATTTTCAAAAACATTGGTACTGTCCATTGTTGAAAGCCTTTCCACGTGTTCTGCATCCTCACGAGTTATGGTTAACTCCAGATCTTTACCATTGGGGAGTTTGGTAGTAACTATACCCTCTCGGAAGTCTGTGGGCATGATGTATAGAGGCGTGTTTGTTTTTTGCCCCATGATAGCTGCGTTGGTAAGTAAGGTGTCTGCTATGCGCAGAGATATTTTGGCAACAGTATTAGAAGTTGCCGGAGCTACTAAAAGAAAAGCATACCTTCCCAATTGTATCTGACCAGCCAAGAAAGGGGCGTTAGAATTGATTTCGGTCCAGGTCTTATCGAATTTGGTTTCCAAAGTATTTGATAAGTTATAATATTTTAATACCTGGTCCCCTGCCTTGGAAATGAACACCCGTATGTCAAATTGTTTATGGTATTCATCCCTCATCTGTTGCATGATCTCCACGGTTTCCACCAGTTTTTCACCACTTCCCGTAATACCCCAAGCAATTTTTCTTTTTTTGTTCATGAACATATTTTGTACGGGGTTCATAATTTATTTTTCGATATTCATATAATCCAGTTCTCAATGTAAATTTTAATAATTGAAACCATGGAATATTTAAGTGAACCAAGGGAATAATCAAGAGAACATAGTCACGAAAATATTTAACCCCATATGAATAAAACTAAATCAGTCCCCCCTTGGCTTTCAATTAAATAAACATCAATGATGATGCAATGAAATTTATAAATTCAATGCAAATGGATTAGATTATAAGGGATATTAATTAAGGTGGTGTTAACATTAAAAATAACCAAATCAAAGAATCAGGTAAAAAATCTGATTCAATTCCAGGTGAAGAAAACAAGAAAATCACTGCCAAGCAAGAAGATGAAAAAATTGAAACCTGTTACACTTGTGGTAAAAGATTTGACATGAATAAAGAAGAAAGGGCTCGTTACCGTTACCAAAAATACCCTCTATGCGCATATTGTGCCGAATTTTATGGTTTTTATTTTAATGATCCTGGACAAAAAAGAATGGAAAAATAATATTCAAGATTTATTATCCAAAAAAATCCAGATTAGCACATCACCAAAAATTAGGTACATCACCAAAAAATCCAGGTTTTTTGTATATCACCATACTATTTTAAGGGGAAATTATGGGAATTAATAATTAATTGGAAAATTATTAGTTCCCTAAATGTTTTTTAACCAGAGAAATTCCCCATTCTGCCATTTTAGTAGCATCATCCGTGCTTTTAGCCTCTGCAAAGCACCGGAATATTGGTTCTGTCCCTGATGGTCTGATTATGATCCATCCCTCATCACGGAAAATTTTAACTCCATCAGTGGTATCAATCTCATATTCCCTGGTTTCTGCCGCGATTTTATCCATTATTTCCTGTTTACGTTCATCAGGACATTCTACTTTCATCTTTACTGACTGGTAAGCAGGTAATTCTGCCACCAAATCAGATAATGGTTTTTGGGTGAGGGCCATGATCTCCACGATCTTTGCGGTGGAGAGTGCTGCATCCCTTCCTAAAACAAAGTCGGGGAAGATTAAACCCCCATTTTCTTCCCCCCCAAATAATCCATCACTTTCTTTGAGTTCACGAGCCACTAAAAGGTCACCCACCCGGGTTGCCTTTACTGTTCCCCCGTATTCATCAGCTATGTCGTAGATGGCAGTAGAAGTGGCCACGGTGGTTACAACAAGACCTCCCTGGTTTTCAATCAGCAACTGTTTTTCCACCAGGGCGAAAGTTTTATCCCCCATTACAAAGTTCCCCTTTTCATCTATACATATAGTTCTATCAGCATCACCATCATGGGCAATTCCCAAATCAGCCCCAGTAGCCTTCACTGTTTTTATTAATTCCTGGAGATTGTCCTCAGTTGGTTCAGGGTTCCTTCCTGGGAACGAACCATCAGGCTGGCAGTTTAGGGTGGTGACTTCACAACCCAGTTTGCGGAGAATGTAGGGAGTGGTGGAACAGGCTGCACCACTACCACAATCTACTATAACCTTGAGTTTAGCATTTTTTATGGCATCTTGGTCCACACGCTGTATAACCTCATCAATGTACTCTTCAACCAGTCCCTGGTTGGTGGTTACCTCACCAATTTCATCCCAAGCAACCCTGTCAGGGTTTTCATTGAAGTACATATCTTCTATCTTGAGTTCCATTTCTTCAGCTATGCCTATCCCGTCTTCGTCCACAAATTTAATCCCATTATACTGAGGAGGGTTATGGGAAGCAGTAATTATCACCCCACCATCATAATAATTTCGTACTGCGTATTGAACTGCCGGGGTGGGGAGAATACCTAGATCAACCACCTGACAACCTGACGATAGTAATCCAGATATCACCGCATGTTTTATTAGTGGAGTAGATGTTCGCGGGTCTCCACCCACTGCCACCCATCCCTTGACTAGTGTCCCATATGCTGCTGCCAGTTTTGATGCGAACTCTGGTGTTAAAACTTGATTAGCGATTCTTCTGACCCCAAATGTTCCGAATAACTTTTTCATACACGCACTTCCTAAAATTTGATTCAAATGTATTGAATTTTTCATAAATCGATTATATGAATTTTTTTAGATGCTACTGAGAGTCAATTGACCCTTTATTTTTTTCGGGTCCTGTATGAACCTGATTTTTTCACAATACTATGATTCAGTTTCTACCACAAACTAAATGGTTAGACACCTTAATATCTGTCTCATTAGGTATCTACCCTCCAGACTTTATAATCTTTGTTCTGGTAAACCATGATGAAATAATTGGGATGGTTGATTGGAGACTGTTCCACAAAGTATTCTATGTTATCCTTTATAACATCTTCTTTGGTGAAATTTCCATTATAGTAACGGTTCCGATCCAGAACCTTGACCATTCCCGGCTGGTAACCACCAGTGGAAACTGGTTGACGGGATATGGAAACAATAACCGGATCAAGGCCTTCGGTGAGTGACATCACCACCCCTCGATCATCCCCATTATCCGCAAACCATTGGGCTAAATCCCTTTGAGATTCATTTACCATAGGTTTTAGGGACAATCCACAAAATACGGCTGAAAATAAAGATGAAATGATTAAAAGAGTAATTATTATCCTGTATGCTTTTTGATAAGATGGTTTTTTTATTGAATAAATGTATTCCAGTCCCAATGAAGCTATAATCATTACTGGAAATACTGCGAAATTCAATATCCGATCTATGAGTATGGAGAATCCCATTAAATAGACATTACTCAGGATTAGAGGGAATAAAATCCAGATAATAACTAGAATATCTCTACGGGATAATCTTTTATACCATTTTTCCAAAAGATCATTTTTAATTTCATTATTTATCTTTATAACTACCCATATGATTGTGAATATCATGGCAGGTAGTCCCATGGTCTTTGTCAAGATGCCCCAATAACTTGCGGGTCCCGGGATAACCATCTGAGGGTTGTGAAAGACAAACCCGTGTTGAAGGATTAGAGGCACCCACCAGATGACAGCTATTAAGATAGTGAATCCCATGAAAAAGTACAATGCCTGGTAATCAACATCATCATTCCTGAACTTAAGTGCCAGTGTGAAAAACAGGACCACACCTATCATTATTAATCCAGTTAGGATATGGGTTAACATCATCAAACCACTTAAAAAACCCCCCAAAATGGCAAATTTAACCCCATTTTTCCCAAGAGCCAAGTAATAAAGGTATATTGCCAGGGGAAATATGATTAAGGCCAGCGTTTCCGGTAAAGGTAACATGGCACGGTGAAATATAACTGAGAAAAATAGGAACCACCCGGCCATTAAAGCCACTCTAAAGTTGTATAATTTGCTGGTCACGTAAATGAATGAAAAAACCATGGAAAATGCAAAAATAGGCTGAATATAACGGGCTATTTGGAAAAGATCAACTTTAAAAGCAGTTGCAGAGGCTGCCAAAAGATAGTGAAAAAATGGTGGGTAAAAAATAGGTCTTCCGAATGGTGCGTAGGTTAATGGATCCCAAAAGGTTATTCCCTGTTCTAGGTAGAGTTTGGCCAGGTGCACATGATAATAGATATCCCAACTTAATGGCCACTGATACTTTAAAGTAGGTATCAGGGTAATTATAAACGCCACAATAGCAGGGATAAGCAACAAAAGAAATCTATTTTCGGTTATTTTTCTATATTCCATTTGCACACCTAATATCTCGTATGAAAAATATTAGAGTCTAAAAGTTAAATAATTTTAATGGAATTTAGAGTATTCAAATATAAAAAAACAATAATATGGTTCAGTTAATTCAGAATGATTTTCTTAATTTACATGGTTGAATAAATGAATGAAGTCAAATTAGTAAGCTTATAGGCATCCTTTGTTTAGAACTTAGCTTTGTCACAATAAAGAATGTAATATTGATTATCCTTGGAATTAACATTTGATCATTTTTTTACTTTTTTTTTAACACATTAGA
>JAUNXM010000170.1 GCA_030539815.1 Methanobacterium sp.
GAAAATATAATAAAAAATTTCATATTTTAAAAATCATATCAATTTAAATAATTAATCTTTAATTTCCACCCCAGAAATAATATCTATACCATTATTATTAATCTCATAGGTCATGAACTGGGTGGGTGTTTTGGTGCTTCTCATTTTAACCACATCCATTACCCTCTCCCTACGACCTGTGTAGGGGTTTTCACGTTTCATAAGACGTATTGCCCCGTAAACAGAGAATAAGGCTATTTCATTGAATTCTTTAGAGGTGGCACTGTCCAGAATGATTAGTGCAGTTATGTTTCGCTCCTTTAATTCATAAACCAAGAGATCAAAGCGATCGCGGAATTCATAGGGGGTTAGTTTCGCGGTGAAACTTCCTATATTATCAATTACCACTGTTTCTGTATCTTCCGGCAGGTCGCGTAAGAATTTAGAGAAATTACCCTTCATGGCCCCCACATCAATGCTGATTTCGGCTTCGGTTACTCTGGCCCGAACACCAGCCAGTTCAATGAATTGAAGAAGTCCCTTATCAGTTGCTGATTTAATATCCCAGTTGAATGTTTCCCCCTGGGTGAAAAGATCCTTAGAATCTTCCTCAGTGGTTATGTAAACGGTTTTAAGGTTCTGCTGGCAGCTGGTTAGCGCAAACTGTAAACCGAATATGGTTTTACCTGATCCTGCGTCTCCGGTTAAAAGAACTGTTTTTCCCTTGGGAAGTCCACCTGTAAATTGATCTATTCCATTAATTCCTGTTTTGATTCGTTCCAAAGATTAAACCCCCAAAACTTATTAATTTTAGATTATGTATCTGTAACTCCGGTTACCCGGTTTATTCTGTTTGATTACTCCATGAAATAATAAATTCAAATGAACAACCATCATCCCCATCCAGTAAACAATGACTTTGCTCAACATGACCTCTAAGGGAGGTCCAGGTGAAGCTACGGATGACAATGGCTCTGCAAATAAGGCAGAATATGGGACTAATATCACCTTCTGCTGCCCAGGGACAGTTTTCAAAAATCAGTTCACTTTTTTCTCTCTGAACATTAATTTTAGTGCTTATACCCAGGTTAGACATGAATTCACTGACCCAAGAAAGGTAACATCTGAAGATTATCATCTGGTCATCTTCATTATCAATTTTACAGGTCTTCTGACATGTTTCCAATTCTTCCTCAAACAGGGGTTTAATGTTCTTCTCAAAACGGTCCGCGAAACTACGGGCAATATTATTCCTTACTTGAGGAGGTATGTTAGAGGCAAATACTGGGAGAGCACTGACCATAAAACTTGAAAGTTCCCCTCGAGCTTTGTCCTTCAACAATTCTTCCCTTTCCTTGGCTTCCTTTCGGCGTTGGGTCACATCACGAAATACCAGGGCCACACCAATAATACCACCATTCTCATCTTTAATAGGGGCGCTACTATCATCAATAGGTATTTTATTCCCCTCTTTATTAATCAAAAGCACTGGAGATGGTAAATCAATGATTTCATCATTTTCAACCACTTTACTCACAGGATCATCCAGGGGTAAACCAGTTTCCTCATGAATGATATTGAAAATTTCATCCAGTGGCTGACCAATGGCTTCATCATGGGCCCATCCAGTCACTTCGCAGGCCACAGGGTTCATGAATTTTACTTTGCCATTTTTATCAGTGGCAATAACTGCATCACCAATACTTTCCAGGGTGGTGGATAACCATTTCTCGCTTTCCTTGAGTTTACTTTCCATTTGATGTTTGTAGAGGGCTACCTCCACTGCACTGTGCAGTTCCCGATCCTCAAAGGGTTTAATAATGTAACCAAACGGTTCGGTGATCTTAGCCCGTTTAAGGGTTCTTTCATCAGAATAAGCAGTTAAATAAACTACAGGGATGTCATAGGAATCTCGTATCTTTTGTGCGGCTTCAATACCATCCATTTCTCCTTTGAGAACTATATCCATCAGTACCAGATCTGGTCGGGTGCCCGCAACATGCTCCAGGGCTTCTTCTCCTGATGGTGTTATGGCAGTGACTTCATACCCCAGGCCTTCAGCCCGGTGTTTTATATCCATGGCCACTATGCTTTCATCTTCTACAATTAAAATTTTCACTTCAGACATGCCATTCCCCATTCTTCAAAAATCATTGGTAATCAATATATAATATTATCAACTTTATCTTTTATTTAAACCTTATAAGATTTATTATTATTTATACCAGATAATCCGAATAACCACATTATAATCAAATTAATAGTCAATTTTTGTTCTTACGAAAAAATCCATGAATATTTATGGCTAAATTTCTATTTATACCTTTAACTTCTAATATTTCATCAACACTAGCATTTTTTATGGATTCCAAATCACCAAAATGTCTCATGAGATTCATTTTACGCTTAGGCCCAATACCCTGGATTTTATCAAGAGGAGAGGTCTGGAGATCACGGTCCCTGAGGTTCTTATGGTACTTCACTGCAAAACGATGGGCTTCGTCACGAACCCTTTGCAAAATATGCAGGGCAGGGGAGTTAGATGGCAAAATAAGGGGAATGGCAACTTCGGGTATGAAAACCTGTTCAAATTCTTTAGCTAAACCTATAACTCCAGTTTGTATACCTAATGAATCTAAAACCTCTATGGCAACATTCAGCTGGCCTCTGCCCCCATCAACCACCACTAGATCAGGGGGTGTTTCCCCTTTACTCACTAATTTTTCATACCTCCTTCTAAGCACTTCCTGCATCATAGCATAATCATCTGGCCCAGGGGTTTTGAGTTTGTACTTCCGATAATTATTTTTTGATGGTTTACCATCTTCAAACACAACCATGGATGCAACCGCATTCTTACCTGCCAAATTGGATATGTCAAATGCCTCGATACGCCGGGGAATCCTAGGTATTTTTAGATATGTCTTCAGATCAAGTAAAGCACCCCTAGCTTGTTTATGATGATTTAAAATTATACTGGAATTTTTAGCCACCATCTGCACCAAACGGTACTCTAAACCTTCTTCAGGCACCTTTACGGATACCAGCAAAGGATGGGGAACACCTTCACGATGATTTTCACCTTGATCATTTTGAACTTCACTGAGCCCCTCATCAAGATATTCCTCGGGATTGATTTTTTCCGATAACCACTTCTCAATGAGTGGGCGATCCTCAATCATAACTGGTAAAAGAATTTCTGCAGGCACCTGGCGTGGCCCAGAATAGTATTGCTTTATGAAGGCCGTTAAAATCTCGGGGGGTGAATTTTCCTGGGCTCCTTCCATTAGAAAATCCTCTTTCCCCATGATTTTACCATTTCTCACTCTGAAAACCACCACTACCACCACTTCCCCATCATTGGATGTGGCTATAACATCCTGGTCCAGACTACGGTTGAATTCCATCTTCTGTTTTTCCATCACCTCTCCCAAAGAGAACAACTGGTCCCTGATGACCACTGCTTTTTCGTAATCCTGATTGAAAGCAGCCTGCTCCATTTCCTTCTTCAAAAGATCCATGACCTCTTTTTGGCGGCCTTCCAGGAATAATTTGACCTTTTCCACGTTTTCCTGGTAATATTCACTGGTGACCTGTCCACTGCAGGGAGCAGGGCATAGTTCGATCTGGTAGTTCAGGCAGGGGCCATCCATACGTTTACAATCCCTGAGCTGGAATACTGGTTTTAGGAGTTTCAGCAAATTTCTTACTGAGGTTACATCGGTAAATGGACCGTAATATTGGGAACCATCATCCCGGACATTTCGAGTAATCAAAAGACGAGGGTAATCTTCTGAAGTTATCTGTAGGTACGGATAACGTTTATCATCCTTAAGACGTATGTTGTAACGTGGTAAGTGTTTCTTAATCAGGTTAGATTCTAAAATCAGGGCTTCTTTTTCAGTATCAGTAACCAGATAATCCAGGTGATGGAAGTGACGCATTAAAACCCTGGTTTTGGGATCTTCCAGATCTTCTTTGAAGTAGCTTTTTACACGTTTTTTTAGGGATTTAGCCTTACCCACATACAAAATTTCATCCTGAACATCCTTCAGGAGGTATACGCCTGGTTTTTCAGGCAAATCATTGGGGTTGCTAATTGTGGCTCGCAAAATTAATCCTCTATAAAATAAATTAAAATTTTATATAAATTTTTAAACAATTACATTAATCCAGTTTTATAATCCCGGCCCAATTAATCCAGAACC
>JAUNXM010000018.1:0-5663 GCA_030539815.1 Methanobacterium sp.
AGCCGTACCGGAAGGTGTGGCTGGAACACCTCCTTTTTGGAGCTGTAACTTGCTATAAAGTTTTACTCTTTTTGTTTTTCAATTATTATAAAACCATCCCCTGAAAGGATGGTTTTTTTATTGTATTATGAATTTTTAAGGGCTACAATTTCCTTAACATTCACTAATTTCCACACATAACACTTTTCTCCATTTAATATGGATTCTGGTGGGTCTTGGGGTGAATATCCTAGGGCTGCCATTACATTAAGTGATAGATCCTTTTCTTTGATCAACTTCACGAACATTCCTTTAACATCCATTTTTTCCTCTTCACTGATGACCTCTTTTATCTGTCCACGCAGTGTCACGAAACGATACTGTGAAAGGTCAGAATTGTATTTTTCAATCTCCACTGCAACCTGCGGGTCACTTTTGATTAGTTCCACTTTTTTACCATACTTGGTACTGAGGAAGTAGATGAATTTCCCATTAAAAACATACAAAAATGGTGCAATATAGGGATAATCACCTTTAAAGGCAATTCTACTAACGTATTGTTCGTCGATAAACTTATCGTATTCTTTTTTCTCCATAGGTGGAATTTTCAGAATGTCCAAAAGTATCACCCTTAATATTTATAGTTTAATTGTTGTATCATTCAATATTATATTTTTCCGAAAATGGTTAAATTCATAAATGGTTAAAACCACATTAATGCTAAAACCTCTTTTTCCCTGATTATTCATTAACCACAGGGTAGTTAGCATTTTTCCAGGCAGTCATACTCCCCAAAACACTGGTTAAATCGTTATAACCATATTTTTTAAGATAACTGCAGGCAGTGGTGGATTTGTAACCAGAATCACAGTAGACAACCACTGGAACATCCAAGGGTATCTCTCCTATTCTACCGGGTAATTCTCCAACGTAAATATGATGGGAACCTTCAATGTAGCCTTCTTTGCGGTCTTCCAGTTTACGCACATCCAGGAGGAAAAATTTTCCTCCCAATTCCTCGTTTAACTGGTGAACACTCCAAAGATTTAAAGTATCAATATACTCTGCATGGAGATACCAGCTGGGAAAACCACCCGCCAGATAACCATAAATGTTATCAAAACCCAACCTCACCAGGGCCTGGCGAACTTCACCCAGCCCACGTTCGTGGTCATCCACTAGTACAATGGGGTCCTGGTAGTTCAGGAACCAACCAGCAAAGGCAGGAACACCTTCTCTCCAAATATTTAGACTTCCGTTAATATGTCCCCCTGCGAAGCTGGTGGGTTTACGGATATCCAGAATATGGAGTTTCTTTTTCATGATGTTCTTCAGGATTTTTGGATGCAAAGCTTTTAGGTGGGGTAGCCTTCCCAGTATGGGGGCTCCCTTCTGATTATGAAATTCCATTTCCTGGAAATAAGGTGGTGTGTACAGTTCTTCAGCTACTTTAAGTTCTATAAATTTTTCCCGGGTAACCTGTAGTTGTGGATTGGTTTTCTTCTCATAACCTACTGTAGTGTAGTCCTGTTCTCTTATATCTGCCCCACAAATCGAACCCGCACCATGAGCCGGGCAAAGAACCGTCGGATCACCCAGGGGAAGAATTTTTTTAAACAGACTATCATAAAGTAAACCTGCTGTCTCAGGTCGCCGGTCCACTCCGTAAAAATCAATACGACCCGTTTCTCCAGCGAAGATCACATCCCCGGTAAATGCCATCTGAGGATCTTCCGACGCACTAAGATCCCTTAAAACTATTGATATGCTTTCCAAGGTGTGTCCGGGGGTGTCCAGGACTTCCAGCTCTATGTTCCCAAACTGAAATTTATCCCCCTCCTTCACCGGGGTTCCGTAGGCAAAATCCAATTTTTCCCCGTGAAATATTTCTGCTCCGGAGTAATTGGCCAGTTCCACCGAACCAATAATGTAATCCTCGTTACGGTGGGTTTCAAAAATATGGGTAATGTCCAGTCCCCATGATTCTGCAAGATCCAAGTAAACTTCCACATCCCTACGAGGATCAATTACAATTGCCCGACCACTAGCTCCAATAAAATAGGAGTGATGGGCTATTCCTTCTGATTTAATCAGTTTAACCATCAAAGTAATTCCCCCTTATTTCTGATAATCCCAATCATTTTTATTTATAGTTTAATTCCGATTTAAATCCCAACCTAATAATTAACAAGTCTAATAGCAAATAAATATTCAGTTATTTAATAATTATGTTCGTTAATAATTAATAATTTTAATGATAAATTAATATCCTTAAAAGTTATTCTTCGATATCATTAAATCTAACCAACACCCAGATTCACTTAAGAATAATTTATTTCTACCTGGAGGAAAAACATGGAATACATCATCCAAACCCATGATATATCCAAAAAATATGATGATTTCACCGCAGTCAACGGGGTTAATCTTAAAGTACCTAAAAATAGTGTTTACGGGGTTTTAGGCCCTAATGGGGCGGGTAAAACCACGTTAATTTCTATGTTATGTACCATATTGCATCCCACTAGTGGATCAGCCACTGTCAATGGTTATGATGTTACCAAACATCCTAAAGAAGTCAGGGAATCTATTGGAATAGTTTTCCAGTCCCGAGCACTGGATGACATGCTCACTGGCCGTGAACACCTCCAGATGCATGCCTCACTCTATGGTGTGCCCAAGGATGTTCGCCAAAAGCGTATTGATGAGATACTGGACCTCATTGCCCTGGGTCCCAAAGCAGATGAATTCGTTAAAACCTACTCTGGGGGGATGAAGAGAAGGTTAGAGATAGGGAGGGGTTTGATACATCATCCTAAAGTTCTTTTCCTGGATGAACCAACTTTGGGTCTGGATCCGCAGACCCGGGAGAGCATTTGGAGTTACATTAAAGAGTTGAACCAGAACCAGGATGTTACCGTTCTTATGACCACTCATTACATGGAGGAAGCGGATAAACTCTGTGATGAAGTGGCTATAATCAATCAGGGTCAGATTATCACCACTAATTCTCCTCGTAATCTGAAAAGAGAGTTAAAAGCAGATACCATTACCATGCAAGTGGATAACATTGAAAAATTCACTGAAGAAGCACAGAAACTAGATTTTGTTAAAGAGATATATTCCATGAATTCTGAGATAAAGTTGATGGTAGAGCGGGGTGAGAACCTGGTGGCTGAACTGGTGAATTTTGCCAATAAACATAATATTTTTGTCTACTCCATTGAACTGGAGCACCCTAACCTGGAAGATGTTTTCTTAAAATATACAGGTAGAACCATTCAGGGGGAGGGATAAAAATGGCAGAACTTGAAGGAATTTACACCATCTGGCTCAGGGAAAATAAGAGATTTGTCCGTTACCGTTCCCGAATCATCACCAGCGTGGTGACTCCCTTATTATGGCTGATCATATTTGGAACCGGGCTGGGGTCGGCAGTGAGATTCGGAACCGGAGCAGCTGGATATCAGGCATTTATATTCCCGGGTATAATAGGGCAGACCATTCTCTTCACCGCAGTTTTCTCCGGAGTTTCAGTTATAATGGATCGACAGTACGGATTCTTGAAGGAAATTCTGGTTGCACCCATATCCCGCCCATCCATTGTATTTGGTAAGGCCCTGGGGATAAGCACCACGGCCATGATTCAGGGGATGGTTTTGTTGTTATTATCATTCATAGTAGCAGTTCCCATGACTCCCATCATTTTCCTGGAGAGCGTGGGGGTTATACTGCTAATCTCCCTTGGTCTTTCTGGATTGGGGTTACTGATCTCATCATTCACTGACAGCATGGAGGGATTCAACCTTATAATGAGTTTCATAGTGCTTCCTATTTTCCTACTGAGTGGGGCCCTCTTCCCAATAACCGGACTCCCCAGCTGGCTACAGTTAGCAGTGTACATCAACCCCCTTACCTATGGGGTGGATGCCCTTAGGAACATAATCCTCCATGAAGCAGTACTTCCACTTTATGTGGATGTTATTGTGGTGACGGTTTTTGCGGTGATGATGATCATGATCTCCGCCCTAGTATTCAGTAAAAAAGAGCAAAGTTTGATGTAGATTGGTTCTTGTAACCATATCATTGTTTAGGTCCTTTAAATACTACTCTTATATGCCTTAAGACCCAATGATAGGGGAGTGAGTTTTTTAAGGGATCTAATATTTTTCTTAAAAATCCATATCTGATTATTTCGTTATAGCCTTATATTACGAAGTGAGATTTAGTATACAAAAAAAAGTTTTACTTTCATTACAACAACTTTATTATTGTTATGTAAATCTTATTCATAAATGCACATCCTCAGCCAGGGCCAGGAGGATAGTATTTGAAAGGTGCACATCGAAGTAGTCGAAATTACTCATAAAGTCTTCCATATACTTTAATCCATTTTCAGTTAAAGTTTAGTGTTTTCCATCTTCATTTATGAGTTTATTTTCTTTTAGGGGTTTTATCAATTCTTTAAAATATTTTCAAATTTATGGGCCTCTTTAAAAGTAGCTTTAAGCTCTGAAAGAATAGGAATGTAGTTTCCTGGACTGAAAGCACCCGCCAGGGATGAAATAATTTCAACACTGGTTCTCTTTTCCCATCCTGTAAAATGTAAAATACCCAGTTTTGAAAGGCCATCAATTTATTTCCTCCCAACATTCCTCCAGGGGAAGTTTGTACTGAGAATAATCTTCTTCTCCCTTGAGCTGAAATTGCTTCTTTGAGTCTCAGCATCTTTGAATATTCTGATGGATATGAATAATACTATAAGAGCATCTACAATAAAATTCCCTGATGTGAAGATTGCCCCGGCAATTACTGATAATCCGATAAACACTGTTCTTTGATTCCGCGGATTTATCTCAAATTATTCATCGAATGGATTTGATACATTTAATCATAGAATAAATCCATTTAATGTCAGCTATTATTTTAATATTGTTATCTGTGCAAAATCCTGATTTATAGGTATTAATGGAATGATGGAGGGTGAATTAAACCTAGAACTTCCTAAATTTTCTCTGTAAATCGTTATGTATCTTTAACTAAGATTTAGTTTTGAATTAGTAGGGGGGCATGGGGGCTGGTACCTCCAGCTATCATCAACTATAAAAGACCTTCTTACCAATAGGGATATAGTTAAAGGAGAGTTTTTTCACATGGTGAAGCTAGTTAAATCTGCGGTCAAGTGCTATAAGAAAAAGACCATAAAATCAGTGGGCGGCCAGAAGAAGACCTACGAATATAACCAGTACCTGGTTCCACTGAAACGCTCAGATAATCTGGATTGCAGCATGGAAGTGTTCATCATACCCCAGGAGGATCTTTCAGATCTCGTGGATGAAAATGGTGAATTCAAAGACGTTTCTGGTAGGGAAGATGAATATGAAAGTAAATTCGCCCAGTATAAAGCTGATTTCGATGACCTGGAGTGGAAACACAGCAAACTATCTCGAACTTATAAAGAATTGTTTAGTAAACATAATAAAACCCGCAGAAACCTTCAGGAACTTGAAAAGAAGGTAAAGACACTGGAAAGTGATAGGGAAAAATTGGTTAATGCTCTGAAAGAGGAAAGAAAGATCACCCAAAAGCTCAAAATGGAACAACAGGCATCTAATAAAACATCATCTGATTTAAAAACTACCAAACCTGATGATGATACTAATCTGAAATCTAAAAATAAAGAT
>JAUNXM010000018.1:5763-23914 GCA_030539815.1 Methanobacterium sp.
TTTAAAAACTACCAAACCTGATGATGATACTAATCTGAAATCTAAAAATAAAGATTTCGATGAGGATAAAGGGGATATCTGGACTGTTCTAAGAAGCAGACTTACCAAAAAAGATGACGAAAAGGAAGATTGACTTTCATAATTAGGTTAATCTATTTTTTTCCAAAGAAAATTTACTTTGTAATATTTTTCAGAGAATTATTGATTACTTTTCAAACACTCTCCCGAAAATTTTTATTAATTAATATTTTCAACTATTTTATAGTGAATTAGGTTCAACAATAGTAAAAAAAGAATTTCATATTAATACAATTTCATATTAATTAATAACTAAATGTTAAATTTAATTTCATATTCCGTGTTTGGATAGAAATTTCCATTCTGATATTCCCAATAATTACAATGATTCAAGTAATGCTCTGGAATATTAATTGAAATTATTTGTGGTGTTTTCCATGACTAAAACCCGTTCCCAACCCCATCCAGAAATATCTCAGGTTATGATAATTCATGGACGTAACAACTTCCCCATTAGCTGGCTCAATAAACAGGGATACTGCGAGTACAGCATATACCTTGAAAATGTAAAGGGTGTGGAAGTGAAACCCACCAGAAACATGGTTATCGGGACTGAGGAACATACCCGGTTAGAAATGGAATTCAAGAAGGATGCTGAACCCACCACCTTTGAAGGGATGCTTGAGAAATCCCTAACCACAGAACTCTTATCCCGGGAACTCCCGGTTATATCTCATGATTATGGTATCAGGGGATACATAGATGAAATTTGGATGACTCCTGATCAGTTCATCATCATAGATGATAAACCGGGAAGTAGGGCATTTTCTTCATCAATAAACCAGGTCTTCGGTTATTGCCTGGCCTTCCAGGATATGGTTAAAGATGAAAGGCAAATAGTGGCTGCTTTGAGGGAAAGGGGCACTGATAACATTTTCTGGTCAGCTTACTTCGACGAAGAATCTGAAAAAGACATAATCTCATTAATAAACCGTGTTCAGGACCTTATAATTGGAAAAAAAGATTTCATTGCAACCAATAATCCTAGAAAATGTAGAAGCTGTCGTTTGAAGTTAAAGTGTGATATGAAGGCAAAGCCTGGCTCACTTTGAGCCCCATGATTCCCTTTAAATACCTTGTAGATAACTTTAAATATCACCTCTGCCTAAAAGGTGAATGCTGCAGTTGCAGCCTTTTTTAATGTCTAGTCCCGTGGGGTAGTGGTAATCCTGCTGGTCTTTGGAACCGGCGACGGCGGTTCGACTCCGCTCGGGACTATTTTTCTTCTAAACAATTATCAAATGTTTTTAAGGGATGATCACATGGAAAACATTCTTTTAGTGGGTGTAAATACTCGTGCTGTGGCATGCTCCCTTAAAAAATTAGGATACAATATTTATTCTGCTGATTATTTTGGAACTAGCGATTCAAAATCCTGCACAGACTATCAAAAATCTTTTTTGCACCAGAAACCACTCATTTCATGTGGCTACTTTGCCCAAAACTTCCATCCACACATTATCAAAGAAATGGCCCTGGAAATGGCCCATGAAGTAGACAGTATAATCTGTTGCGCAGGTGCATCTCCTTCATGGTTCCATGCATCTAAAATCATTGGAAATAGTGACGTGGGAATGGTTGAGGATAAGTTTTTCCTTTTTGAAAAACTTAAAGACATATTTAATCTTCCCGAAACTTATCTCCCTGCAGATATCTACGAAATTCAGGAGATAATTAAAAATTACAATGAAAAGGAGTTTATTTTAAAACCACGTCACGGAGCTGGTGGCTACGGGGTGCGAATGGCTGGTGATTTGGATTTAATTTTTAAAATGGGGTATGATGGGAGGATAACGCCTGGAAAAATGAATCTGGATGACGAAATTGAATCACGCCAATGGATACTGCAGGAGTTCATTGGTGGTGAAAATATAAGTGCTTCAGTCCTGTCTAATGGGGATGAAGCCCGGACCATACTCACCAGCACCCAGATCATCGGTAACTGTGAACTTGGTCAGAAGGAGCCATTTGGATACTGCGGAAACCTGGTTCCCAACACTGGTATTGAGAATATCTCTGAAATGGCCTCAAAAGTGGTGGGACACCTATCCCTAATAGGCTCTAATGGGGTGGATTTCATCTCTCGAAATGGTGAACTATACCTGATTGAAGTAAACCCTCGTCTGCAGGGAACATTTGAATGTGCTGAACTATCGCTGGATGTGAACATGGCAGAACTCCACCTGGCCGCGTGCCATGGACACTTAATGGAAGTCCCCCAACCCCGTAGATTTTCAGTTAAAATGGTGGTTCATGCCAGGCATCGATCACAGTGGAAGGATCTGAACATTCCTGGTATCTATGATTTACCATACCCTGGGGTGATAATTGAAAAAGGCGAACCCATGGTCACAATTGTAACTTCCCATGGTGTAATGGAGGATGCAATGTTCGCTGCAAAAAGACTGGCTGGTATCGTATACAATTCCGTGAAACACTGCAAATAAGGTAAACATAGTTTTAATTAGAGAAACCTACAATAATCTTAAATTCATATCTTAAAACTATTGTAATCATATAGGATTATATTTAAAGCAGTTATCCAGTTAAATCCAAATCCAATTTTGTATATGGGACTTTTTAGTAAATAAATGAATTAAACCTTACCATAACTATTAAGTCAGCCCCATTTATCTGAATACCACAGCTAGAATGAAAATGATGGTTCCGATTACAATTAGTAAGGTAACCATAATTTCGGCTCCGAAAACTAACATTGATACTTTAGCCATCTTATCTGGATCTTTCTTTATCTCTTCCCAATCAAAATCATATAAAAAGTCTAAATTGAATGATTTCAATTTCTTCCACATACTTTTAAATCCCATGATCAAATTCATCCTTTTAGTTATTTCTAATAGCGGGGTGTTAATTTAAAGACAGTATTCAACATATTTAATTTTTTTTGTATTAGATTATCATTTTTAGGTTATTTTCATGGTATTTTAAATTTTTTAGGTTATTATGAAATAGATTTGATTTCATCAAGAAAAAAATTGAGTTATAGTTACTTAATAAGGAATATGTACTGGGAGGTTGTTGGTAACTCTTTTCTTACTAACTTTGTGTCCCCTCTGTAAATATAGATTTCCTCACCACAATCTTCATTGTTTAAAATTTGGCAAACAAGTTTGCATTCCAGTTTTCCCTTTATTCTGGAGCCGCTCATCTCAGAACTTATCTCGATATACAGTGGTAACTTCAACTGTCCCCAGGAACCTTTGTGAATTATTGAAGAAATTTTTTTAAGCTCTTTTTTCTTAAAACGATGCCGCGATCCATCGATTCCTATCACGTGGGGTTTTTCTTCCTCTAAAAGTTCTTTCAGATTTTTTCTCCGCTGGGGCAGGTGGCGGTTAAGTACCATGATCTGTTTTTTTAACAATTGGTCTTCTCGGCTTACATCTTCTCTCCTCATAGTTAAGAATATATTGGGTGTAATATAATATTGTTTAGTGTAAAACAGTAACATGATTACAACTTTGTATAATTATTGATTGATATGATAGATAATTTTTCCATATTGGATATTATTTCAATTACGATAGTACTTTGGGGGATATAAGATGGATATCGATATTGAACAGTGCCGGGAAAATGATAAGATCAAGGATATTATCAGCAAAAGTGGGCTTCCCATTAAACATATTAAACTCTTGCTTCGTTTATCCGACACCATATACATTAATGGCATTAACTATAACGTGGTGGTTGGGGAGGATAACCAGATTTTAATTCTCCTCATCTCATCCAAACCAGAAAACACAACTGGAGTGTTCAACACTTACTCCATAACCAACGTACTTTACAAGGTCCGGGAAATGGAAAAGGAACATGATGACTTGGAAACCCGATGTGAAATTGAAGATGGTCTTTTTAAGATATTGTTAAATGCAACATCTTAAAGGTCGATCCACTTAAAGGTCACTCCCAATGGTTTTTTTAATCATAAAGGTACCCTCAGATGAAAATTAAAGATTACCATACCCTAATTGATGAAATTTCAACTATTGATTTAGAGGCTGATTCTATTGCTGATTCCAGGCGAATTTTAGCCGAACTCAATGAAAGAGAAATGATCTTAAAGGACCTTAAAAAAAGGATCCTTAATGACATCAAAACTATAGAACTTGAGTTCTTGGAAAGAAAACAGAAGATCAATATGAACTATGCTGATGGCCGATCACCAGGGATCGTGTCCCGGGTTCGTGGAAAGTCCAAGGTCAAAGAATTGAAGAAACTGGAAAAAAAACGTTACGAATCTCTGGAATCGTATTATGATGTTAAATATGTGATCGATGATCTCCTGGTCCAAATTCAAGAGGCTAAAGAACCACTCAATAACTACATTAAAAAACGATTATTCGGAGTTTAAACTTATTTATTAGCCTTAAATTATTTTAATTGAGAATATAATTAATTTATCAGGTTAATGATTAGAAATCATATCAGAATAGCAATTGATTTTTATAAGTTGGATTTATTAGAATAATTATCTCTAATGAATTTGAAATAAAAAAAATAAGATATTTTATCAGGTAATCTTAGTTCTAACCTTTCTAGAAATTTGCTTCCACTGGTAGAAGTATTAAAATACCTAATAAATCATCTTTTTCTACTTTATAGTCAAGAGCAGCTGCAAAGAGTGCATGGTCTGCTGTTCGGTCCATGCTTATGGGTAGGTAAGTTTCTTCACCAACTGCCAAAGTGTGTCCGTATTTGTTGGTTCCGTAGGCGCTGATAAAGCAGATATGGTTAGCATTGATATCGATCTTTTTGATCTGGACTGGCTTGTTTTCCCCTGCCTTGAATTCCTTTTCTTCGTTGGCAATGATGGCCCTAACTTTTCCAGATATATTACCTATCTCAAAGTCTATGGCGGGTTTGGTGTGTTTCTTTTGTTCTTTTTTAACCTGGTCCAGTCGTGTGATAATTCTAACCATTAAAGAGCCTCCTCAGATTCTTCCATGGTTTTCTTAACCATTTTCAAACGCACGAAGCTTTCCCTTTCCATCTCTTCCAGTCGCATTTCAATGTACTTGACTGTGTTTTCTATCCTAGGTATGATAATGTGTTCAAGGGCGTTCACACGCCTTTTAGTGGATTCAATCTCACTAGCCAGTAACATGATGGTCTTTTCGATTTCACCGAGTTCAATTATGAGTTGAATGGATTCTTCGAATTTCCGAGCAGCTTCATCCAGTTTAACTGATGTATCCATGAATCCGTATCCACGTTCCACTATGGTTCTCTGGGAGATTTCTGACTCTATTACTGGCACTACCACTCCCATAACACTCCTGGAGTCGATGTCCACATCCACTGATTCAGTGACGGACATGGCAGCTTTCTTAACAGACAGATCACCCATCATTACCTGGGCAGCTGTTAAGTCCTGGTAGGCTTCCTGGAGCTTCAGGGAAACTTCATCCCTGGATCCCTTCACCCGTTCCAAGATGTTGAAAAACTCCATTATCAGGGCGTTTCGTTTCTCTTTAAGAAGACTATGCCCTTTAACAGCGAGTTTTTCCCGTTGTTTTAGTTTCAGAAGTTCCATCCTGGTTGGATTGATACCTTCTATCATTTCTTGTGCCATTTTATCACTCTTTTTCCTTCCTAAAAAATAGGAAGGGGATTATTTATGGTCAGGGTGATATTTGGGGATGTGTTCTGCCCGTACCCTCTTAAGCTCTGCTTCGGGTAGTAAGCTCATTAATTCCCAACCGAGGTCCAGTGTTTCCTGGATGGAACGGTCTTCGTCCCTGCTTTGGGTGATGAATTTATCTTCAAAACCATCGGCAAAGGCCAGGAATTTTCGGTCACGCTCGGTAAGAGCTTCTTCACCAACTACAGCCATCAGGTCTCTGAGGTCACGTCCTTCAGCGTATGCTGAGTAAAGTTGGTCAGAAACTCCACTGTGGTCTTCCCTAGTTTGCCCTTCACCTATTCCACCACTCATGAGTCGTGATAATGATGGTAGCACGTCCACTGGTGGGTAAATACCTTTACGGTGAAGTTCCCTGCTTAAAACGATCTGTCCCTCTGTGATGTATCCGGTTAAATCGGGTATGGGGTGAGTGATATCGTCCTGGGGCATTACCAGAATAGGCATCTGGGTGATGGAACCTTCTTTACCTGTTATACGGCCTGCTCTTTCATAAAGGCTGGAAAGGTCAGTGTACATGTAACCTGGGTAACCCCTTCGTCCAGGCACCTCGTCACGAGCTGCTGAAATTTCCCTTAAAGCTTCTGCGTAGTTGGTCATGTCAGTGAGTATAACCAGTACGTGCATGTTATGTTCGAAGGCAAAGTACTCTGCAGTGGTTAATGCCATACGTGGAGTGATGATCCTTTCAATGGCGGGGTCGTCAGCCAGGTTCATGAACACGGTCACACGTTCTAATGCTCCAGTACGTTCAAAATCACGCATGAAGTAGTTTGCTTCTTCGTGGGTGATACCCATGGCTGCGAATATAACTGAGAACTCTGATTCTTCTGCTAACACCTTGGCCTGTCTTGCTATCTGGGCAGCCAGTTCGTTGTGTGGTAGGCCAGACCCAGAGAAGATCGGTAGTTTTTGTCCACGAACCAGGGTGTTCATTCCGTCTATGGTTGAGATACCGGTCTGGATAAATTCTGCAGGGAATTCCCTGGCAGAAGGGTTCATTGGGCTTCCGTTGATATCCAGTTCCTTTTCAGGGATGATTTCAGGTCCACCGTCAATGGGGCTTCCGGTACCACTGAATACTCGTCCCAGCATGTCCAGTGAAACACCGATTTTGGCGGTTTCTCCGGTGAACCGTACCTTAGTGGTGGCAGTGTTGAGGTCTCTGGTTCCTTCGAAAACCTGAACCACAGCAACGTCTCCTTTAACTTCCAGGACTTGTCCTCTTCTCATTTCTCCGTTGGGTGTTTCTATGTCCACTATTTCATTGTAGGCTACGCCTTCAACGCCTTCTACAATCATGAGAGGACCAGCAACTTCTCGGACTGTGGTATATTCTCTGGTTTTGATATTGGCGTTCATTTTCACACCTCACCTGTCTGTTTAACTATTTTATCCTGGATCTCCTTGATGGCAGCGTCGAATTCATCTTCTGGGATGAACTTCATCCTTCCAATTTCTTCTTTGACTGGTAGATCAGTTAGATCCGCTGCTGATGCTCCTCGTTCCAGGGCGGCAGTGGCCTGTTCCTGGAAAATGATGATAGTTTTGAGTAGTTGGTACTGTTTGGTTGGGGAACAGTAGGTGTCAACTTCGTGGTATGCGTTCTGCTGCAGGAAGTCCTCCCGTATCATACGGGTACTTTCCAGGGTGATCCTTTCCCGGTCAGGTAGGGCATCTGGTCCTACCAGTTGCACGATTTCCTGAAGTTCAGATTCTTTCTGAAGTAGGGCCATAGCTTCGTCCCTGGTTGCTCTCCAGTCTGAACCCACGGTTTCATCCCACCAGCTTTCCACACTATCCACGTATAAGGAGTAACTCTGTAGCCAGTCTATCGATGGGAAGTGACGTTTATCTGCTAGGGATGCGTCCAGTGCCCAGAACACTTTACATATTCGCAGGGTGTTCTGTGTAACTGGTTCGGACAAGTCCCCACCAGGAGGTGAAACTGCTCCAACCACACTTACTGATGCTACCTTGCTTTCAGTTCCCACGGTGTTCACCCGGCCAGCTCTTTCGTAGAACTGTGCCAGACGTGAGGCCAGGTATGCAGGGTATCCTTCTTCACCAGGCATTTCTTCCAGTCTTCCGGAGATCTCCCTCATAGCTTCGGCCCACCTTGAGGTTGAGTCTGCCATTAGGGCCACATCGTATCCCTGGTCACGGAAGTATTCAGCTATGGTTATACCGGTGTACACACAGGCTTCCCTGGCTGCCACTGGCATGTTAGATGTGTTTGCAATAAGCACGGTTCGGTCCATTAATGGTTTACCGGTTTTAGGGTCTTCAAGTTCTGGGAATTCTTTTAGAACCTCTGTCATCTCGTTACCCCTTTCACCGCATCCCACGTAGACGATGATGTCTGCGTCGGCCCATTTAGCCAGCTGCTGCTGGGTAACGGTTTTACCGGATCCGAATGGTCCTGGTATGGCTGCGGTTCCACCTTTAGCCACAGGGAAAAAGGTGTCCTGTGCTCTTTGACCAGTTACCAGGGGTATGTCTGGGTCTAATTTATCCTTGTAAGGTCGACCAACCCTAACTGGCCATTTTTGCATCATCTGCACTTTAACTGGGCCTTTAGGAGTTTCAACTTCTGCAATGTCATCTAGAACAGTGTACTGACCTTCACCAACGATACTCTTGAGGGTACCACTGACCTTTGGTGGTATCATTATTTTCTGGACAACTGCAGATGTTTCTTGCACTTCACCAATGATGTCTCCACCTTTAACTTCAGTACCGGCAGTTGCAGTGGGTTTGAAGGTCCATTTTTTATCTTTGGGTAATGCGGGTACATCCACACCCCTTTCAATGTAGTCTCCCACACTGAGTTTAATGGTTTCCAGTGGTCTCTGTATACCGTCAAATATGGAACCGATAATACCTGGCCCTAATTCCACGGATAATGGTCCACCTGTACTTTCCACTACTTCTCCGGGTTTCATCCCTGCTGTTTCTTCGTAAACCTGGATGGTGGCGGTGTCGCCTTCAAGCTCGATGATTTCACCGATAAGCTTGTCTTCACCTACTTTTACCATCTCGTACATCTGGGTCCCTTTCATACCGTCTGCGGTTATAACCGGACCCGCTATCTTTATTATCTTTCCTTCGAGAGTCATTCTACCATCTCAACCCCGATTACTCGTTTAATAAGCTCTCTGATTGGGTCTGATTCCCGTTCTACTGAGCCTTTTTTATCTGGAATTTCAATTATCATGGGCAGTGCACTTTCACTGCTAATTTTATCAATCATTTCTCTGAAATTATCGCCTATTTCCTCAGTGGTTATAATAATAGAGTACTCCTTGGCTAATTCCTTCAATTTATCTCCTGCTTCGTCCATATTGCTGACTGGAAATCCATCTTTGATTCCTCCCAGCATGAAACCGGTGACGGTGTCAGGATCTGCCATTACTGCTATTTTCGAACTCATACTAACATCTCCTTGATCATAGCAGGTGTGAATCCTTCTTCACGTTTACCACGGGCAATGATTTTCAAGTTTTTGATTTCCTTTTCTTTTTTGCTTAAAAATCCAATCATGGGTCCGATTCCGAACTGATTCTTTAAGGCTATCTTTTTAGCGGTTTCATCCACTTTGCTGTCCAGTGCAGTTTCAAATGCTCCAATTGAGCCTGTTTCACTGTAGGTGGCCATGGCCTCAGCCAGTATTGATGCGTAGTCTGTTCCTTCCAGTCCACTAACCACGCCAGCCACATCTTCGGCTTCCATTAAATCCTTAAGTTTCCATTCCCTAATCTGGTAACCATCACTGATCATGTAGGGTTCGATATCCTCAAATTTCAGTCCATCTACTTTGGCCCTTAAGATGATTTTAAGGTTGGTTCCATCCACCATATTTCCCACGTAATTTTTGAGATAGGCGGTGTTGTCATCTTCAGGGGTGCTAACGGTTCTTAAGAGGTTTTCCAGGAGGTACTTATCCAGAGAAGCTTCTAGTGGCAGTAACATTCCAGTTTCCTGGTAAGTGGGAAGGGCATCTTCAAGGATAGGCGTGTATTCTGTTCCCTCTAGAGCGCTTAACACTTCAGTTACATTGTCGGCATCAATTAGTGTGTCCAGTTTATCGGAAAGATCACCAAATGGCACCACTAGATCCATGGTTTCTTCTTGAGTTAACCCTGCTTCTTTGGCGATTATTATACTTTTAATGTTTTTAATATCCCATTTTTTCAGGAGAAACTTGAAAGCATCTCTACTGTTTTCAGGGGTTATTCTAGCTACTAAATCGTAGTTCTCAGCAAGCTGGGTGTCCAGAGCCTTTTCAAGGGGGTACTGGTCAATGTATTTCGCGTAATCTGGGAAACCTCGGAGGTAATTTTTCACTTCTTCAATGTTTCCAGCTTCAATGATTTCCTGAAACTGTTTTTCATTGAATATTCGCCCTATTCTGGCCCTTACACGTGCATTGGGATAGGTGTAAGGGAACATGCCCAGAACGGGTCTGATGGTGGCTATAACTACAATTGCTCCGAAAATAGCCAGTACTAGAATTACTGCTGCTAAAAAAGATTCAATAGAGGGGAATCCCAGTCCAGTGACTAATGAAGTAATGTCCTCTACCATATGAAATCTCCCCTAATTATTTGAACAGTATCCCTGCAACTTTAGATCTTAGAGATTTTTTGAATCTTAACATCCTTGCTTCGATGGTGTTGTTAACCTCTATTTCACCATTTTTGGTTCTTATTATAGCTCCGCCAATGGTGTTGATGTTTTCTCCCATCTCCAGTTTAGTGGGGGTACCTGTTTTGTCACTGATACTTTTTTCAATGGAGGGTAGTGAACCTTTTAGTTTAGACACATCGCTTTCTTTAACGAGGACTAACATGTCTCCACCCCCTATTTCGGTACCAGCTTCGGTGATTACTTTTTCAAGAGATGCTTTGTATTCTGCTGCATCTGAAGAAGCTATTTCTTTGAGTTTTTCTTCAGCTTTACTGAAGGCTTCTTCTATTACTTCCTCTCGAGCCTCAAGTTCCATTCTCCTGGATTTCATCTTAGCTTCTGAGATAATCTGTTGATACCTCATTTTTGCCTGTTTTTCAGCGTTTTCTAAGATTTTTTCCTTTTCAGCTGCTGCTTGAACATTACCTTCGGAGATAATGGTTTCTTTTTCCTTTTCAGCTTCCGCTAATATGGATTCTACTTTTATCTGGGCATCAGACATTATACTTGAGACTATTTTATCTGTCCCGGCGCTCATCTTGATCATCCTGCCAGAATTCCGCCGAATACCATGAGGAGTATAGCAATCAGGAACCCGTAGATAGCCTGGGTTTCTGGTAGTGCAGTGAAGATGATACCTCTGGCGAACATGTCTTCGTTTTCAACTACTGCTCCTACTGCGGAGGATGCGGTGATACCTTGACCCATACCAGAACCAAGACCGGCAAATCCTATTGCGGCTCCTGCACCTATTGCTACCAGCCCTAATGATGCTGGTAATGCTTTGTTAGCCATAATTGTGAATACCATGAGGAGTATAGCAATCAGGAACCCGTAGATAGCCTGGGTTTCTGGTAGTGCAGTGAAGATGATACCTCTGGCGAACATGTCTTCGTCTTCGGCTACCGCACCTACACTTCCTGCTGCTGCTATTCCTTGACCTAAACCTGATCCTAATCCTGCAAAACCGACTGCTAATCCTGCGCCGATTGCTGCTAATGCTGTTCCTAAAGCGACTTCTACCATGTTATTTTCCTCCTATATCAGTAAACTTTCTTTTGGCACGGAAAGCCTTGAATTTTTGACTTCCGCCGATGTAAAATTGAGCGAAAAACTCAACGTAATGCAAACGCAATGCATTTATAAATGCGCCCAGTGTCTGGAAGGCCAGGTTCGCGATCTGTCCTCCTACAAAGACTATTGGTGCAATTATTATTCCAATCAATGGGATCATTTCCGCACAAATTCCAGTTAGAATGTTCACGGTCATGGCGATCCCACCGGTTGAAAGACACAGTGCCAGGAGCCTGGCGTATGATAAAACATTTCCCAGGAAACCAGACACATCCATAATTCCAAACATACCATTGAAGTAAACTAGCATGATTAGGCTTAGTACTAAGACACCTATTCCTGCGTACATTACTATTCCACCTCCTAAGAGGAGGTATCCTAATGCCAGTAATACTACACCTGCTTCCAGTATAAACCACACAATCTGGGCTCCTAGAGCTTCTTTAGTGTCACCTCTGACTATGTTATTGTAGGCTCCAATTGCTAAACCCAGGTTCAGGTGAATAACACCCACCAGTATTGCGATTATTAGAATGTTTTCCGGATGTGCAAATGAGTTTATGGATGGTATGGTGGTTGGCAGGGCCATAGTTGAATCTCCCCAGATAAATCGGGGTATAAAGTCTCCTATGAAACTGTTGGTAACCAGTCCCAGTATTAAAGCCCATACTCCACATGCAATCATTATCAGTCCCATGTTGGCCATGGTTTTGCTGTTTCTACCCAGTCCCCGGAATATAATGTAACCAATGAGAGCATCGGCTATACCATAACCCGCTTCGGTAAGACAGAAACCAAAGAAAAATGGGAATACAATTGCCATTAGAATGGTGGGATCAACTTCCCGGTAATTTGGGGGAGAATACATGTGCACAAACATTTCGTAGGGTTTGGCGAACTTGGGATTGTCCAGTTGAACTGGAATATCGTCTTTTTCCACATCAGGGTCAGTCACATCCACAATGGAATGGCCTTCTGTTGATGTTTCAATGGTTAAAAGAGCGTTTTTGAGTTTTTTCTCCGGAACCCATCCTTCAAACAAAACAGTTTTTTCAGTTTCACCAAATAAAGAAAAGACCTCGTTACGTTGTTTTTCGATTTCTAACTCTTCTTTAAGAGCTCTGAGCTGTTCGAACCATTCAGCAGACACTCCTGCCAGATCGTTCATGACTGATTCTTTTTCTTTTGAAATGGATTCCAGTTCAGATTCTGATTTCTGTATTATTTCTGAGGGTTTACCGATGAGCCCTGAAAATTCGAATCTTTCAAACTCCATCTTACGCAACTGACTTAAAACTTCTTCATTGTGGGTTTTTACAGTTATAATAACCAGTATTTTGAATCCTTTTGATTCAGCTTCCTGATCAAAAACTACGATTTCGTTGGTTAAATCCTTCAACATTCCTGTGAATTTTTCATAGGATTCTGAGGATAGTTTTCCCGCAATAACAGAGACATAATCAGATTCTTCCAGAAGTCCGAGGTCAACATCAAATTTGGAAAGATTACTAGCAACTCTAAGGGCATTTTCTAGTTCAGTTTTCTTAGAGTCTAACTGGTTTATTTTTTCTTCCCGGGGTTTGGTTTGAGATTCAACTTCTCCCAGGAGTCTTTCAGCCTTTTGAATAAGTTCTTCGGTATCCAGGGTTTCTACTTCTACTTTTTTAATGGGTGGGGGGTTTATAAAACCCTTAACCAGGGGTAAAATTCCCTTCTCTTTTTTGGCCGTTGATTTTAAAAAATCAACCGTTCCTGATGTTTTCATCAAAAGGGAGGATATTTTACCGGTAAAAGGAGATGTGCTGGATGGTTTCAGGATCTGCCTCCATTCTGCGTCCTGTTGTATGCGCTCGGATATATCTTCAATCTGGACTAAGCCTGCTTCGTGAAGTGAACTCACTGCCGAATCAGCGTACTTGTCCAAGGTGATTATCCTGAGCTTTTTCATCCTTGCCGGCTTGAACATGGTACTCACACTATAATATGCTTTTTACAATGATTTGAGCAGCCTCATCAACCATATTGGTAGCCTTTGTTTTTGTTATCTCTACTTTTTCAGTTGTTTGGTTGTTTATTTGGTATGCTTCCTTTTTGGCGTTAGTTTCCGCTTCAAAAGTGATCTTTTCAGCATCACTCTTAGCTTCCTCTTTGGCCTTTTCTATGGTTTCTATTGATTTAGACTTGGCTTCTTTAATCATTTCAGAAGACTTGGCTTTTGTGTCCTCTATTAGTTTATCGGCATCACTTTCAGCCTTCTTTATCGTTGTTATCGCTTCTGATATCGTTGTCATTTAAATCACCCTAATATGACCATGATAAACGGAACTCTATTAAGGCTTATATTTATCTTTTACTATTTAATTTTTCAAGAAAAAAAAGAGCATAAGAACTTATTTAGATGTATTAAGTTCATTTCTATTAGAATCACTATTTCTACACTCTAAACCATTGTAATAGATATCATCAACTTCTACAAACTTTCTAAATGAATTTTCTACAGATTTTTCTTCATGTATGTGTGAAACAAGTGCTGGGACTCTTCCAATAATAAACACCCCTGTTCCTAACTTCCAATCAAACCCCATGTCAGACAGTATCCCGGCATTTGCACCATCTATATTCATACGGATGCCCTTCATTTCAAGGAGTAGATTTTCAATATAAACAGCTAATTCACTATGGATTCCAAAACATCCATGTTTTTTGGCAGTCTTTATAAGTTTGCCTGGTCTAGGGTCTTTATCATGGAAACGATGCCCAAATCCGGGTATTTTATCCCCCTTCTCCAGGAATTGTTCCACTAACATTAGCGCCGAATTTTTCAGATCACCACTAGAAGAATGGGGGCCATTAGAATTAACACCCTCTTTGATTACTCTCTGCAGGATGCGCATGGATCGTTCCAGGGCACCGGCGTGGTGTTTTCCAAAGGAAGATACTCCTCCAGAGACACAAGTGTTCATGGGTGCACCGGTGGAGGCCATGATCCTGGCCACCTGGGTACTGGGAGGAGTTACTCCGTGATCACAGAAAGAGACTAAAACAGCTTCCAACATTTTTGCCTGTTTTTCATGGGGAAGTTCACCCTTTAATAGTAAATAAACCATTTCCGGGAAGGATATATTTCCAATCAAATCGTCCTGGGGATATCCCCTGGTGATTATTCGGTTAGGTTCAACCTTGGTAATGGAGGTCCTCCATTTGGGCTTGGTAAGCTTTAATAAATTTTCCACAGTCTCTCTTCCAATTGCCATTTTCTTTTACTCCAGTGAATCTTGTGAAAGATAAATAGATGCTTTCCGTGGTTCAACACAACAACAGGGACGCATACAAACAATACGCACTCCACTAGCCCTTTGAGGCCCTACTTTCACCATAGTCCCCAGAGCGGTTATTGAACCCCCCAGACCAAGAGCACCTACATTGGTATTATTAAGGGCATCAGTTATCTTTTTTTCAATTAATGATTGGTGATTGAGGTTCCCATAAACCATTGCTTTTATCATCAGGGATGAAGCTTCAAAATGGGTTCTCCCAATCCCCAGTGCGGGAATGCATGGTGTACACCCCAACTTGGGAATCTCTGATCTCATCCATGTCAACGCTTCCTTAAAAAGGTTTCCATGATCCCGCTGGTGAAAAACACGATATGTATGACTCCTTATCTCTGGCCCACCACCTAACATCAATACATGAATTTTAACACCTTCATCATCCATTTTATCAACTAAAACAGATGGGGGTGTTAATTTTCCCGGGTCATGATAAAGTCCCTGGCTTTGTTCAATTCTCTCAATATCATTCCCCTGAACTGCCATTGGCCTCCCAGGTAATTTTTTAAGGCCTAAAGCAATACCCTCCTCTATTTCAAGAAATAAATTTGAATCGAACTTTGTTCTAGTTCCTAATTCAACCAGTACATGGGGGATGCCTGTGTCATCACACAGGGGGACTTTATTACAACTGGCTACTTCAGCATTCTCTAGTAATAACTTCAGGACCCATCGGGCATTATCATTCTCTTCTCTTTCCACAGCCCTTTGGTAAGATTTAACCTGGTCCTTTCTAAAGGTGGTGCTGGCTTCTATAACTGCATCTTTAACCTTTACCTTGATATTTGCAGACATAGTGGCTCCTAAATGCTTATAATTTTTCGGAAATAGTGTAGTAATTCAATAGTTCAATGAATAATTTATGGTTGGTTCTGGTCACAGTTTAAAGTTATTCTGGTATAGCCAAGTCATTTACTCCTTTTTTAGAGATCAATGCTTCAGGATAAAAACGATTTACCATGTTTTGTACCAGTAAAACCTGTCTGGCTCGTTCTCCTGCTTCTTTGCGGGTTGTGTTGTAACCATGATGAGTTGCTACCGAACCACCGGTTTTAAGATAAACCGGTCCTGCCTTTCTAATAATTTCCGGGGCCTCATAGTGCCTGATGAACCCTCCAGAAGATTTGGGATTTTCAGTATGAATATCCAAAGATATGTCTATGGATTTTCTAAGAGCTGCCAACATGGATATCTGCAGGTCACGAACCGGGTTGAATGAATCCGCTCCTATAAACTCAAGAAGTTTTGCCGAAGCAGGGTTTCCATGACCACAGTGTGCTGAAACCTTTAAATGCATATTATGGGGTAGTTCTCCTTCTTCACGCATCTTACCAAGCACCCAGAGAAGCCCTTCATCATAGATTACTATTCCCCTTACCCCCAGTTGCACTGCTCTTTTAACATCTTCAATGGCGTAGGTTAAATTTTCATATCCCCGTAGTCGGTATCCTATCCTGGCTCCTTCCTTGGTCTTGGCTGAGGCACTAGTGTCATAGGGTGCGCGGGGACCAACACTTAAAAATAGTTCTATCCGGGCGTCCCTGGAGATATCGGTCATTTCTATTATTTCCTGATCTGTCAGGAGCATTATCCCCTTAGTCTGGGTCACCCGGTGTACCATGACTTCATATTCATCCAGGGCTTCTATAAGGCCCTCCATGGCTCCGGGATTTTGGATGCCCGGAACTTCAAAACGGTACTGGGCACCATCTGGAAACCTTTTAGCTGAATCCTCTGAATTATCTCCGGCTTTAATAATTCCAATTTTATTTAAATATTCATGAGTTTCCATGTAACACACCATTCCCTACCATTTTCCTGTTATTATAGATGGATTATCCTATTTTTTTATATCAATATATTTTGTGACCAACATAGGTCAAACATTAGTTATAACTTCATTTCCTAGGTTTCAATTTTTTTCACATTTAATAATCACACATTTAATAATCATTTAAATTCATCTTTAAAGAAATTCATTATTTCAATCACCCTCAAATCCTCTAAATCTTCCAGAACATTGAAAACATTCATATCTACCTGAGGATTGATGGTGTGGAATTTATTTAATAATTCATTCCGGGTGAAGGGATTTTCAGGTTCTCCTTTAGGCAAATCAATTCTTTCGGTGAAAAAATCACTCCTAGTTCTAAAGGTTATTTTTGAGGGCCTTTTTTTTGGATAAAGTTTGTTTAAATCTTCATTACACTCAATGTGGATTTTCCTAGTAATTTCTTTCAAACCATCATAGTTGGTGTTTCCAATGTTGCCAATATCCAAATTTCCCTGGGTAATGGCCATGGCCAAACTCAGGGGTAAACTCTGTCTGAATCCTTCCACAGTTTTCGGATGGTAATTATCATGTAAGGCCGCAATATGGTAAGTTTCAACAGTCACATCCCTGATATCATCTATTTTAATCTTGTTATTTTTTATAATATTAAAAATAGCATCTAATGATGAGTGTAAATGTCTGCACACAGGGTATTTCTTGAAGTAAACTCTCAAAATTTCAAATTCTCCAGAAAATGGTTTTATGTCCATTTTTGGCAGAAATTGCCCATCTTCGAATGTGCCCATTGCTTTAAAAAACCCTTCTTTTCCTTCAAGAATGTTATGTGCTCCGGTAAATCCTTTACTTGCTAATAATGCAGATAAAACTCCTTCTTGGGCGGCTTTCCCTGCATGAAGGTGTTTAGCCATGCTTCCTGCATGATCTGACTCCAATAATCCTGCAGCTTGGGTCCCTGCCAAACCCAATGTATTCATAATATTTGTTTTATCCAGATCCAATATCTTAACTGCAGCTGCAGCTGCGCCAATGGTGCCACAGGTACCAGTAGTGTGGAAACCTTTTTGGCGATGAACAGGATTAATTAACATCCCTAGTTGAATTGCCACCTGATACCCCACCACCATGGCAGTTATGAATTCCTTCCCGGAGCTTTTACTGGATTCGGCTAAAGCCAGAGCTGCAGGGATAACACAAGCCCCAGGATGAAGCTGGGCCAGGCGATGACCATCATCTAAATCCATACAGTGGGCAGAAACACCATTGGCTAAAGCAGCATCCATTGGAGTGCTTTTATCACCACCGATAACAGTGGAATCACCAGGAGTCTTTATAATGTTTCGTATTATTTCTGCACTTTTACTACGGGAACCCCCTAAGGAAACTCCTAAAAAATCCAGAAAACAGAGTTTAGCCTGGTCAATTACTTTTTCTGGAAGGTCCTGGTAACTGGTAGAATCAATGAACTTAGCAATATTTTTGGTAATCATTTTTGACCTTTAATTAATTCAGGACTTTAAT
>JAUNXM010000171.1 GCA_030539815.1 Methanobacterium sp.
GTCTACCTTTACCGGAATGAAGGTATCATTAATCAGGTGACCAATTTCAGGGTCCTGGAATGATTCTCGGGCCATGACATGGCACCAGTGGCATGTTGAATAACCGATTGATAGGAATATTGGTTTATTTTCTGCTTTAGCTTTTTGGAAAGCCTTTTCACCCCAGGGGTACCAGTCCACTGGATTATCGGCGTGTTGTAACAGGTAAGGGCTTTTCTCATTTTTCAAATGGTTCTGGAAGTTTACAACTTCTGGAGGAGATTTTTTTGACATTTTACATCATCACGGTGGTTATAATCAATAATAACATTAAGCCAAATATCCTAATTGAATTGATTTAAAAAAAATAATAAAGTGCAATCCATTCTCTGGGTAAAACATTTTGACTATTATTCCAGTGAATTTGATTCTTATTCTGGGGGTTTGAAATCGCACAATAAGACATCTCCCACTCCCACATTTTCAGCATCAACTTCTCGAATGATGACCACCATTGCGGAAACTGGAAGTCCCAGTACCTCACTGGCACTCTGTGCGAATTTTTTAACAAGTTCTTTTTTCTGTTCTTTACTAATTTTTGGAGAATCTATGGTTATAACTGGCATGATATATTCACCTCCATTTATTTCTATAATTAGATATGATTTTTAAAAGTCATAAATTTATATGTAGTAAGTCCTGTAGATTAGCAGAATGTGTTTTATTCCTGGGCACCTTGCATCAATCAAGTGAAATTTAATTTTTATTACAAAAATGATCCATTTCACTGTTTTAGTATACTCCTAATTATTAATATATGGGCATTTTATAAAATTTTCAGTAAATATTCAATGCATAATTTTAAACAAGGAAAGAATGATATTTAGTTACTATTCATTCATATGGAAAACATTTTTTGTTGTATTAATAAAACAAAGTGTGGTTTACTAGATTCATAAAAAAACTCTGTTAATGAATGGGACCATTATTAGATAGTAACTACGGGAAGAGCCGGTCCTTTATTGATAGGGTCCTCCATTATAATAATTAATTGACATCCTAAATTAACAAGTGAAGGTTACTTACAAAGCTGAGATTAAGATAAAATTTTTATTGTAATATTATTATAGTCACTGGAAGAAATATGCAATAAGGGTTGATGAATCCAATATTTCATAACCAATAATATATTAAATATTCAAAAAAAAGTTTAGGATGGTCCTATGAAAGATAATTCAATCATTAAAAAGGAAACAACCACCAAGAAAAACTCAAATGCATCGGCAATAATTAATCATGATGATGATCCACGGGATAAAAAAATATTTGAGGATAAATCTCGAATCAAAGATTTGGAGAAAGAATTATCCAAGAGAGAATCTGATATAGCCTTTTTAAAGGATAAAGTAGCCAATGATCAGGAAATCATCTTGGATGTGATTGGAGAGAAAAAGTTGCTTAAAAAGATTATCCATGATTATGAATTGAAGGAATTGGATGTGAAACTCAACAATTACCAAGAATTACAACGAAAACACCACAAAGCAGAACACCGATTATTTGTCACCAAAAACCTTCTGGATGAGGCACATGAAACGCTAAAATTTCAGGCAAAAGTAATAGATGATCTGGAAAAACGTGGTTTAGCTGAATTCATTCTTAGGAGATACCCAGATAGTCTCCATGAGTATAAAAAAAGGTCTCATGATTAAAAATAATTGGTTGAAAAAAATCAAAAATTACTGACTGGATTAAAATATTTTTCCAAGGATAAAAATTTTACCAGAAGTACTGGAAAAAAATAAGAGTACTTACTGAAAAAATAAAAAAGTTAAAAACTGCTGTAAAATTACCCACCTATATAGCCCAAGACAGTTAAATGCAAGTATTTCATCATTTTTGTCATAGGGATATACAAAATAAATAGATCATAAAATTTCAATTGAAATGGATAACTTTACTTCGTTAAACGTTAATATTGCGAAGTACTTATTTTTTTATAATTTTATTTTAGTGATGTAATTATTTAATCTTAAATTCTATTTTGTTCCCAGTTATCTTGAGATGGGAATGTTCATCCATTTTTCGTGGCACTGCCGAATCACCTGCAATTACATCATATAGTAAACCACCGAATTTGAGGTTGCAATCCTGAAACGAACTTAAATCATATATTTCTGAAATATTAAGTTCCGAAGAAACAGATTCATGGGGCCCAATTAAAATATAATCATCTATGGTGGGATCTACACGTTTAACCAGGCGGCCCTCATAGGATAATTTCTTGCCATCACAAGTTACCGATAAATAATCGCCAGTAAACCCTTCCAAGGGGGTATACCATTTTAATACCCAAATCTTGTGATCTGTAAGATTTTCCAAAGTAAAGGTAATGGTGATGGCATCGTTTAAACTAAATTCAGGTTCTGAACTAAGATTAAATTTCAATAATCTTGAATCATCATTAAATAAAGTATTGTTTAATGGCAAGATATCACCCTAAAATTATTTGTTTTTCCTCAACTATTTGTAAATAGTTCCACCTCAAGATGTAAACTCTATTACAAATTTTTCCCAGGGACCTACTTGAGTACGGTTAGCATTGACAACACCCCCACCACCACCTTCAGCTACTACATAATTTCCATTGTAGGATTGTAGGGTAATTACATCCCCATTATTGATGGGTCCCGGGCCACTAATTTTTTGAATGATAAACGATTCCCATTCACGGGGAAAATCTCGATTAGCCAAAACTTCTTTACCCCCTCCACCTTCAGCTACTAAATAATTATTTCCATTCCAGGTCTGAAAATGAATGACATCCCCACTCATTAACTGCCCACCATATACATCAATAATGGTAAATTTTTCCCAGGGACCTACTTGAACACGGTTAGCATTGACAACACCCCCACCACCACCTTCAGCAACCACATATTGGTTGTTTGATGCTCGTAAAGTCACGGTTCTATAACTGGTCACTCCAGTTTGGAGTAATGGTGTATTCTCAGCATAGTATTCGTGACTATCTGCATTATTACTAGCTTTTAGTGGATCGTTGCTTGCTAGTTGTTGACAACCATTGGTTCCATAAACATGGTCGGTTGTACCCACAACAACATTGAAGTGACTTGTTTCATGGATAATAGTTCCTGCCTTTGAATCGGTTCCAATTAATGGTGCATTCCAAAATGATTTGCATAACCATATTTGATAGGGTTTAGTAGGATAAACATAGGCAAAATAATTTTCTTTGCAGTCACAATTCAATTTAATATCCTTATTGTCAAAGGCATCTAATATTTTCTGATAATTGCTTAAAACTTTGTTATATCTTTGCAGATACTGAGAGATCCCAGTAGAGTAATTTCCAAACCAAATACGATAACGTGGCGAGGAAAGTTTTTCATGATAAGGAAGGCTTGATAAAGAAATAATTGCATTTTTAACTAGTTTAATAGCCTCAGCTATGGCACTTTTCAGTGTTTTCTGTTGATCTGCAGAACAATTAGTAAAACCTGGTACTTTCATATCAGCAGATTTTTCTTCGATTCCCTTTTTTGTTTCAATTAAAATACCATTTATTTGTTTAGGTTCCCGACTTTCAGTTAGTTCAAAATTAACAGAATTTGATTCAACTGATTGGGGATTGAAACCACGTTCTCCTTTCAAAGTTTTGGAGAGAATTTCTGGCTTATCTTCCCCCACATCCAATAATCGAGGTTTATACTGTACATTATAGTTTCCAGACTTGGATATATCATAAAATTCAGTAAGATCAAACTCTTTGGTCACAGATTTATTACTTTTGAGAGTTATGTAATCTTCAGCTTTGGGAACTCCTTTTTTAACAACCCTCCCCAAATAAACAGCTTCCGTATTATCTCTTTCAATCCTAAAAATATCCCTGTCAAATCCTTCAAGTGGTGTATTCCACTTAAGAATATTCATTGTTCTATTGGATTCATTAGCCAATGTAAACCTTAAAATTTGTTTCTCATCAGCTTTAAATTCATTTTGTTGTAACTCAAGTTCTATTCTGAGCCCTAAACTATCATTACTCATTTCCCCCTCATAATAATTTTTTTTA
>JAUNXM010000172.1 GCA_030539815.1 Methanobacterium sp.
GTTATATTGTTTAATAAATTTAAAAATCAATATTGAAATGTTCAAAAAATATTCTGAAATAAATACAAAAATTATAATTGTAGTTTTATTGTGTGATAAAGACCTAATTCCCCAATTAATAAAAAAGTAGATTATAAAGGAAAAAAATAAACTCATCAAAAGTAATTCACATGTTAAATAATATTTAATCCCAAATATTTTATCAATTCTTTCATTGTAATAATAATCATCTTAAAACTTACTCTAAATCTAAATATGACCCTATTTTAATGGAATTTGTTAACATGCCCTATCTTACATTTACCAGAATATGGAAACTAACACTTTAAATCTGTAAATTACTAACCCATACCGTTCTAAATAATAAATTAATAATATTAATACAAAATTAATTAATATAAGATTGTGAAGCTAGTTTTCATTATTATAACTTTCCATTTCATTGCAATAGCAATTAATAACTTATAGTACAACTAATGAAAATTGGTAGTTACCATGTCCGGAACAACAATAATTCTCGCCATGGATGATGATTCTGAAGCTCTTAAAATCAACCAAATACTTTCTTCAAGTAATTTTCACCCGCTCAAAGTACTCAATTGGAAAAATCCCCAATGGGTAATCCTAGACTCAAAAAACCAGGAATTAGAATTAACCCATAATAACTTTAAAAGGGATCTGGTTGATATATCATCACTTGATTTAAATTCAGTTGATTTAATCATAATGGACGATGAATTACAGGAAAATCCAAAGTTAAAGGCAGCTTTGGATAAAATTAATAACCTAAATAATGTACCGCACCTTCCTCAAATTTTCATTACCTCCAATCCTGATTTTAATATTTTGGAAGGAATTGACTTTAAAGAAAATAAGATCTGCCTTTCCAGACCTTTGAATTCATGCGAACTGTTGTTAGCAGTTGAAAGTGCCTTTTACAAAAAGAAATTAGAAACTGAGCTTAAAAAAAGTGAAGATAAATACCGAATTCTCATTGAAAACGCAGACGACCCCATAGCCATAATTAACTACCAGGGGGAATTCATACTTGTGAATAAGAGCGCAGCTCTTTTCTTTTCATGTGAAGAGGAAAACTTTAAAGGCAAAACAATGTGGGAAATTTTCCCCCAAGAACAGGCTGATAACCAGATGAAAAACATTAGGAAGGTTATTGAAAATGGTAAAGGGGAGATATTTGAAAACAAAACAATCATTAAGGGCAAAGAATATTATTTCAGCACTAATATTCAGCCCATGCCTGTGAAAGAAGATAAAGTAGGCGCAGTGCAACTTATTGCCCGGGATATCACCCCCATGAAGGTAGTGGAAAGGGCCCTGAAAAAAAGTGAAGAAAAATTCAGGGAAGTGTTTCACAATGCCAATGATGGAATATCCCTGCACAGCATTGATGAAAAAGGTTTACCTGGTAAATTCTATGAAGTCAACGATGTGGTGTGCCAGAGACTGGGCTACACCCGGGAAGAACTTCTCATGATGGGCCCTAAGGATATTATTAGTCATGAAACCAGGGAACAAATGCCCCGATTAATGGAAAAATTAAAAACTGAAAACAGGGCCACATTTGAAGCGTTACAAATTACCAAAAACGGAGAAATTATCACCACTGAAATCAGTAATCATCTTTTCAAGTTACAGGAAAAAAAAATGATAATGTCCATTACCAGAGATATTTCCGATCGTAAAAAATCAGAAAATAAATTATTACGTATTTTAGCAGGAATAGAGGGTGCTGGTGATGCTATTGGGATAGGTATGCCTGATGGTTCTCAATTTTACCAGAACCAATCATTTAATGAATTATTTGGCTTCACAGTGGATGAATTGAATAAACCCCTGGGGCCAGTGCAACTATTCGGAGATAAAGAACTGGGGAGATACATTTACCAGACCATAATGAATGGGAATAGTTGGGATGGAGAACTGGAAATGATGGATATCTCAGGAAGAGTATTCCCAGCATACATACAAGCCGACTCCATTAAAGATAAGAATGGTAGGGTAATTGGTTTGATCTGTGTTTTAAACGATATTACTGAAAGGAAAAGGGTGGAATATGCTCTGAAAACCAGTGAGGAAAAGTTCCGAAACTTGGCCCAAACAGCAGTGGATGCCATTATCATCATTAACAGCGAAGAAAAAATCGTGTTCTCCAATAATAGCTTGGAAAGAATTTTCGATTACCGGGAAGAAGAAATACTGGGAGAATATCTGGATACTCTCATCCCTCAGAGGCACATGGAAGATTTCCAAGTTAAATTAGACTTTTTCCATCAACATGACCGGGAATTAGGAAATGTTTTTGAATCTTTCGGCCTTCGGAAGGATGGAAGTGAGTTCCCACTCGAAATGTCCATTAACACTTGGAAAGCAGAAGGAGAAATTTACACCACCTTCATTATCCGTGACATTACCCAACGGAAGTTAAACGAGTTCAAGTTGAAGATGAGGGAGGATATATTCCAGTTAATGGCCCGTAACATAGAAGAGGTTTTCTGGATCATCGACCCCCTCACCGGTCAGATATTGTACATGAGTCCTTCTTATGATAGGATCTGGGGGGAGTCCATTGAGACGCTTTACCAGAACCCCCGTTCATGGATTGAATCCATACACCCTGAAGATAAAGAAGAATTTATTTCCTATATTTTTGGAAAAAATGGGAAGAACAACAAGCACCGGGATAAAATTGAGTGCAGAGTGCTACGTCCAGATGGAAATGTGAGGTGGATAAAGGTCAGGGCATTCCCAGTGATCAATCAAAACAAAGAGATTTATCGCAGGATTGGAATAGCCACAGATATCTCTGAAAGCATAGCTATGAAAATTAAAATAGACTAAGAAAACGAAATATCATTCAAAATAAATTTTTATAAATATTCACCATTAAAATACCAATCTTGGGGAGTTTAAGGCCCAAGTTTTTATTATTATTAATATTTTTATTAAGCACTCACTTGTTTTGTGATAAACGTCACATTATCTCCTTTTGAAATATAACTGGTTGTGACTACACTACATTAACTGAGGCAATAATCCAGCAAGGTGATGAACAACATTACCCGTGAATGTAAATATTGACTAAAAATTTTATCAATAATAATATCTGGATTATTCCTTATCCACCGCCTTAACGGACCCCTGTCCTGATTAGGGAGAACCCGCCGCCCTCCCTTCAGGACATCTTTTTCTATTAACAATTTTTAAATTTAATTCCAGTAGAGGATTTATCATCTATCACAGTGAATTTTATTAAAGAGCACCAGGACATATTTAAATATGAGATCTGTTGATGATGACCAGGAAATGGTTACTTTTAACCTGATATGTCCGGAGTGTGGGGTGGCAAACCCTGATGATTCTGAAAACTGCATGGTTTGTGATAGAGATCTTACCGATATAGTCCTGTTTTTAGAGGATGATTCATTTGACCTGGAATTAACCATGGAACAATTAATTGAGTATCGAAAAAACTTCTGGGGTACTGATAGAACAGGAAAGGTCTTCAAATATTCTCTAAGAGAAATAAGTAATATTGAATACGGATTCCCAATTACTCGTTTTAAATTTGATTTTGAAGGTGAAAGAAAAGTCATACCACTTAGGAAAGAAAACATGGAAATTTTAAAGGAGGTTCTTCCTAAAATTTTAGATGGTAAGATTTAATGGAATTTATATCCAAAATACTAGATGATGAAGTTCCTATTCTAAAAATCTACATATATATGAAATAATTAGTGATGTGATTATCACACACTACATCGAAACATTTAAATACTTTGATAAAAAATACTTGTTTGTGTGTACTACACACACATCAAACCCCTCTAGTTTCAACCTAACCTTAACTCTATTTTTGGTTGAGACCAGAAACTTTGCTTCCAGAGATAAAGCCATTTTTCCCCCCTACAAACCCCCTTTAATCTCTGGAAGCGTTATATTTATTAGCTTTAATCTAATTTTATATTTAGCTTAAACCTAAAATAATTCATTTTTATTAATTAAATCAGTTTTAATCAAATCCAGTTTA
>JAUNXM010000173.1 GCA_030539815.1 Methanobacterium sp.
CCTCAGCTGTAGGGTGTACATCAGTCATTTTAAAGAACTCCCAGGTTGCCACTTATTAAATGGTTTACCTCTTGAAGAATTCATCCCACTTCTGCTCACCGTATAGGGCTATGAACTTTTCCTTATCTTCTGATGAATACTGGAAAGCTTCCGGTCTTTTATATCTTTTTTGAGCATATATGGCTTCTGCCTGCTTGATGAGTTTTTCAGGAGGTTTTTGGTAGGGTTGACAGTGCGGGTATGCTTTTTTAATCAGATCCAGGGTTTCATCAGAATACCACACCCGGTTGGCCTGGTACTCGTTAAGGAAGGTTTCATGCTGGAATAGGCCCTCCCAGCCTAGCTGGAAGTAATCCTGCAGCAATTTTTCCCGGGATCTGAAAATACCAGGATTACATTCCTGGGTGCGTTTAATATTTCTCATGGTGAAGGTTTGACCCCTTAAATCAGCCCATCGTTCATCATGAGGTGCGAAACTTCCAAATGAATCCAGCCAGTCGTAAACATTCATCAGCATCTTATCCCACAAACGTATGGTTGTATTCCACGCATTTGTAAGGGGCGCGTACTTCCAGTCTAGTCTTTCCCTTTCCAGCCCAAATTGGAAGCTATCCGCAACCTTGAATGGTGAATCAGCCACCAGTTCATCGTGGATTTTAAGTAGCCTTTCCTGTTTTTCCACTTCCAGTGGAAGGTGCATGAACTCGGCAAAGGTCTTGTTCATTATTATAGAATCCCTCACAACTATATCACCTTCCAATAACTGGTTAAGTCCTTTTTCTTCTGCTGTGCGCAGGAATACCGGGTAAGAAATTCCTGATCTGCCCAGTTTTATTAATTCTTCAATGGGGGCCTTTAAAAGTTCGTAATTGGGTACTCCTTCCAGATTCTTAATGGAATTTTCATAGGCTTCCAGTGTTTTCTCCAGTAGAATTTCGTCACCATCATTACCAGAATATTCACCCTTCATCAGGGCGGCCATTGTTTCAGAATAAGCATTGCTGAACTGGATGAACAGGTTTTCTGTGGTGAGTTTTGCAGTGAAATCCACTATATCATCAGTTTCCATGGCCAGGGCTTCCATCCGTTGAAGTGCATTCCCCATGGCCTTGAATGAATCACTTTCCACCCCCTTCTCGCTGATTTCCCGGTACATGTTGCGGTAGGTATCCAGTATGGCATCGGCCATTACCTTGTCCACTGGCATTTTAAAGCCCCCGGTAGGTTTTGAACTGATCCACCCGCTTTTTTAATACTTCATCCTGGAATGGAATCAATCTTCGGTGTCTTTCCTCCCAGATAAGGTCCAGGTTGAATTTCCATTGGGGGTCCCATTGTCGGGCATTGGGTTCCACCATCTCCACCCAGTCTTTACGTCCCTGATTAATTAGTTCCTGGGGGTAATCATGGTTTATTTCCTTCTTCCATTCTTCGGGAACTTCTGCAGTCTGGTGTACCTCTATTTCTTCCAGCATCATCAGGTCATCAATAATCGCGTGGGTGAAAAGGTCCAGGGTGATCTCAATATTCACCTCACCTTCAATCTTATTTACAGTGTTTATGAGTTCTGCCTCGGTTTTTACTGAATCAACAATTTCCAGAATCTTTACAGGGGCATGTAACCTTATTTGCTCATTTAAATCCTGATAAAATTTTTTTCGTGCCGTTTCCTTGTCTTTCACCAGGGCTATTGCACTTTTAAGGTCAAGTTGTTGGTTTTCAACTTTTTGACCCCATTCTTCCAAGTTTTTTGAACTGGCAATTGACTGGTAGAGTGCTTCCTGAGATTGTTGTGAATGGGGATACAGTGGGTTGTGTTCATATTTTTTCAATCGAGCCTGGTAATATTCCAAATATTCCTGATGTCTTTTTTCCAATTAAACCCCTCTTAGATTTTCTCAAAAGTATGTCCACGAAATTGATATTTAAAATAGAATATGAGAAGATATTTTATTTAAATAATAAGTTTTCAGGGTTATTAATGCACATGAGGATAATTTCTTCCCAGGAAATTCCCTGACCCATCAGGCTAGTTATCATCATTTGCATACCCCTCACTGGGCTGAGATTGTGTTGCTGTCCAAAATCAGTGGCCAGGATACAATGCTTGGCACCCACCTCGCCAATGGCCTCGGTCATTGCCTGGGGATCCAGTTTATCGTGCCGGGGCATGGTGGCCACCCAGCAGTGTTCCAGGTAAGCCTGGCGAGCCATTTCCTTCTGTTCATCCACTGATGCCCCCACCACCCGGGTGAGGGGATGGTTGATCATGACCTTTTCCACACCCCAACTGCGACATTGGTCCAGTACCTGGAATATCTCCGGGGGATTAAGGTGACCGGTGGCCAGGACCAGGTTTTTATCCTTTACCAGGTGTAATATCTCATCTAAAGCATCGGTTTCCAGTTTTATTTCCCGGTGGTGTATAGTGGGAAGCCAGACCACCTTACCACCCATTGAGGCCATGCCCCGCACTGTATCTGGATTTAAACCCCCCACGTATTGGTTAAGGGTTACCCCACCCACCACTGGCAGGCCAGTGGCCCAGTGGGCCAGGTAAGCCCGGCCAGCAGTGGGTTCCACATGGGATTTGATGACGATTGCAGACATGCCACTTTCCTTGGCTTCCAGTGCCACCTCATAATCGTTTAATAATCTGGGTTTAACATCGGGGCTGGTGTGGATGTGGGTGTCTATCAGCCCGTGGAGGATTTCTGCTGGTTCAATATCTGCACTGGAATTCATTTAATATCAGATCCAGAAATTTATTATTTATTTTCAGGTAGATATTTCATTCAACACGAATTTGAAAGGTTTTTACTGGGATTATTGAAAAATAAATATGTTTATTTTAACCATCATCTAGCTGGTTTGCCCTTCGGACTTCCTGGTAAAGATTACCCCCAGTTGAGTCCATGGTAACGATTAACGGTCCAAAATCCTTAACTTCCAGTTCCCATATGGCCTCGGGCACTCCCAGATCCAGCCAGTTTACACTGTTGATATTCTGGATGGAACTAACGTAGAGTGCAGCGCAACCCCCTACTGCAGCCAGAAATACTGCTTGGTTTCTTTTCAATGCATCGGCGGTTTCATCATCCATTCCTCCCTTACCAATAACTGCCAGGGCTCCCTGGTCCAGTAATTCTGCCTGGTAAGGGTTCATGCGGGTGCTGGTGGTGGGACCCACTGCCACCATCTGGTAGTTGCCGTCCTCCTCTTTTTTAATTATGGGACCAGCATGGAATATCACTGCTCCTTCCAGGTCCACTGGTGAACCCTCTTCAATTATACGTTTGTGTGCACTGTCCCGTGCAGTGTAAATGGTTCCGGTGATGTAAACTGAATCCTTTATTCGTAATTTTTCAGTGTCTTGCTTTTTTAGAGGTGTTTTAAGATGAACGATCATTAGGGCACCTTTTTAGTGATTTTTATTCCATTTTAATCTAAATCAATTATCAAAATAAGTTTTTTTTATCCCCTGAAAACTGTAAATATTAATATGGCAATCAGGACGATTATAACCACCCCTAATATGATGAGGGGGTCTGTTTTTTCATAGAAAAAGATTATTTTTTCCCATAAACTGGGATTTTTAACTCTGCCCTTTTTTTCATGAATAACAGTCATTAAACGTTCCTGTTCCAGTAGTATATCCAGATATTTCTTTTGATGGATTACCTTAATTTCACGGTCAATTACATCCCACAGCTCCCCGCTTTCAGATAATTCCCCATTGATGTATTCATCTTCTATTTCAACGGTAGGGAAGAAATTTTTAAGGGAATTTCTTCTTTCGGAGATTCTGTTTTGAAAGGAATCAAAAACCTCTTTATTCTGGTTTAGGTTGTAGCTTTTTAATTCCAGTTCTTTATCTGTTTTGCAGAACTCCAAGGGGTTACCACACTCACACTTCTCATAATCCCGGGGAGACTCACCTTTCTTTAATTTGTAGTATCCCCCGCAGTGATTACAAAACAGGTACCCCCCACCCTGTAAATGTTTTGATTTTATGGTTCCCTTTAAAACCATGG
>JAUNXM010000174.1:0-301 GCA_030539815.1 Methanobacterium sp.
AAAGGACTTTCCGAAGGGAATGATTGCACTTGCTATTATGGTTGCAATTACAGCTATTATAGTTATTACAACTGCGTATATCAATAAACCAGTTAAATCGCTCCCTTTTGGTAAAAACTGTAATATAATAGCTTTTATTGCTTCGTTCCATGCCAAAGCTGCTATTAAACCAAACGCGGTGGTTATTAAAGTGGCAATGGTCTGGAGCACTTGTCCCTTAACTTCTTGTGCCTGTTTTTTCATATTTTTTTCCCTCCTTGGAAATAATAACTGTTATAATTTTTGTCTAACAATTCATATA
>JAUNXM010000174.1:328-4025 GCA_030539815.1 Methanobacterium sp.
TGGAGTATTGACCGAGGGAATTTTTACCAGGGGATGTTTATAGGGGTTGATGATGAGAATATTCCATTAGAATAACATCTAACCCTATTAAAAATCCATATCATGGTCTGTCCATGGCATAGGGTCTAGGGGGATAAGGTTCTTTGGAATATTATGGGTGTTAAATAGACTGTAATACATGTTTGGATATAGATATGTCTTGAAGAAGAAAAAATTAGTTTGGTAGAAACTTAATGAATAAAAGTAGTTCAGAAAAAGTTTATGGTAATTTTTATAGATTTTATAGGAGCTGGTTAATTCTAATAAATTGCTTTGATTAATTTTCTAATTAAATTTCCTTAAATTATAAGAATTAAAATATTAGAATAGAGAGAATATGTTTAAATAGAATTGGTATTAGGTTTGAAAGCTACAAATGTAATGAATTAGATCCACTAAATGGTAAAAGGGTACGGAAAGATAATATGAAACCAACGTTCATGGGCGCATCTACAAAACAGGGTTATGCGATTGCTGCTAGGAGTAGAGAGATTGTTAGGTCTCTAATTAATGAAAAAACCAAGGATTTGACAGCCGAAGAGAGATCTATAGTGGAAAGGATAGTACATTCCACTGCCGACCCAGAATATGCGGATATAACCCGCATGAGTAATGATTTTGTGTTAAGGACCCTGGAGGCAGTTTCCCAGGGGAAGGATATCCTAACTGATATCAGCATGGTAAAATCGGGTATCAACAAATATATTGGGGATGTTAAATGCTACATAAATAATGAAAAAACCATTGAAATCGCTGGAAACACAGAAATCACCCGGGCTGCAGCTGCCATGGAAGTAGCCGCTAGTGAAGGTTTTGATGGAGTAGTGGTTATTGGAAACGCCCCCACCGCGTTGTGGAAAGTAATGGAACTAGTTGAAAACAGATCGATGAATGTTTCTGCAGTTATAGGTGTTCCTGTTGGATTTGTGGGTGCTGCAGAATCCAAAAAAGCACTGGAAGAAACTTCCATTCCCAACCTCATTACACAGGGTCCTAAAGGGGGAACTCCAGTGGCAGTAGCTGCCATAAATTCACTGATCAATATTTCAAGGAACAAAAGATGATTATTCCTTTAAAGAATAGTTAAAATTGATGAAATTTGTAAGGGGTAAATTAATGGGGTAAGTCTTAAGATTGAAATTTACCCACAACAAAGACTTTTAAGGAGAGATTATGATGATATCTGAAGACCTGTTTAAACAAGCTAAAAATTATCTTCCAGGGGGGGTTGACAGCCCAGTAAGGGCCATAAAACCCTACCCATTCTTTGCCATCAAAGGAGAGGGTCCCCGATTATTCGATGTGGATGGGAACAGTTACCTGGACTACTGCCTGGCATATGGGCCACTGGTACTGGGTCATGCCTACCCTCCAGTGATGAAAGCAGTTTCCGAACAACTCCTAAGGGGTACTGCCTATGGTGTTCCCACTGAGAATGAGATAAAACTGGCACAGGAAGTAGTAAGACGAGTGCCATGTGCAGAGATGGTTCGTTTTGTCAACTCTGGCACCGAAGCCACCATGAGTGCCATCCGTTTAGCCCGGGCAGTTACTGGAAAAAGTAAAATCGTGAAGTTTGAAGGGGCCTACCATGGTGCACATGACTACGTGCTGGTAAAATCTGGTTCGGGTGCCTTTGGTTTACCGGATTCACCTGGAGTTCCTGAAGAAACCACCAAAAATACAGTACTGGTACCATTTAATGATGAAGAAGCCATCACTAGTCTGGTGGAAAAAGAAAATGATGAACTGGCTGCTATTATCCTTGAACCAGTTATGGGGAACGTGGGTTGCATACCACCTAAAAAAGGGTTTCTGGAATTTTTACGGGGAATAACAGCTGAAAATAATATCATGCTCATCTTTGACGAGGTGATAACTGGTTTCAGAATAGCTGAAGGTGGAGCTCAGGAATATTTCGCTATAAATCCGGATTTGGTAACATTTGGAAAAATACTTGGGGGAGGATTCCCAATAGGTGCTTTTGCAGGTAAAAAAGAATTTATGGAATGTATAGCTCCTGCAGGTGATGTTTATCAGGCTGGGACATTTAACGGGAACCCCATCTCCATAACTGCCGGAATTGAAACCATGAAATATCTTGATAATAAATTTTATAAATCAATGGAAGTTAAAGGGCTGGAAATGCGTAGAGGCTTGCAAGATATAGTGGAAGATGCATCCTTAAACTATCAAGTGGCAGGTTTATCCTCCATGTTCCAGCTATACTTCACTGATAATGAGATATGGGATTATTCCCAGGCAAAAACCGCGGACACAGAAAAATTCAACTCTTATTTCCAGACTTTACTTGGTAGTGGAGTTTTTATCCCACCTTCCCAGTTTGAGTGTTGTTTCCTGTCCCAAGCACATTCACCAGAGGATATTCAGAAAACATTAGAAGCAATGGAAAAGGGAATTAAAGGGCTTTAAAGTTAAAAATCCTTTGAAGGGATTAAATTCCATAATTTGGGCAAATTATTACTTTTCCAATCCCTTCTTTATTTAAATAGATTTTTTATTTAAATAGATATTACTCCTTATATTATCATAATTACAATCCATCTTGCTAAATTATCATTAAATTATTTCTAAATTACCAATGGATATGGATTTTCTAAATCATTAAATCAGGATCATTATCCATTTGGAATTTGTTAAAATAATCCTAGTATCATAACTAAGGCTAAAACTATCACAACTAAGACTATCGCCACGCCAGCAATTATGATGGGGTTTTTTCCCGGACCAGATTTCGAGTTGAACCTGGATTCCTCTTTGAAAGTTCTTTTATGGTCCACCAATACCATCAAACGGTCAATTTCAAGATTATGGTCATCCTTGGCTTGTTGTGGTTGGTGATTATTTTTAGAATTGAGATCATCTAAATTGCCCCATAAATCTTTTCCTTCTTGTCTTCTTCGGGTCAGAACATCATCAGAAATATTTGTTTGGGGGTAAAGACGATTTACTACTGATTTATCAGTAGATGCCACTAATTTGTTAGACAATACTGATTTATCAGTAGATGCTAAGGTGCCAGTATAGCTAGTTGTTTTAACATCATAATTGGGCGTAGTTTCCATATTAAGGTGTTTATTTACTTTTTTTGTTTTTTCTGAATTATTTTTAGAAATTTCTTCTTCAAAAACAGATTTTTCAGTCGATTTTAAATCAGCACTGCTTGTTAACCGGGTTTCAAATTTTTCTCTTGTTTTATAGTAAATTAAAGGGCTTCCGCATTCACATTTATCAAAATCTTCGGGGGTTTCATCTTCCTGTAACTCATAAAATCCTTCACATCCTGAGCAAACCAGGTATCCTGCAGATTCATTTGACAATTGAATGGAGTCACGGTTTTCTTCACGGTCTAAAACCATTAAAGCACCTTCACTTTTTATCAGTTTAGTTAAAATTTAAAGAATTTTTAAAGTAAATTATCAGTATCCTATCACTATCCTCTATCATTCTTCTCTAATAATCATTTATATGGGTCTGAACATCCTACAATTCTTATTATCCGGGATGTTATCATTTACAAACAATTTTCCCAGATTATAGCTATATTTTTCTTATTTATATTATTTGTTAAATTTTCTTAAAGCTTTTTAGCCAGTCCTAAATTTACCCAAAAATTGGAGTTTAAATAAATGAGTTT
>JAUNXM010000175.1:0-2097 GCA_030539815.1 Methanobacterium sp.
AAGAAATAAAGTTAGGGAAAATAATAAATCCCTAGTTATATCCAATTGATCTCCTAATGGGTTGCAGGTTTTTGCAGGATTCCATGGGGTACCATATCGGTGATTTTCTGCATTTTGTCCATGAGGCTTTTTTTACCCTTACCACTGAGGGTGTGTTCCAGTACCTCGCTAAGAGTTTCCACTGGTACAATTTCTATCTTTTCACGGTACCGTTCTTCTATGAGCACGTCTTCCATGTTAGATTTGGGAATTAGAACCTTGCGTATTCCTGCCTCGGCAGCAGCTTCGATCTTGCCAGTAACTCCACCTACCGGTAGCACGTCACCACGAATACTTAACGATCCAGTTAGAGCTACGGACTGGTCAACTGGTATGTTTTCCAGTGCAGATACCACTGCAGTGGCCACAGATACACTTGCACTGTCCCCCTCCACCCCTTCGTAGGATTGGAGGAACTGGATGTGTATATCGTAATTGGATATGTCGGTTCCGGTATGCTTTTTAACCAATGCACTGACGTTCTGGACTGCTTCCTTGGCGATTTCTCCCAATTTTCCAGTGGCTATTATTTTACCTTCGTCCTTACTTTGGGCTGGTGCTGCTTCGGCTGCTATAGGCATTATAATACCACTACGGTCACCGATGATTGCAAGACCATTTACTTTACCCACTTCACCACCTTCAGATTTGAAAACACGGTAACGTTTCTTCTGGACAATGTAACGATCGGCAATTTGCTGTTCCAATGTTCTGGCCAGTTTTTTAGCACTCAATACATGGTCCACAGTAACGTAATCGGCCTTTTCCCCCTTGGCTATGTCCCCAGCAGCCCTTACCAGACCACCAAGATCTCTTAATCTTAGAGTTAATGAGTCCTTTTTACCAGCTCGGCGCTGGGCTTCATGGATTATTTCAGCTACAGCCTCTTTACTGAAGTGAGGTATGCGTCCGTCTTTTTTAACTTCCTGAGCCACGAATTGAACCAGTTTATCGCGGTTTTCCTCAGTGTCCTTCATGGAATCCTTCATGAACACTTCATAACCGTAACCCCTGATCCTACTTCGAAGTGCGGGGTGCATTCCTTCCAGGACGTGCAGGTTTCCAGAGGCTACCAGTACGAAATCACAGGGGACTTCCTGGGATCGAACCATTGCCCCACTACTGGTCTCACTTTGACCAGTGATCTGGTATTTCTTCTCCTGCATTGCAGTTAATAATTCCTGCTGGGTTTTCATATGCATAGAGCCTATTTCATCAACGTAAAGCACTCCCTTGTTAGCCTTGTGGATCATTCCGGCTTCCACCCGTTCGTGGGCGGGGGTTCCCAGTCCTCCAGACTGGTAAGGGTCGTGTCGCACATCCCCCAAAAGGGCCCCGGCATGAGCTCCAGTAGCGTCAATGAATGGTGCCATGTTGTTCTTGTTGTTGTTAATGAGTAATTTAGGCACCATGACCGTACTACGGGGTTTCATCTGCTGCAGGGCCAGGAATACTATACCTGCTGCAATTATGGCTGCCAGGAACTGTTGCATCACAAAACCAATAACCAGTATCAGGCTGATTATGGCAATCATGAACATGTTTTTACGTTCTTCCTGTCCTTTGGCCTTGACCTTGTAATTGGTCACCACATTTTTTCCTTCACCCGCCGGCATTACACCAATCAATGGGTTGTGGTTGTCTTCCATGTTGGGATATACTAATATGTCCTGAAGTTCTTCAGGAGGTAATAGTTCAGCCATTCCCTTGGCCAGCATAGATTTTCCAACACCAGGTTCTCCAATTAGAAGAACATTACGGCGCTGTTTTGCTGCCTTTTTAACTGTTTCTACGGCCTCTTTTTGACCAATAATTTGATCTATGATCCTATCAGGAACCTCAATGTCTCCTGAAGTTTTGTAACTGCGAAGTTTGAGGGTTTCATCGGGAGAAACCTCAGAATCTGGGTTATAATTTGCCATAGGCTTTTGTAACCTCCATAATTTTAGATTTATTAAAAATCAACCTGTTTTTAAAATGGTATATACTCTAATGACTATAGTAAAAGTTATATAAGAACATTTGCTTTGGTTGCATTAAATCTCATCTGTTTATGTA
>JAUNXM010000175.1:2107-4006 GCA_030539815.1 Methanobacterium sp.
TTCCTTAAAATATAAGAGTTACCTAAAAATTACATGCATAAAACGTTAGGTAAAATTTAAATTACCAAAAAATTTGGAAAGGATAATTCATAATCCATTATGGACCCCCCAAAAAAACGATTAACTGATTAAACATGGGGCCCACTGCCCTTATATTAAGAATAACTGATTATTAGGCCCCAAACACAATAACAAAATAATTATATTGTGGATTTCAATTAATTAATCATTTTTCGGGTTTATAAATCAGTCTAAAAATTAAAAACTGACTTCACAGGAATAAGTGATTGAAATGGTGTCTTCAGATAAAACTAAATGTATAATGGTTCAGGGAACTGCTTCAAATGCAGGTAAAAGTGTGGTGGTGGCTGCACTCTGTCGGATGTTCTCCCAGCGAGGATACCGTGTTAGTCCTTTTAAATCCCAAAATATGTCCTTGAATTCATTCACCACCCGGGAAAATAGGGAAATAGCCATGGCACAAGTATTGCAGGCTGAAGCTGCCGGTGTGGAGCCCCATCACCATATGAATCCAGTTTTACTTAAACCCAAGGAGGATTTCATCTCCCAAGTTATAGTTCAGGGTAAACCAGCGGGAGACATGAACTTCTACCATTACCAACATAACTTCCGGGATCAAGCCCTAAAAGCCATTAAAGAGTCTTTAGATGCTTTGAAAGAAGATTATGATATTATTGTAATGGAAGGGGCGGGTTCACCTGCAGAGATTAACATGCTGGATGTGGATCTGGCCAATATGCAGATCGCCCGCCTGGCTGATGCTGACGTGATTCTAGTTGCAGATATAGATAAGGGAGGTGTTTTCGCATCCATAGCCGGGACCTTCCAGTTACTACCTACAGAAGATCGTCAGAGGATCAAAGGGATTATCATAAACAAATTCAGAGGTAACCTGGATATTCTAAAGCCTGGAATCCGGCAGATCGAAGAAATCGTTGGTGTTCCAGTGCTGGGAGTGTTACCCTACGATCAGGGACTCAAGCTTCCTGAGGAAGATTCAGCATCACTTTCAGAACGTAAATACCGTAGCAGTGGAAAAATCTCAGTGGGAGTGATGCGGTTACCCCGTATTTCCAACTTCACCGATATTGATCCCCTGGAATACGAACCTGAAGTGGGGGTGAAATTAATTGAAATTGGAGAAGAAATAGGTAATTTAGATGCACTGATCATCCCGGGGACACGTAACAGCATCAGTGATATGGTGGCTCTTAGTAAAGCAGGGCTTGATCATGAAATCAAGGAGCTGGCCCTTGAAATACCCGTTTTTGGGATCTGTGGAGGATACCAAATATTAGGATCGAAGATCATTGATAAATCCCTCAAAGAATCAAGTTATGGTAGTACTGATGGTATGGGGATTTTGGATGTTAAAACCAGTTTCGGAGAAGTTGAAAAAATTATCAGCCAAAGCCAGGGCAAGTTAATTAAGGGTAATAGCATTTTCAAAGGATCTGAAGGCGAAATATTACAGGGTTACGAACTCCATGAAGGAATTTCTAAATTGGGGAAATCTAAACCTCTCCTCAGGGTTATGCAGGGTTGTGGTAATTACCCTCGATCTGGTTTTGACGGCGCACAGGACGGTTTAACATCCGGGACTTATTTCCATGGAATATTTCACAATTTTCAATTCCGTAGATCATTCACTGATTATCTACGGGAAGTTAAGGGTTTGGAACCAATAGGTTACCAGGAAGATCATTTCCAGGAACAAAAAAAATTCTCAATTCAACGTTTATCAGACCTGGTTGAAAATAATCTGGATATGGATTCGTTCCAGGAAGTACTAAATTTCGATATATAGACTATTTAACACCCCTCCCAACATTGACCCGGAATAATTCATGAAAAAAATAATCCAAACGGCATAAATCC
>JAUNXM010000176.1 GCA_030539815.1 Methanobacterium sp.
GTAAACGAAAGGTTTGAATAAACAGATATTCCTATTCATCTTTTTCCTTTTCCTTTTCGGGTTTTTTAAACACATAACCGCAGTCACTACATTCAAATGACTGGGTTTTTCCAAAGGCACGATGTTCCCTATCTAACTGCCTTCTAAGGGTTTTATCCTTCGAACCACATTTAGGACATTTTTCATTTAATTTACCTAAATTCATTATGATAGCCTCCATTTACAAAGCGTGTTAAATTTATTCTACAGATCAAGGGGGTATTATACAGGGTAGCTTTATTTGTTGTTTATGGTTTTCGAATTCAAACCATCGGTGTTTGAGTAACTGTGGTCTGGTTCTGAGTGTTGTTCTGGGTATTGTTGTTGGCGGTAACATCACTTGCTGGTGTTTGCTGGCTTTCAACTGGAGAACTGGGCTGTGTTTGGTCGGTAAAGCTTGGTTTTTTCAAAAGTGTGTACTGGCTGGAATTATTATTGGTGGTGTTATTACTTCCATTGTTCGATTCAGCGAAGTAACCTAAGGCAACCACTCCTAAAATAAGTAGAAGGCCTATAATTACCGGTGTACTTCTTTTCATATCAGGTCATCTCGTTATTTTTTTTCTTCTATTTTCTCATCAAGGGCGAGGTTATATTTCCTCTGAAAAATTTATTCTGAAAATGAGAGTTGATTTATTTGGAAATAATTTTTAATTAATCTTTTGATCCATAATCGGAATTTCCATTTACAAGTGATATTCTCACAGTAGATTAAATCATGGGTATCCTAAATTAACCGGTTAAAACCAGATTATCAGTTAAATTATGACTGTTTAAGCATTATGGACATTATACTCTTCTTTGGCTGTGGTTTATCATCGGGCATACCGGGAATCATGCCCATGCTGGATCCCAGCATTTCCTTGGTGGCCCGTTTGGTTATTTCCTTGAATATCATCTTATAGGCAGTGCAATGGGGGTCCACTCCGTTTATTTCAGCTTTACCGGTCTGTTCATTAATTTTCAGGGCATTGTAGGGGCATCCTCCGCGACAGAATTTGATGTAGGAACACTTCTTGCATTTGGTGTCCACATAGTCTTTGAAATCATGGAGAAGCTTCCAGGCATCAGACTGGGCCAGATCATCCATACTGGGATGGTCCTGGACATTACCCATCACGTACTCAGGCATGCCCACGAAACGGTAACAGGGGTAGATGTTTCCATCGGGACCAACTGCGAAGGTGTCACCCATGCAGTCCACAAAGGTGCAAACCACTCCCCTGCGGATGAAAACACATTTACAGAGGTGATCAATGTTTTTAAGTTCAATTTCACCCATATGTTCCAGGTACTGGTCCAGGAGATAGATCAAAAGTTCCCCGTATTCTTCCGGGGATAAAGCCCATTTTTCAGGGTTATCATCCCGTAGTGATGGGAGTGCAGGGTGTAACTTAAGGTTCAAACCATTTTCCAGGAAGAAGTTAAAAATATCCTCTTTATACTGGATGGAATAGGAGGTGAAAGTGGAAATAAAACTAACCTGGAGTTCCTCTTCTCTGGCAATTTCATACCCCTTCATGGTCCTTTGGTAGTAGCCCTTTCCCCTCTGAAGGTCGTTAAGTTCCTCCGGACCATCCAGGCTGGAACCAACGGGTATGTTGTATTCCTTAAATAACCGGGCCAGTTCTGGGGTCATGTTCCACAGGTTGGTCTGCAGTGCAAAAGCTGGTTTAAGATGAGCTAACTCCCCTGCCAGCAGAGGCAGTGCTTCTCGGAAGAAATCATATCCTGCCAGGAGTGGTTCACCACCATGGAATGTGAAGGTCACTGGTTCCTTCCGGAAGTCTTTAAGCCATTCCACGGTTTCTTTGATTATATCAACACTCATAACTGGAGATCCTTCCTCGGAGCTCCAGCAATACTCGCAGTCTGAAGGGCAGCCTAGGGTAGGGACCAGCATAACATGAAAAGCCATAAAATATTCACCCCATTTTTTTTTTATTTTGGTATATTCAGTAAATCTATTATTTTCAGAGGATATTGGGTTTTCAGAGGATATTCGGTGAAAATTGTATTCCTCACACAGTTATCCCTCGAACATTAAAATTCAAACGATTATATTTGAGGGGTCATGTTTTTTATACATATGCTCTCTAGTAAACAGGGGAATTTTAAGGAGATTTTTTTTTAAATGTTAATAACCAATACTCAAATGGACCGGGCCCACGTTAAATAGGAGTGAATTGTTTACAAAAATTGTTTATTATTTTTTAAAGATGTCTAAAAGTCTGATAGCATTAATTTAAAACAGCTAATTTGAGTATTGTTGGAAGGAGTGCTGGTTCTTTGTGGTACTTCTCAAGTGCACTCTCTACCCCAATGGCCATGACCCATCAGGGGCATAGTCATTCACCCCTAAGGAGGCAGGTGATTGAATATGAGGTTAAGTCAGGGAGTGCTTTGTGGGCAGAAAATAGAACTTTATAATCCGGAATTCTTTGAGGAGCATGAGGAAGTTATTATTTTCACCAGGGAAGAATTTGGGAGAATGTACCAGTCCATGGCCACCCAGATAAATCATCTTAATCATTGGGACATGGTTCTGGATCGTGGTGATGAATGGAATTCCATGGGGGTGTGGCCTAAAATCATGGAGCGCGCCCACATTTTGACTTTGAATTTAGAGAATATTTTCAGCGTAAGCACCCTACAAACATACCTAGATTCATATATCTTTGATGGTGTGGGTGCCGATGAAAAAGCAGCTCTTAATTTGTCAAATGAGGTTTTAACATCAGAATCACTGGGAGTTACCTGGTCTAAGTAGAATTATAATAAATTTAGAGTTCAACTGACAGGGTGATGTTTACCCCGGCCCCTGTTTTTAATCTTAAGTTAAACCACGATGAGGATGAGATACAGTTACGGAATTATGGACGGGAAGAAGGTACTGGCCTACCAGCCCCACTTATTCCATAAAACCAGTGATTTACTGATTTTCCCAGGGAAAGATTTCAGGAAATGGCACAGTGAACTCACTGAATATCTGGATGGAATCTACCAGATCAACGCACAAGGCCAACGGAAGACAGGATCCGTAACTATCTTTGATTTTAACCTAGCCATGGCCATGATAACTCTGATTAACCAGGAACTGGAAGACCTCTTCAACACAAAAAAAGAGGTTGATATTTCTTATTTCTATGTTTCAATCATGGATGATAGTTATAGGGATTTTAAAACTAATTTTTATGGGCGGTACCGGCATAAAATTGATAGAAAGGTAGTTCAGATCACACCAGAGTTGAAGTATCGGCATATGCTGGAAATTGTGGATTACGCCCATAAATTATGGGATCAGGGTCAGAATAAGAACTTTAAACTGAAAATTGTAAAGAAAAAAGGATTAAAATAAATTAAGATTAATTTCATCCTCCTCCTGGGGGAACATGATTTTTTTCCTTTAAAGATTGCCATCCCCCATAATAACAAACTATTAACCTTCTCTTATAACATATATAACATTAGGAGATGGTTTTCATATGAGATCTATCTGGTCAGGTTCTTTAAAATTTGGAACTATTTTTATACCCATCAGACTGTACGCGGCCAGTGAAAACCTTCACATAGGGTTTCACCTGGTTCATAAAACCGATTGTGGTAGAGTGCACTATAAAAAGGTTTGTGCCAAGGATGGTAAAGAGCTAGAGGCCCAGGAAATTGCCAAGGCCATAGACATTGCTGGAGAATGCATACAGTTCAATGACGAGGAAATTAAAAACCTGCGTCCATTCTCCACCCGAACCATGGAAATAATGGGGTTTTGCCATCCGGATGAGATTCCCCTGATCTGTCTTTCTAGACCTTACTATCTTGGAACTGAAAACCCCAAAAAGGGTGGTAGCGGTCAGAGTTTCCATCTACTCAAAAAAGTGATGGAGAAAAAGGGAAAGGCGGCAGTGGTAAAATGGGTTCAGCGCAACAATGAATACATTGGAATGTTAAAAGCCC
>JAUNXM010000177.1 GCA_030539815.1 Methanobacterium sp.
TGATTTAATTAATGGATTTAATGGTTATTAGTTTTCCACATTTGATTTAGGGTCCCGTGTGCACCATTTTCAATGGCCTTTTTAGTGAAATAAGAAGCTTTGGCCAGGGATTCATCCAGTTTTTTCCCGTGGGATAAGTATGCAGTTACTGCTGCCGAGTATGTACATCCTGACCCATGGGTGTTGATGCTTTCGAGGATTTCACCCTCAATAAGATGTATAGACCTTTGGTAGAAAATATCTCTCCCATTCAAATGTCCGCCAGTAACCACTGTGGGGCATATTTTTCCCAGGGTGCGTGCTGCTTCACAGGCATCCTCTTCATTTTTTATTTCCAGACCTGTTAGTGCCTCTGCTTCGTGGATGTTAGGAGTAGTTAGCATTGCTCGGGGGAGGAGATGTTTCTTTATTGATTCTGCAAGTTCATCCCGGGATAAGGTTCCCCCGGAACCAGCCACCATCACTGGATCCACCACCAGTTTCAACTGATATTCGGTTACCTTTCTGGCCACCATTTCAACCATGTCCCCGGAATATAACATACCAGTCTTGGCATGCTTGATATTTTCTTGGCCCATTACCAGATCTATTTGTTGGGATACAAAATCGGGGTTAATAGGTTCTACACCAGCCACTCTTTGTACATTTTGGGCAGTAAGAGCTGTGATCACCGCTGCGGGGTATACTCCCAGGGCCTGGAAGGTTTTAACATCAGCCAGAATACCGGCCCCACCCGATGGATCGAAACCAGCAATGGACAGGGCAATCATTTCCTTTCCACCCTTAAACGCTCGGTTCCGTGATTTGATTGTACTCCCAAACCAATACTTTTAAGGAATTTGCGGGTTTCAGTTCCGAAACCATGGATCATTATTTCCCCCAAATCTTCGGCGGTGTTTACATCCAGAGAAAGGTAGAACGAATCATAGATATACCAGGGCACCCCATAGTTTTCAGCCTCTTTCAAATGTTCGAAGAAACTCCAATCACCAAATTTCATACTGATTCCTTTGGTGGGGCATAAAAGTGCGTTGGTGCCACCACCCTTGGCCGGGGCTATGACCACCGGCCATTTACCGGATAATTCCACTATTTCCTGCACCTGATCCTGGTGGACAAGTGGGACATCTGAAGGTACAATAAGCACCTGACTGGCGTGGTCTGAACACCAGGCAACTGCTTGGGTCAATGCCCCGTTAAGATCAGTTTGCCCTACTTCAGAAAGACATTTAACATTTAAATCCTTAACAAAGTTAAGTACATCCCGATCTGAACTTATAACCACTACCTGATCCACACTACCACTTATAGCACTTATAACATCCTTTAACATTGCTTTAAGAAGGTTTTCTCTTTCTAAGGGCGAAAGAGTAGGTGATAATCTGGTTTTAGCCTGTGAAAATCTGGAAACAGGGATTATTGCATATGTTTTCATGTTATCATTTTTATTAGTCTTTCTAATGAACAATTTTAGCCATAATTATGAAATCCTAAGCCCTATTAATGATACCCTAAAGCCTGGCATTGAGAGCCTAACGCCCGTTATGTATTTTTTTATTTATCCTTTACAGTAAATGTTCCCTAAATTTAATCCTAACCACACCCCAACCAAGAAACCAAAGTTAAGATCACTTAATTTTAACAATAATCAGGGGACTGCTGTAAAATTCATTACATCCTTTTTGAATTAATCTCCATTTAAATGATTCAGCCCTTATATTCCCAAATTGTTTTTGAACCATTGCCTTAGATCACTGATAAAGGTACTGGCACTGTTACTGGACTCCACAGTGAAGGATATATTCTGTATTTCAGCAGAAGTTAGGTTGAATCTGCTCATCACACTTCTTTTAGCAGTGTCCAGTTTTTCCTGTAACTGATAATATTTTATATTCTGATTCTGCACCACAGCCATTGCCTCGCCACCGTAAACATCCACATTACCTTTACCTACAATAATCCATATCTGGAGCTGGGATTGGGTGGCATTCTGCAGATTAGATGGGTTAGAACTATCAATAATCTGTTTAACCTGACTGGAAGAAGTGCCTGAAGGGTTGAGTGTGGCCCCTGAAACCGCTTTTTGGTCCGGTTCTATGCAGTAAGCCTGTACTGTGTCATTGTTGTTAGGGCTGACCTTCTTATCCGTAATGATAACCAAATCCTGTGATTCCTTACTTTTAAGGAGGGTTCCCTTATCCACCATCACTGGTTTGCTACCATTATTGGTTATGGCCACAATATGGGGTATGGTTCCGGCAGCAGTCTGTTGAGTAATTTCAACTTGATTACTATCATAGGCCTGTTCCAGTGTGATTCCTCCACCAGAGAGGAAGCTCATAGCTCCGCAGGCCACTGCAAAGACTACTACTACCATTATCAGTGATATTAACCGTAAGTTCATATCTATCCCCTTTAACATCCATATAAACCATGTTAAATTAATAAATTTTCTTCAATTAACCTGTTTTCCTATAAATAGACTAATATCATGACAATAATCTATTATTCTGGTTGATTTTAGTAGGTCTTAGCCAGTAGTGTCACGTGCTGGGCATTTTTTCCACAGTTTATGCATTTTCCTTCAGTTGCTTCTTCCTTAACACCCAGTATGTCAACAGTAACGTATTCTTCAATTTCATTACCACATGACTCATCCCCACACCATGAGAAGGATACTATTCCCTTTTCGTTGGCGATGATATTTTTTGCTTCTTCCAGTGTCCCGGCAGGGTGTATGTTCTCCTGGAAATTATTCCAGGCCTTTTCTTTAAGGTTTTTTGAAATTTCATCTAGGATCAGATTCAGATCATTGATGAGTGTTTCTTCCCTGTAATCCACGACTTCCTTTTCCATGTTGTCCCGGCGGAGGGTGACCATTTTCTTGTTTTCAATATCTCTGGGGCCTATTTCCAGCCGGAGTGGTACTCCTCTCATTTCCCATTCATAATATTTTTTACCGGCCCGGAGGTCACGGTCATCCAAGTGAACCCTGAAACCCGCCTTTTTGATTTTATCCTTAAGCTGGTTGCAGAAATCCAGGACTTCCTGGGCAGTTTTTTTGAAAAGTACTGGTATTATAACCACATGGTAGGGTGCCACTGCAGGTGGAAGTTTCAGCCCAGACGAATCTCCATGTATTCCTATTATTGATGCTATTACCCGGTCAGATAATCCGTAACAAGTCTGGTAGACATATTCATGTTCTCCTTCAGCTGTTTCATAAGTTATATCAAAGGTACGGGCAAAGGTCTGTCCCAGGTTATGGACAGTTCCGATCTGCAGAGTTTTACCATCGGGTAGCAGGGTGTCGAAGGCCATGGTATAATCTGCACCCGGGAATTTATCCCATTCAGGCCGACGGGTGATGACATAGGGGATTCCCAGCTGGTGGAAAAAACTGCTGTATATCTCAATAGCCCGTTCCACCTGTTGGCGGGCACCCTCTGAATCAGTATGGATGGTATGTGCTTCCTTGAAGGTGGTTATCTCCCGAACCCTGATTAGAGGCCTGGTGTGTTTGGTTTCGTAGCGGAATGTGTTAACCACCTGGTAGAACCTCATGGGAAGGTCAGTATGGGAACGCACCCATAATGGGAACATGGGGTACATGGCTGTTTCACTGGTGGGCCTTAGTGCCAATTTCTTATTGAGGGGTGTTAATCCACCATGGGTTATCCAGTAAACTTCTTCTTCAAATCCCTTCACATGAATGGCCTCTTTTGCCAGTTCATCCTCAGGAATGAGGAGAGGAAAGAGTACTTCGTCATGATCTTCGTCTAATAATTTTCTTAGTAATGATAGAGCATGTTTTCTTATTTTAAACCCCTGGGGCTGCCATACGTGCATTCCCTTAATAGGGTAACGTGTGTCGATTATCTCTGCTTCTTCCAAGATATTGTGGAACCATTCACTGAATTTGGACATTTCTTCACCCATGATTTAAATGATAAATTG
>JAUNXM010000178.1 GCA_030539815.1 Methanobacterium sp.
GGCCTGGCACACCCTACTTTATCTCCAACCGCTGATATGCGTAGTAATGGTGTGGATAAATTCTATCTGCATGATTCCCTGTGGACTAATGATGTGGAAAAAGGATCTAAAATTGCCCAGGAAACTGTGGAATATCATACTGGTCTGAAGACTGATCTGGTGGTTATTGTAACCCCCGAGTCTATAGATGCCATTATAAAGGCCATTGGCCCCATCAATGTGAAAGGTCAGGGATACGTTACTGGTAACTCCGTGGATTTCCTGAGGGAAGAACAGAATACTGGTGGTATGTCCAGGGGTAGTGCGGTGCAGTCCCTGATGGAGGGTATAAAAACTGCGATTCAGGACCCCAACAATCGTAAGGCACTCATGGAAACTGTTTCCGCCCAGTACACCCAGGGTAACATATACGTGATTCCTTCAAATGTTTTCCAGGAATTTTTAGTCTATGAGGGTATAAACACCCTCTTCTAAACCCCTATTTTTTCCTTTTAAAAAATAAGTTAAAATCTTTGCTTGTAATCTAACTCTTTGAAGATGATTTTAAATTTAGTACCGTGACCTCTTTCAAGGCTGATTTCACCATCAATTTGATGAACTAAACTGTTTACCAGTTGAAGGCCAAGAGATTCAGTTTTTTTAAAATCAATATCTTCAGGCACCCCTATTCCATTATCATCAACAGTTAGGGTATGTTCACCGTTTCTGGTTTTCATTTCAACAGTCACTGCCCCCTCATCCATCTTTGGAAAGGCAAATTTAAGGCTGTTGGTAACCAGTTCATTGATGATAAGACCCAATGGTATGGCAGTTTCCATGTTCAGTTCAATGTCCTCTACATTTAAAATAGCCTCTATTGTGCCTTTTTTAATTCCGTAGGTGTAAAAAATATCGGATACCAGTTTTTCGGTGTATTCCTTAAAATTGATATGGCTTAAATCACTGGACATGTAGAGCTTTTCATGGATCATGGCCATGGACTTCACCCGGCTCTGACTATCTTTGAGCACATTTCGGGTTTCATTCTCCTGGACATAGGACCTTTGAAGGTTCAGTAAACTGGAGATGATCTGCATGTTATTCTTCACCCGATGGTGAATTTCCCGCAGCAATGCTTCTTTTTCCTCTAAAGAATCTTCAAGAGATTTTTCCCTTAATTTCAGTTCAGTTATATCCTCCAAAATCAGAGCGATTCCAATTGTTTTCCCCTCCTTTTTCAGGGGACTATGATGTACCTTGGCAAATTTTTGCTGGCCTTTCTTATTAATAAATTCCCATTCAGTCTTTTTAAGAGATTTACCCGTCAAAATATCCTTAAAAGCACCTAAAACCTCTTTTGCATTAATTTTAATAGCAGGTAACATCTGGATCAAATTTCGACCCACAACCTCCTCTTTTTCAAATCCAAGTAATTCTAAAGTTTTTAAATTGGTTTCAACAACAGTTCCTTTCCTGTCAAAAAGAGTTATTCCTTCAGCTGCAGTTTCAACCACGTGTCGGTATTTCTCTTCATTCTCTCTTAACTCTTTTTCAGCTTTTTTACGGTCTTCAATCTTCCTGCTGGTGAATACAACCGATTCAAAATCTCCAAATTCATTGTAAACCGCCTTCCCATTGGATTCCAGCCATAAATAATTACCATCAGCTTTGATAGCCTGGTACTCAATAGTAACAGGTTTTCTGGTAACTATTGCTTGTTGAATTGCACCAGTAACCCTTTCACGGTCATCAGGATGAATTAGATCCGAAACAGCTTTGCCTAAAATATTCCCGGGGTCAAAACCGGTGACTTGTTTCAGGGAGGGACTGAAATAGGTTATAATCCCTTCAGAATTAATCTGCCCTACAACATCGGTCATGTTAGAGGTTATGAGCCGGAGCTTCTCTTCACTTTCCTTGATCTTCTTGGCAGACAGGAATCTTTCGTTGATATCTTCATTACTGGCTCTTCTACCTAAAAATTCACCCTCTTCATTGAATACAGGGTGACAATTATGGCTAATCCAAATTTCCTTGCCATCTTTCCTTAAAATCCTCAGTTCAATCTTTCCACCGGTTTTAGTTTCAATAGCCTCTTCTTCATGATTTAAAAAGAGTTCTTTATCGGCGGGGTGAATTATTTTCTCCATTAAATCAGGATCTTCCGTGAAATCCCCTGGCAAGTATCCGGATATACGTTCACAGGAAGGTGAAACATACAACAAGTCCCCTTCAGGACCAATCCAGTACTCCCATGCATGGGTAAAATCAGCCACAGTTTTAAACTTCTGCTCGCTCTCCTTCAGCTTTATTTCAAGATTTTTGCGATCATCAATGTCAAAGGAGAGAATGAAAATTCCTTCACGTACTGGGAACACACTGAGTTCAAACCACCGGCCACTGCCATCAGGATAGGTAAAATAGTTTTCCAGGTGATGGGAAGTTCTCTCTTCCATGGTCTGTTCCATTAATTTGAACATTTCAGTATCTTGAATTCCAGGGTACATTTCAAACATGGACTTGCCTTCCAGATCTTCTTTCACCATCATTCCGTGTCTGGCAGCAGCATCGTTTACATAGATGTACCTCCAATCATAATCAATGAACTGGCAGCCTTCCATCATGTTGTCCAGGGCGTTTCGGTATTTTTTCTCACTTTCCCTGAGTCTTTTTTCATTTTCTTTAATCTCGGTGATGTCCCTGGCCACCACCACCGAACCAGTGATGGCACCCTTTTTATCACGTATTGGTCCAAAACTGTAACTACCCCACCACTCCTCACCAGTATCCTTTCTTTCTATAATATATTCTGCATTGGACACTGTCTCACCCCTGAGGGCACGAGGTACCGCCCACATATCCAGTGGGGCTAAAGTTCCATTATCAAAATAAACATTCACATAATCCGGATATTCAGAAAGGGTCTTGTAACATTCTTCCTTGTTCTTGAACTTGTGATAGGTTGCGAAGGCTTCATTAAAGTCTATAAAGTTACCTTCTTTGTCAGATATGAAAACCGCATCATTCATGCTTTCGATTACAGCTTCAAGTTTGGCTTCACTTCCACCTAATTTTTCTTCAATCTGTTTACGTTGGGAAATATCTTCAAAAACTGCGTATACTTGATAGGGTTCATATTCACCTTCTCTGAATTTAGGAGTTGCATTTATCTTTATCCAGCTAATTTTATCGCTTTTAGAGACATAAACACCCATAATTACATTTTTAACCTTTTTTCCAGTTTTTAATGCCAACATTGCCGGGTGTTCTTCACCGGGAAAATCAGACCCATCTTCACGGATAGTCTTCCAACGAGAATCATTGGAACTACGGCCCCTCATTTCATTAAGGGTTAGACCCAGTATCTCCTCTGCTGCTGGATTGGCGGATATTATTTCACCATTATTATCCTGGTATACCACTCCCTGATCCATGGTCTCAAAAAGGTTGCGATAATTCTTTTCACTTTCTTTTAACTCTTTTTGCATTTTATTTTTGTAAATAGCAAGTTCAATAGAGTATTTTAGTTCTATAGTATTATATGGCTTTGTCAAATACCCGTAGGGTTCTGTAAGTTTGGCTCTTTCAATGGTAGATTCTTCAGGATGAGCTGTTAAAAATATAACTGGTATGTTGAACTTTTTAATTTCAAGAGCTGCATCAATACCATTGGTTTTTCCTTTTAAAATTATATCCATCAAAATAAGATCGGGCATTATTTTTAAGGCCTTCTTAACAGCTTCTTCGCCGGTGGAAGCAACATATGGAACCTCATACCCAAAAGACTCCAGTGTATGTTTAATATCCAGGGCTTCTATGCTTTCATCCTCAACTAGGAGAATTTTATCTGCCAAATGGAACTACCCCACAATGTCTTTATAATTAGTTCTATATTTTTTTTATGATGAAAGCCAACAACATTTAGATCTAAATATCATTTTTTTCCATTTCCA
>JAUNXM010000179.1 GCA_030539815.1 Methanobacterium sp.
GTGGTGAGGTCATTTCAGCATGATGATTTGGAAATCTTCCTTCCTCTTTTCCATGAAGAACATAGTGAACAAGTGGATTGGTTTTAGATTTCCTCACATCAGAATATTTTCTTAAATAATAATTCCCATCGAATTTTTTTGACGGAGTTCTTTTTTCCATCCATCCGATGTAAATATAATGATCCAGTAGATTCATATTGGATTTTCTAACATCCAAATAGTTGATTAGATAATAAACTTCATCAAAGAGATTTAGCGATTTAATTTGCCTCCTCGCTTTATAAATTTTATAGATATTCTTTGGATTTAGTTTTTCCTTTTTTAATGTATATAAAAAAGACAATAATCTATTAAATTTCCTCTTTTTATATATCAAACCATTTGCAGAATCTTCATCAGAAGAAGATTTTCTAGAAACCTTTTTGAAATCACTTTCAATAACACTCGTAGGGTCTTTTATTATCAACTGTAAAAGATCCCAATCTCTCTTTGAGAAAAGTTCTCCATCTAATTCATTATTTTCTGTTGCTAAAACATAGTCTTCATGAAATTTTTCCAAAAATATTTTATGGAACTCAGACCCTATCCTATTCAGAGTATAAATATAGTTATGATAACGTTTCTGTTGATAAACATAGATAAGTTTCTCTTTAAATTCAGGATTTTTATCTAGAATCGGGTTTTTATCTAGAAAATTCCTGATAAAATCATACTCTTTGCACATTGCAAAAACTTTACCTTTATCATGGACCGATGAGCCTGGATTATCCCTCCTATTCATATAGAAAGGTTTGTTTAAAAAATAAGTCCGTGTTGCGAGGGCCAGTGTTTGAAACCAGAAGCCATTATCTTGAAAAGACGCACCAGGTGTTTCATTATGTCTTATGTTATATTTTTCAATGAAATCTTTTTTATAAATCCCACTCCATGTATTCATAACGAAATTAAAAATCTCTAACTCATTTCGTGGGTTAATAATGCGATTATAATTTTCATCTTTCTTTGCTACTTTATTATAAGTTTTTTCAAGATTTTCTCCACTTCCAGTAAATCTATAAAAATCTGCTTTAATTAAATCCACATCATTTTTAACAGCTTCAATGTAAAGAGTTTCATACATATCCAATTTAACATGGTCATCTGGTTCTACTATTCCAATATATTCTCCTGTAGCAGCCTCAATCCCTAGATTCATTGTATGACCATAACCAGAATTAGGTTTGGATATTATTTTTATTCTCTCATCTTTTTCAGCATATTCTTCTAATATTGACAAGCTATTGTCAGTAGAGCCATCATTTACACAAATTATCTCAATATCTCGAAGGTTCTGATTGACAACACTATCTAAACATTCTTCCAGATACATTTCCACATTGAATATTGGAATTATTATGGAAACCCTTGGTTTATCTGAAGGTTTTAACAGTAACGGATGCTTTTCAATTTTTTTAGTTTCTGAAAAACTTGAGCCTGTATCAGGATTTGGATATCTTCCATCCTTTTTTGCGTTTTCATACACAACAGGGTTTTTCCTATCCCAATTAACATTCCTTTTTATAATCTTTGCAGGACTTCCAGCAACAATTACATTTTCTTCTGTGAATTTTTTGTTGACCAAAGAATGCGCACCTATAACTGTATTGTTAGATAAATATGAGCCTTTGAGGATAAGGCAATTCAAGCCCACCACACATGGTCTCCAATAAATACATCCTCCCCTTTATTTAGAAGTTCATTAGTTTCGATATCATATATAGCATGTCCATCGGTTGGTCTTATTATTACACCATCTGCGCACATACAGTAATCCCCAATGATAACGTTTAAATTCTTTTCCTGACTCTGGGAAAATCTTATTGACACACTGGAAAAATCTTTACCTATCTTTATACTACAGTTATCAGCAAGATCTGCGGACAAACTTCTTATTCCGTATCTATTTGTTTTTTTTATATTTACTTGGCAGTTATTTTGGAGTATTATATGACTGGAATAGAAAATAGACCCCTTTTCTATTTTTACTACGTTATTTTTTCCTCTAAATGTTACAGTCAATCCTTTGATCTTAGAAACAATTTCTTCATTTTGATTTTCATCAAAGATTATAATCTTATTATCTATTTTAAGTAAAGGATGTTTTTCAATTTTTTTAGTTTCTGAAAAACTTGAATCTGCATTAGGATTTGGGAATCTTCTTTCCTCTTTTCCATGAAGAACATAATGAACAAGTGGATTGGTATTAGATTTCCTCACATCAGAATATTTTCTTAAATAATAATTTCCATCGAAGTTTGGGGAAGGATTTCTTTTTTCTTTCCATCCATGATAAATATAATGATCCAATGGATTCAAATTAGAGTTCTTTACATCGGGATAATTAATTAAATAATACGTTTCGTCAAAGAGATTATAATATTTAATCAGTCCCCTTGCTTTAAAAATATTATAAACATTCTTTGGATTCAAGTTTTCTTTTTTAGAAATGTAGACAAAAGACAATATTTTATCAAATTGTCTTTTTACAGATAATTTTTTTATTAGACTTATGAGAATGTTGAAGAATAGTATATAGGAATATGAAAAGGAGTATTTTAAATAAGTTAGTGAAAGGTAACCCATCCACATATTCCATGGTTTTTCAGGTCCACCCAGATGTAAAATACTGGCATTCTTGTAATTTTCAATTATTTTAGGATTTAATTTTTCATCATAGAAATTTTCAAGAGTCTCAATAGGTAAAACCTCAAAATAAAAATTTAGGAGATTATATCTTAAAGGAGCAAATTTTACTTTATTACAAAAAACAACATTAAAAGCGTCTTGATCCATGAAGTGATTTATCTTATTTTTTCTGTAATCAATCAATTTATCACTGATATTATCCTGACGTAATTTTTTAAGATTTAACAACATAACCCCAGAGTTAAAATAAAAATCACATTTAAAATTTAACCTCTTTAAATGATTTTTGTTTCTTATAGATAGAATATCCTTCACTACTATAGCATAATTATCCTCAAAATCCATGTCAAAAAGATCTTTCAGGTCTTTCAAAATAAGAACATCACCATCGATATATAAAACTTTATCATGGGATTTTAAGATATTAGGAATATCAAATTTGAACATTGCAGTCGTGGATACATGTTCTCTATGCTTTTTTACTGAAGAATACTCTTTAGTATCCTGAATATCAATAATCTTCACGACAAAATTTTTTTTGCTTAATTTTTCCAATCTATTTTTGTTGGTATTACTGATTCCATGAGAAATAACAAATATCTCATATGAATTATTTCTATCTTTATTTATGTACAATGAATTAATAGCTACTGCAGTACAAGTTGCATAATTATCATCAGATATAAAGACTATAGCCAACTTTGATGAATCCTCATTTACTGGGGATGCATTATCATTTATTAGAGAAAAGTTCTTTTTACTTTCATTTTCATACACAAAAGGGTTTTTTCTATCCCCATTAACATTTATCTCAGAAACAATTTCTTCATTTTGATTTTTATCGAAGATTATAATCTTATTATCCATTTTATCACTAAAAATCCTTAATTTTTCTCTGAATGTGGGTTTATACTATTTATTTTCATTTTTTATTATTAAGCTCTTTTTCTACCAATTTCAATGATTCCTCAATGGTTTCCCACATATCATAGTATTTGTATCTTCCTAAACGTCCCCCGAATATCACATTTTCTTTATTTTCTGCTAACTCTTCATATTTTCTTAAAATTTCCATATTTTTTTCATCATTTACTGGGTAATATGCTTCTTTTCCTTTTTTCCAGGGCATCGGATATTCGGTGGTAACAACAGTTTTTTCAGATTTGATTCCTTCAAAATGTTTGTGTTCAATTGTTCTCGTATATGGAACGTCTTTATCAGTGTAATTAAGAACCGCGTTTCCCT
>JAUNXM010000180.1 GCA_030539815.1 Methanobacterium sp.
ATGTTAAGAAAATAAAAAGATGCTAAGAACTTACATAAAAAAACTTACAATTGTCAACCCCTAAACCTTTATAAACTTTGATCCATATATTTTATGAGATGAAGAGAAAAAAGTGATAAACACCATCAAACATGAGAAAAACCATTAATTCTCCTTTAAAACAATGATTAACACCAAAGACTGATATTAGCCAACCATAGTAAAGATCTAAGGGTTATCTATTGTTCTGGAATAAATCACTTTAATAGGAGTGAAACTTACACCTATGGAGTAAGAAAACCTTAATTATTTGAGTTTTTGAGGTAAATTTTATGAAAACCATGATCCTGTTTTATTCAAGAACCCGGAAAACTGCCCTGGTGGCCAAAACACTAGCCCATGAAGTTAACGCTGATTATTTGGAAATAACCGACCTGAACAACCGGGCAGGTGCGCTTAATTATGTTAAAGCCTCTGTAGATGCTTTCCGTGAGAATAAAACTTTAATAAACCCAGAAACAGTAGATCTTACTGATTATGATCTGGTGTATGTGGGAAGTCCCACCTGGGCTGGTAAACCAGCACCAGCCATAATAACCTTAATTGATCAGTGCGACTTCCAGGGCAAGGATGTGATACTCTTTGCCACTATGGGAAGTTCCGGAAGCCAGAAGGTGATTGAACGGATGAGGGAAAAAATCGAGCCCCGTGGAGGGCGTATGATCAAATCATTCCAGATCAAAACTGGTAACAAAAAAACTGATGAACTCATTGAAAACATTAAAGAAATAGTAAAAGAGGAAGACCTCCCAATATACGGAATATAAATCAAGGATTAAAAGTTTAATCAAGGATTAAAAGTTTTGAATTTCAATATAAATAAAGATTAAACCTAAAAAAATAATGTGAGGATAATAAACTGGTGATTTAATTGATAACATTCGAAAAATTCTTAGAATCATCTAAACCACTCATCGCCATCCCCGTGGTGATCACCCTCATTGCTCTGGTATTAATAGCCACAGTTGGCCTTAACCAGGGTATTGAACTTAAGGGTGGAACAGTGGTGGTTATAGATCTGGAAAAATCCATTAGTGAGAACGAACTGCAATCAATTATTAGCTCCGCAGCTCCCAATCAGATTGTTGATATCAAATCAATAAAGAACAACCAGGCCACCGTGGACATCACTGGTGACACAGACGTGGTTAAAATATCCTCCACACTGGAGGGAACTGGAACCATAACCAGTTACCGGTCGGTGGGGCCAATCTTAAGCTCAGAGTCAATGACCCAAGTGTACTATGCCCTGGCCTTTGCCTTCATCTTCATGAGCATAACCGTGTTCATCATATTCCGGGACATCATACCCAGCCTAGCAGTTATTTTCGCCGCACTTTCGGATATAATAATTGCCGTGGGAGGTATGAGCCTGTTTGGCATACCCCTCTCCGTGGCTTCAGTGGGAGCACTGCTGATGCTCATTGGTTACAGCGTGGATACAGACATACTACTTACCACCAGGGTTCTTAAAAGGAAAGAAGGCACTATTACTGAGCGAGCAACAGATGCATTGAAAACAGGTTTAACCATGGCCATAACATCCATCAGTTCAATGGTAGCACTGTTTCTGGTGGTGTACTTTTTTATTCCTGCAGCTCAGACACTGGCAGACATTGCTGCGGTTCTTATAATTGGATTGGTAGCTGATGTTTTAACAACTTGGCTTATGAACCTGGGAATACTGAGATGGTACTTGGAGGGACGTAAATGAATCTCAAGCAATTCCTGAAAGATAAACGAGTGCTACTCTTGATAGTACTACTTATTGCCAGCATCGGTGCTATTTCAGTTCTTGGTATACAACAGGGTTTGGACCTTAAAGGTGGTTCAACCATACAAATCCAGCTGGAAAAACCTGTGGACACCGCTACCATGGGCACGGTTACCGCGGTTCTGGATAAAAGGTTGAACATTTTCGGGGTAAAAGATGTTAAAGTGTATCCCAGTGGAAACCAGAACGTTATTGTGGAAATAGCAGGAGTGCAACCTGATGATGTGGCTAAGATAGTGGGAAGTAACGGTAAATTCGAAGCCAAAATCAACAATCAGACTGCACTGGTGGGATCAGATATTACCCAGGTGAAACCTTATCAAGTGACTGGGAACGAATGGCAGGTTCCATTCACCGTGTCATTAGAGGGTGCCAACCGATTTGCCCAGGTTGCCCGAGGTCAGGCCGGGGTTCCAGTGGAGATGTATCTGGATGACGAGTTGATCACTTCCCCCGAGCTTTCTGCAGAATTGGCCAATGGAAATCCATCCACTGATGTGATGATCAGTGGAGGGGCAGCCACCAAAGAAGAAGCTCAGGCTGAAGCTAAAAGCGTGCAAACCCTCTTACAATCCGGTGCTCTACCAGTGAAAGTTAAAATTGTTGGAGTTAGCAGTGTATCCGCAGAATTAGGGGACCAGTTCATTAATGGTGCTCTTATCGCAGGTATACTGGCTTTAATGATTATTGCTGCCATTATCATCATCAGATACCGCAACCCCATACTGGTGGTTCCCATCCTGCTTACCAGTATTGCGGAGTTGATACTGGTTCTGGGAGCTGCTGCAGTGATTCAATGGAACATTGACCTGGCAGCCATTGCCGGTATAATCGCAGCCATTGGTACCGGGGTTGATGACCAGATCATCATCACCGATGAGGTGCTCAAGGGATTCCGTGATCAAAAGGGAAAAAGAAAAAGACTAGCGAGTGTAAGGTCCAAGATTAAAGGCGCATTCTTCATAATATTCGCCGCAGCCGGAACCCTTATCGCGGCCATGCTACCACTGGCCTACATTGGTTTCAGCAGGGGAGCCACAGGAATTGGTGTGCTTTCTGGATTTGCCTTCACCACTATTCTAGGAGTTCTCATTGGAATCTTCATCACCAGGCCGGTGTACGCCAAATTCATAGAAATGATACTGGATAAATAGGAACAAATCCCTACTATTTATCCAACTACATTCTTTTTTTTAAGCCGTTTTTTTTAAAATCATTAATTACAAGTTTTATGAAATAAGTTAATTACATGTTTTAAATGAAATAATCTAAATCATTCAAAAGAGTATCAGTTAAACCACTAATTCCCAAGCACTAATTTTTTATACCATAATTTTGAAAAAAATGCTAAAGAATTAACTAACCTTAAAACATGATTTACAATCCAAGTTATTAACTAGAAGTATCCATCTATTCTTCTAAACAAGGATGAATATCAATTATAAATTAGCTGGTTCAGGGCCGAGGTTATCATCCCAGGGATAATCTTATAAAATATTATCAGAATATATTTGTTCTAGAAATAAGAAATTTGTTCTAGAAAAGAAAATGGTGAAACATGAAAGCTCCCAGGGAATTGAAGGTAAAACCCATTAGGAATGGAACTGTGATTGACCACATCAGTGCCAACAAGGCCCTGAGAGTCCTTAAAATTTTGAGACTTCCCAGTAAGGAAACTGCAGTAACCCTGGCCATGAATGTTCAGTCCAGTCAAATGGGAAGCAAGGACATTGTTAAGATCGAAGGCCGGGAACTGGCATCCCAGGAAGTGGATGAAATAGCTCTCATTGCACCCTATGCCACCATCAACATAATAAGGAATTATGACATTGTGGGAAAGGGTAAAGTGAACCTCTTAGATGAAATTAACAACATTTTAAACTGTTCCAATCCCAACTGCATCACCAACACTAACGAACCAGTCCACACCCGTTTTATTGTGCTGCAAAAGGAACCACTGGTACTGCGATGCCACTATTGTGAACGGATTATGGACCAGTCAGAAGTAGAAGCTCAGTTTAGAGTTTTATAGGGAACTGGAAAACATTAATATCTATTTTAACATCTTTTACTTATTAAGGGAATACCAATTTCTTAATGGGATATC
>JAUNXM010000181.1 GCA_030539815.1 Methanobacterium sp.
TATATTCCAACCAAATCCTATATTTTTTTGTAAATATTCCCTTCTTTATTTTATTTTAATTATTTACTGCTTTTAAAACTCCTTGAAAAGGAAAAATTAATATATTACTAACAACAAACAATATTGTTAATAACTTTAAAGGGAGGTGAAAAAAATGGTCGATATCAAAGAAATAAAAAAGATTAGAACCGCTCCATTCACATTAATGACATCTTCGATACAGGCAATTCTGGCCTTTATTTTAGCAATTCTCACCATACTTTTCTTCGGAACCATTGCCGCTATAATACCCGGCATGGGCATGTTCGCTAGTTTCATCACTTTATTGGGCTTGTCCATTATCATCCTATGGCCTCTAACTTCTTTCTTCTTCAACATCGTGTATGCATTTATTCTGGCATTGCTTTACAATGTTCTTGCAGCCAGAGTAGGTGGTGTTAAACTCGGTATGGAAGGAGACGAAGTTAAATCAATTCCAGTAGTGTCCATGGCCCTCATAATTTCATGTATAGTCGCTATATTAACTTTTATAATGGGACTGTACATGGGTCTGGCTGGTTCCTCAGTACTATCATTGTTCAGCGGATTAATTCCAATAGCAGCTAATGTGGCCGCAAATGCAACCAACGCCACAGATGTAGCCGCTCTCCCAACAGGTGCAGGTATGGCAGCAATCTCAGGAATATGGGCTTTGTTCTGGATAATCATTATGCCCATAATAGCGTTCATATTCAGTTTCATTGCATACGCTCTATTCGCACTATTCTACAACGTACTGATACCCAAAGTTGGAGGAATAAGGTTAATATTTGCCGAAGCAGCCAATGGATTTGAACTAACCAACATACCAGTTGTACCTGCAGCAATCGCCCTATCAGTTGTATCTGCAATATTCGGACTTATACAGGGATTGCTCAATCTGGCTCAGTTCAGCATGATGGGAGATGTTCTAGGAGGATTCATGATGTTAATCGTTCAGATAATATCCTCATTCATCATGACCTTCATCATAGTCGCCCTGGCTACACTAATCTACAACTTCCTGCAACCCAGAATTGGCGGGGTCAAACTGGTACTGGAATAAATCTCTAAACCAAAATACCCTTTTTTTATTTTTTAAATTGAAATAAGAGAAAGATAACTAATTTTACATAACTGTTTTAGATTCTTCATGAGTATATGAAATTATTATTAATTAGAATTTTTTAGTAATAATTGTATTAATATAGATAAACAATGTTTCATAAAACTGGAGGTTAACATATGGAAGAATTAAAAGAAATAAAATCCGTGGCTATTGTACCCTACACCCTGATGTCTTCCTCGATATCAGCAGTTCTGGGCCTTATCTATGCCCTAATATTAGTGCTAATACTGGGAGTGGTTGCTGTTATCCTCCCTTCTGAAGCCAGCATCATCACCAGCATACTGATGACGTTATCCATAGCTCTTATCATCATTTTACCAGTGGGCGGCTTTTTAATAAGCATTTTGTCATCATTTCTCACTGCATTTATTTACAACCTACTAGTACCCCGCATCGGAGGAATTAAGGTGGGAATACTTGACATGGAAGAGATTATCTCCATACCTGTGATCCCAGCTTCACTGATGTTATCCGTACTTTACACCATTATAACGTTCCTGATAATGTTGATAGTTGCACCTATAATGGTTTTAGCTTTACAGGGAGCAGCACTAGCTACAATAAGTACCAGTACCGCGGTGGCTGGAGTAGGGGGTTTAGGTGCTCTGGGTGTCCTAGGAATTATAATAATGATAATTGGAGTACCCATAGTAATGTTAATATCAACTTTCATCTCTACCGCCATTATGACCCTACTTTACAACTTCCTGACACCTAGAATGGGTGGTATAAAACTAAAATTTGATTCAATAGGTGAAAACTCCTTTGAAATCAAAAAAATAGCACCAATTCCAGTGGCACTAATTGGGGCCGTGGTATTGACCATTGTTAATTTCATATTTTCATTACCATCACTGGTCATTTACTTCGCCAGTTCCAATCCCTGGGGAGGAATTGGATACTTATTAGGAAATACCCTTGGAACTTTAGTTTTTACTTTCATAATCTACGCAATCATGGCCCTAATTTACAACTACTTAAGGAAAGTGGTTGGCGGAGTAGAACTGGAACTTGAATAGAGTAAAACTAGAATATCAATGGTTTTAATCTGATTTATATTAAATGCCGGTTTAAAATCATTTTAAGAATGGTTTTTTACCCATACTAATTTTTTTAGGTGAAAAATGAACAGATATTCTCATATTCTAAAGTGAATTCTATTATATAGTTAAAATTTTAGAACAAGATAAAATCTTATTGCCTGAAATTCTAGAATATGATAATAGAGCAGAAATTCTAGAAAAGATAAAATTAAATTTAAGGAATTACCCACCATGACTCATCAAATCAAATGCCGAAAAATTTCTCGAGGTCTCGTTACTGGAAATGTGATTATCTCTCATGAACCACTGAGTTTTCTGGGAGGTGTTGACCCTCAGACTGGAAATATAACTGATGGTGATCACGACCTTTATCAGCAGAACATCAGTGGAAAAATCCTGGTGATCCCCTCTGGTAAAGGTTCCACTGTGGGATCTTACGTGATCTTCCAGATGGCCAAAAGCAAAACCGCACCACTGGCCATCATTGCACTGGAAGCAGAACCCATAATAGCCACCGGAGCAATAATGGCCAGCATACCCATGGTTGACCATCCAGAAGAAAATATTCTGAAAATATTAAAGGAAGGAGACTTGGTGAAAGTTGATGCCAACCATGGAATCATAGAAATAAATGAATAATGAATTTTTAAGGTAATATAAAAGAATTAGAAATTAGCAACTAACCCAGATTATTATCAATCTCTAAATAAAAGCCAAAAAAATGGTATGGGAAAATAAAGATAATAATTCAGATGAAAAAATTTAATACCTAGTTTTCGATGTCTACTTTTTTACGGCCATTTTCTCTGATTTCAGCACCTATAAATCCTCCAATAACACCTAGGACGCCTCCTAAAAATATGGAGACCATGGTGATGAACAGACCCGCGATTAATGTCATGGTCCCCGCTACCATACCTACCTTTGCAAATATAAGGCCTATAATGGCACTTAAAGCGCCGAAACCAGCCATGAAAAGAATTCCTATGATGAGTCCACCTATAACTCCGGTTAACCCTCCTTCAACTGGTGCGTCCTTTTTATCCCCACTTCCAATATAGGTTGCCACTAATCCCCCTATTAAAGGGCCTAAAAAGAATAGGGGGAAGACAGATATTGTTAAGACAATGGTTAAAACCGCGTTGATAAGGGATCCCACACCCACTGCTTTCCAGTCTACCATTTAATATCACCCCTTAATATTCGTGTTTCCTACTTTTATTCACCATTATCTTCAGGAGAAGAGGTTTCTTCTGAATCATCTTCCAACAATGCATCTACAGCTTGTTGCCTTTTTTTCATAACAGAACCAATAATTCCACCACCCAGGCCTAAAAGAATGTATACTGGTATGGAACCTAGAGAATAGATAATTAGTCCCCCAATTATCTTTTCAGAGAAGCCTGAAATTGCATAGATCATAATAACATATATTATTCCAGTGAAGAGCCCTATTAGAGCCCCATGTACTGCCCCAGTCTTTATGTTCTGGTTGGCCAGGTATCCTACCACCACTCCAGCTACTATCAGTGCAATCACACCCCCAACCAGGGGGATGAACATCCCCAAAACAATAACCAGCACCACTGCCATTGCAGTTCCAATGAGAATAACTTTTTGATCGATCATGATTTTTACCTTCAACTCCACTAACTTGACATGTTAACCATATTACTATGCCCTTATAGAGATAGTATATTTTTTCACTTTAAAAAAATATAGTTTTTC
>JAUNXM010000182.1 GCA_030539815.1 Methanobacterium sp.
AAACATACCTCTCGGTTCAAGTTTTAGTGATGGTATTTCAAAAAAAGAATCATCTGGAGGATTTCTATATGAAATAGCTGTTGATGAACCTAAAAAATTTATTCCAAGAGCTGATACTACTACTGCAACAAAATTAATTGAATTAGATTATAATAAATGGAAAAGCACTCCCAAAGATTATGCAAATAAAATTATAGACTTTTTAGAACTCGAAATTATTAAACCTCAAGTTTTTTATGTAAGACTCTTAAATACTGACAACTCCAACTACACTTTAGTAAATTCTTTTTTTCGTGATGTTGTAGATTTTGTTGTCAAAGAAAAGAATTTCCACATAAAGGACATGGGATTTTCTGAATCCAAAGAAGCTTTTCTCAACTTAGAAATATTTAAGGAAATTAATAATTCTTCAATTATTATTGCTGATTTTACTGATTTGAGACCTAATTGTTTTATGGAAGCAGGATTTGCATTTGGACTCAAAAAAAGAGTCATTTTAACAGCTAAAGAAGGTACGATTATACCTTTCGATTCTCACGCTATTGATTGTCATTTCTGGGATACTAATCCAGAGATTGGTATTGATATTAAAAGAAAAGAATTCCGTGAATTTTGGAAAAGGAATATTAATAAGCCAAATATCGTTCCTGAAAAGGATATTTTGTAATATTTGTAATGTATAAATTGTAAAGGATGTAAATATGTTAGAAACCTATAAATCCACTAAAACTTCTTGTGACAAGTTTTTTGATAGTTTTAAATTAACTGAAAGAGGAGATTATTTAAAGGTTTCAATAGTTGATTTTTGTGAAAATCCTGATAATACACGCGCTCAAAAAGTATATAGCGAATTTTTGCATACCTTTAGGCTCAGAGGTCTAGAAGAACTCATTGAGGTAATGAAAAAATTTGAACTTGCATCTAAGGGGATTATCCCAAAACAAAGAGATCACTATATTCACTCGGTAAATGTATTTATTTTCGGCTTAACCAACTATTCAGTCAATATAAATGTACGCAAAAATTTTGAAAAATCATGTAATTATCCTGACATGTATCCTACAATTGAAGAAGAATTTCTCTATCGGTGGGGTATGGCTTCACTATTTCATGATGTTGGCTATCCCCTCGAAATTGCTTTTAAAACAATAAAAGAATTCACAACAATGTTGATATCTCCTAATCTTTTTTTTGATGATTCTGATATAATGAAAAGCAGAGAAAAACGTTTTTCTGAAGATATTGTTGCTGTATTACAATTTCAAAATTTAGATGATGTCCTTCATATCAATAATATTAATCCTTTAGAGAAATTTGAGATCGAATTTTATGATAAATATCCTTATTTAAAAAAAGGAATGCCCATTAACGTGTTTCAAGCTATTGCTAAAAATATTTCTGATCTTGGATTTGCAGATGAACAAACAATTCATAAAAAACTTGAAGAATCACTGAAAAAGGGTTTGACTGAGGGTATGCTTGATCATGGCATCTATAGTTCTATAATATTATTAAAATGGCTAAATGAATCTTTTTTCAAGTCAAATTGGAATCCTGCATACTATTACATTCCAATTGTAAATGCTGCTACTGCAATTTTTCTTCACAATGCGTATAAATATATTTTTATGGTCCCTCCTTTCAATCTAGCTCATCTAAGCATTGATAAAGATCCTTTAGCTTTTTTACTTATTTTATGTGATCATATACAAGAAACTGATAGAGTTTCTTATGGCTATGTCAAGAAAGGTGTGAAATTCACATGCAGTTCCATAAAAATCGATGATGTTCAACTAAAATTAAGTTTAGATATTACTAAATCAGAGGATAAAAAAATTGCAACAACAACCATCAAAGACATGAAATCTTCTATAAACGGCATTTTGGATATTTATTCTGTGTTTGAAAGTTTTGAAATAGAATTGAATGTAATTTAATGAGGGTTGCTATGAGTAAAAAAAGGGCTTTTGTAAGTTTTGACTATGACAACGATGTTAGATATAGGGATCTTTTAATAGGACAATCCAAAAATCCTATTAGTCCAATTGAAATTTATGATTGGTCTTTAAGATACGCTTTTGATTCTAAATGGAAAACTCAATGTCGAGATAGAATAAAAAGAACCCATGTTCTGATTCAGCTTATTGGTAAAAGAACATATGAAGCAGATGGTGCCGTTTGGGAAGTTAAATGTGCTAAAGAAGAAAATATACCTGTTTTTGGGGTTTATATCAATAAGTCGGATAAAGGTAGCATACCTTCTTCTTTAAATGGTTCCCCAATAATTGAATGGACATGGGATGGTATTGCAGATATGGTGAATAAATTAGCACGATAGTTGAATATTTTTATAAGATAATAAGTGATCAATACTATTCACTGTTTTAAGCGTGATATAATGAAAAAATATTTAATAGGGAACTGCAAAGAATGTGGACGTTTTCATGTAATTGCACGTGACAGGGGTGAATTAATTTATTCACTTGCTGAAAATAACGATTGTGCCTGTGGTGCACATTTTGGTAAATTTAAGGATGGTTTTTGGAATTTAGATGTTGAAGAAATATCTAGCCCTTATTTAGAAGATGAACTTGGCGTCATTGCTGATAATCTTAAGGATTTCATGAAAGAATTCCCGAATTCTACTGAAATGGGTTTTATTATGATGAAAATTCCTGATGAATCATTTAATGATCAACAAACAGCTAATAACGACGAAATATTGAATTCTATTCAGAATGTTTTAAGAAAAAATGGATTCATTGGTCTTCGAGCAGATTATAAAGAATATGCTGATGACTTATTACTAAATATAATGACATATATGGAAGGATGTAGCTTTGGAATAGCAGTATTTGATGAAATAGGGCAGTATAATCCTAATGTATCCCTTGAAACAGGATATATGCTTTCATCAGGAAAGCCAGTATGCATCTTAAAAGATAGAACAGTTAAAAAATTACCAGCAGATATTATTGGTAAGTTGTATAGAGAATTTGATTCAAATAAACCATACGAAACTATTGAACCAGAATTAGAAGATTGGTTAAAAACCAAAATAATAGATCATTAACATAGTTATTGTGGATTTAAGCCTAATCTGTTAATCTTCCATTAGATAAGAAAACTCCTGTAATTGAATTGTATGCGATACCCGTCAGAGTGAAATTTGAGACTATGAAGATCTGTCTAGTAATAATACTCAGTTTTCTTTTTAATTTGCTGTTTGGATGTAATAATATTTTTGTAGGCTTAAAAGAATATCAATCTTCCCAGTACTTTTGCCAGTAATATTGGTTCTTCTGAGATGATTTACATAATAGCCCGACCAGAACACTTATACCATGCTAACCATCCCCCTAATGATTGGCCGGAGACAATGGGAGGATATGTCCCCGATGTTATCAGCCAAAGATTTTACCAAGAAAATATAGACACTCCTGAGAATCGCTTGTTAAAATATTTCCTTGAATCATTAGATAAAGTGATAAACCAGCTTTTAATCTCCATAGAGGACAATGACGGTTATATAAAGGACCAACTTTTATTCTACAAACAGCAAGTACAGGATTATCTTAGTGATCGTTGGACTGCAGAAGTAGGGCGCATGGATTATCTTCCCCTAAATTCACAAGTTTTACAGAAAAAAGAAGGATATCGAGATCTATTCAAATACTTCATAAACTTTGAATTAGCCTTTCGATTAGAATGGGAAGAAGTTGAAGATAAAATAAAAGGTTATGAACGTAAACTAAGTGAATTATATGAATACTGGTGCTATTTCAAACTTATCAAAGTATTAAACAAACTCAGCGGGAAAAAATTAAGTTACAACGATCTTTATACCTTAAATAAAGATAAATGGTCCATAAAAGTTAAAAAAGGAACTAAATCCGTGCAACAATTTATTCTTCAG
>JAUNXM010000183.1 GCA_030539815.1 Methanobacterium sp.
GATTTAAAGTTTTAAATTATTTTTATTTCAGATTTAAAGACATATATTATTTTTATAGCAGTGTTAAAGTTTAAAAAAAATAAAATATGTAAAAATAAAAAAAAATATTGGGGTTCTTAATCTGCAATCTTAATGGCCTTGGTAGGGCAGGAAGTTGTGCAGAATCCGCAGCCAATACATTTCTGGTTATCCAGTTCCACAGTCCAGTCTTCCTCCATTTTAATGGCTTCCACTGGGCATAGGCTTATGCATTCACCACAATCCATGCATTTCTCTTCATCCTTTTTAACCACCTTCTTAATGGGGTTGAGCTGGATGCCCTCCTTTTCCATGTACTTTATTCCTTCTTCCGCTTCACTGCCACTTATTTCAATGAGCATCTTACCACCCTTGGGGGTGATATTGGCCTTGAGAATATTGAAGGTAACATCGTAGTTTTTTATAAGATCAGATATTACTGTTTTATTCACGATAGTAGGGGAGAATTTAAGCCAGGCTTTCATTTAGAACCACCATCCTTATTATTCTGGGAACAAATTAGTCTGGAAATATCCTCAGCAGTTATCATGCCCTTAACCCGGTTTTCCCGGTCAACTATAGGAACACCTGATATTTCGTGTTTATCAATGCGCCGGGCAATTAACTCCACTGGCTCATCTTCCATGGCCACAATGACCTTCTTGGTCATTACCTCGGTGAGCTTGCGACTGTCCTTGGCCACAGCATGGGCAATATCCCAACTGGTCACAATACCCATGAGCCGGTCAGCATGATCCACCACTGGCAGATGGTTGACATTGTTATCCACCATCTTCCGGGCCACACCAGAAATAGCTTCTTCTGCCCGGGCAGTGATCACTGGTTTGATTTTCAGATCTCGCACCATAATGGATGGTCTTTTAATCTGCAATGGTTTCACTGTGCACCCCGCGGAGGGTAGACTTTTAACCGGGCTGGTTAAGAAGAATTCACCCTTATCAATCCAGTTTTTAAGCTCCTCTGCTACTTGCAATGCTTTTTTGAAGGAAGAAAGTGGGGATGTTTGCACTTCATTGCCATTGACTTCAATCTTCCCGGTTCTAAGCTCCTGATAGTTGGTTTCCATTACTACAGGACGGCTCCGGCGGGGAACACCGTAATCATAAATATTGCAGGATATATCCTCATCACTGATACCAGTTCGCCGTGCAATGTCCTCATTTAAAATAGGAATGGGGATACCGGCACCTACGTAAAGTGTGGGTCCGTAATTCGGCATGGTAGCACCCCGGACAAACTCCGCATCCATTTTCTTCATATCTCCCTTGAGCATCAGTGTCCCTGATGAATCTATTGGAACACCATTTTTACGCTTACCCTCAGTGGCGTGCTGGGTTCCCTCACCTAAAATGTAACCCGGGCTTCCGCACATGAATATCCGGGTCCCAATTCCAATGGTCTGGAAGTAGGGATCATTTAAGAGGGGACTGAGTTCCCCGGCACTGGAATAACTCACATTTCCCATTTGAGGTAATAAAGTGCCCATGTATGTGTAGATAGTTTCATCAGTGGAGTTAGTGGCTGCAGCATAGTTCTGGTAACAGTTCCTGGGGTTAACCATAACTGCCTGGTTAAGGTCTTCCAGGCCAAGGAAAGTATGAACGTCTGTTCGAGGATAACAATCAGTTCCGTAGGCCTCTGCTACCAGTTCAACCTCTTTGCCCCTGATTAGATCCTCCAGTAGATGGGCACCCCCGTAATCCAGACCAATATCCGGGTTGCGGTGGGGTTGTGTGGCTCCAAGATAGGCGTCCACAGCAGCTAGGCCAGAATAGGCTTCTACACCATTCAGGTAGGTGCGGCTCATCTTGATGGGCGGATCTGAATGTCCGAAGTTGAAGAATGCGCCAGAAGAACACATAGCACCGAATGTTCCGGTGGTAACAACATCCACCTCTCTTGCAGCTTCTCCTGCACCATTTTCCTGCACTATACGGGTCATCTCCCCAGCGGTAACCACCACTGCGTCCCCGTCTTCAATTTTTTGGTTTATTTCCTCTATGGTCTTCACTCTTTTCACATCCGGTGCTTTTTTGTAATGATAATCCTGTGATAGGAAAGAAATAATAATATTAATGATTTCTAAGCTATTTAACCCGCACATTATATATTTATTTTTCGGAGACTATTACTGGATAAAGGAATATAATCTTCGGAGATAAAATCTTCTGGATCATTAAGATTTACCACATACCATAAATCTGTCATAAGAACTAATAAATCCATAATCTGTGTAGTGATCAATTCCTTGATCAAATGGTTATAAAAATAAAAATTCTAAACATCCTTGAAAATTTTGGTGGCAAGAAAGATTTAATCTGTAAAATTATATGTCATGAAGATCATACTTACAGTGGAGATAACATGAAAGAAGAGCTCGATCTGGACTTACTGGGAAAAACACTGGAATCAGTGGAAAAACACGTTGACTATGCCGATATACGGGTCAGTGAAAGTCAAAACACAATTATTGTAATGAAGGATGGTAAAATCCAGGAAATCAGATCTGGTTGTGATCTGGGGGCTTGCATCCGGGTATTAAAACAGGGTGCATGGGGATTCTCCTACACCACCCAACTGGACCGCCTGGATCACGTGGCTGAATCTGCACTAAAACTGGCTAGTGCCCTGTCCAGTGATGTGAAACTGGCACCTGCCGAAATAAAAACCGATAAAGTACCATCCAATGCCCGTATCAAACTATCGGAAGTATCTCTGGAAGATAAAAAGATGGTTATGAATGAGGTGGAGCAGGCTGCAAACCTGGATAAAGTGGTAAGCACCACAGTAAATTACGTGGATGCTGAGGGAACCAGCTTATTCCTAAACTCGGAAGGATCATCCATTACCATGGAAGAAAACAGGGTAGCCCTGTTTTTAAACGCAGTCGCCGCATCTGAAAATGGTATACAATTTGGACACAAGAGTGCTGGCGGAGCGCGGGGTTTTGAAGTTATTGAAAAGGAAGATCTGGAACTAATGGGAAGAACTGCTGCTTCAAAGGCAGTTAGGTTACTGGATGCTAACTTACCACCATCTGGACGTTATCCCATAATCATGGACCCGGAACTCACCGGAGTCTTCATCCACGAGGCAGTGGGCCATGCCTCAGAGGCTGATCTGATATTACAGAATGACTCTATTCTAAAGGATAAAATGGGAACATCTATTGGCTCACCACTGGTTACCATTGTAGATGATGCCAGTATGGATGCCTTTGGTTACTATGCCTACGATGCTGAGGGAATAAAAACCAGTGAAAATGTACTGGTTCAGGATGGTAAGTTAACATCCCTTTTAAGCTCCAGAGAAACCGCAGCCAAACTCAACATCCAGTCCAGTGGCAATGCACGTTCTGGTGTGGGAGATCAACCCATTGTGCGTATGAGCAACACCTACCTTAAACCGGGCCAGATGAACTTTGAAGAGTTAATTGAAGATATTGATAATGGAATATATCTCAAAGGGTCACGTGGAGGTCAGGTGGATACTGGTAAAGGTGTTTTCCAGTTCAACGCTGCTGAATCATTTTTAATTGAAAATGGTGAGGTTAAAGACCCATTACGTGATGTTTCCCTTTCTGGCAACATCCTGGAAATCTTGCAGAAAGTGGATGCAGTTGGTTCTGACTTCCATTTAGGGGTAGGATTCTGCGGTAAAGCAGGTCAAACAGCACCGGTTGGTGACGGAGGACCTCACACCAGGGTAAGCGAGGCCACAGTGGGTGGTGCCAGTTAGATATTTAGGACTATAGTAGTTGGTGCCATTTGAAATGTATTTGGTTGCCAGTTTGGTATTTGGGGTTATAATTGGTTGTACCAGTTTATAAGGTGGTACTAGTTTATAATA
>JAUNXM010000184.1 GCA_030539815.1 Methanobacterium sp.
TTCCTTTTTTTATATTGTAAATTAGATTAATGAAAAAAAGATTTTTTAAAGGTTTGCTGGGAAATTGGAGTTGGGAGTTGCTGCCACCATCATTACTCCGATGATAAGTATGGTGAGCATGATCATCACTGGAACCAGGTAACGCATACCAAGATAGCGAAGGTCTATTTCGTCCCTGTATTGAACTTTTCTTCTTAAATCCGGAATTGAGTTTTTACTGTAACTTTTTTGCATGTTATGCCTCCTTTATTAAGGAATTAGGCATCTAACATATTTAAGGAAAGAGATAGAGAGCATTTGAAAAGTAATAATGTAGAGCAAAATTCCCATTGGTAGGTGGCGAAAATCAATAAAAAACTTAAATCATTTTCCACATAGATTAAATCCCACAAGGATTAAACCTCACAGGGAAAGTAATAACAAAATTCATATCAGTTGAAATTAATAAACGATGTTTTTTTAACACTTTGGAGGAATATAATTGCCGGATAGTGGCGAAATAGAGCTTAGAGTTGCTGAAGCACTACAACAGGATGTAGGCAAAGGAATGGTAAGAATAGACCATGAATTAATGGCTAAAATCGGAGCATCTCCTGGTGACATTGTGGAAATAATCGGTAAAAGAACTACCGGTGCTATTGCTGGAAATTCCTATCCTGCAGATGTGGGATTGGAAATCGTTCGTATGGACGGATTGGCTCGTTCCAATGCCGGAACTTCCATTGGAGAAATGATCACCATTCGCAAAGCACAACCAAGGATGGCCAGTAAAGTAGTTATTGCTCCTGCAGCAAAGGGTATGCGCATAATGGCTTCTGGAGACATTATAAAACGAAATCTCATGGGCCGGGCCGTAACCCGGGGAGATGTTCTAGCCCTTGTTTCTCCCAAAAGAACCAAAGAAACATTAAGAGAATTCCCAGGTTCAGAAGACATATTCCGTGAATTTTTTGAAGCCACCACTCCCTTTTCCCTGGGAGAGATAAAATTTACCGTGGTATCATCCAATCCTGCGGGACTGGTTCGTATCAATGACACTACCCAGGTAGAAGTTCGACCAGAAGCAGTGGACGTAATGGAAAAAAAGGTCCCTGATGTTACCTACGATGATGTTGGGGGGCTTAAAAAGGAAATATCTAAAGTAAGGGAAATGATCGAACTTCCCCTCCGCCACCCTGAAATATTTGACCGTCTGGGTATAGATCCACCAAAAGGAGTGCTATTACATGGTGCACCAGGAACTGGAAAGACCTTGCTGGCAAAAGCAGTTGCCAGTGAGAGTGGATCAAATTTTGTGGCCATAAATGGTCCTGAAGTAATGAGTAAATTTGTGGGTGAAGCTGAAAAGAAGATACGCGAAATATTTGAAGAAGCTGCCGAAAATGCTCCCACTGTTATTTTCATTGACGAAATTGATGCCATAGCACCCAAAAGAGAAGAAGTAACTGGTGAAGTTGAACGAAGGGTGGTAGCTCAAATACTGGCCCTTATGGATGGGTTGAAAGAAAGGGGAAAGGTAATTGTAATCGGTGCCACCAACCGTCCTGATGCCCTGGACCCTGCATTACGCAGACCCGGACGTTTTGACCGTGAAATTGAATTACGCGTACCGGACCGGGAAGGGAGGATGGAGATACTGGAGATACACACCCGTGCCATGCCTCTATCAGATGATGTTAACATGGATGAGCTGGCAGAAACCACCCACGGATTTGTAGGTGCAGATCTAGCAGCACTCTGCAGGGAAGCAGCCATGAATGCTTTAAGAAGAGTTTTACCCGACATTGATCTGCAAGAACAGCGCATATCTCCTGAAATCCTGGATAAACTATTTGTCACCAACAATGATTTTTTAGATTCCATGAAATCCATCAGCCCATCTGCACTGCGTGAAGTATTCATTGAAGTACCTAACGTCCATTGGGGAGATATTGGTGGACTGGATGAACTAAAGGGGAGCTTGAAAGAAGTGGTTGAATGGCCTTTAAGTAATATCTCATCTTTCCAGCGTATTGGAATACAACCTTCCAAGGGAATTCTGCTGTTCGGCCCCCCGGGAACTGGAAAAACCCTGCTCACCAAGGCAGTGGCCACAGAATCCAAGGCTAATTTCATTTCAGTAAAAGGATCAGAAATACTCAGTAAATGGTTTGGAGAATCTGAACGTAAAATTTCTGAAATATTCAAAAAAGCCAAACAAGCATCTCCCTGCATAATTTTCTTTGACGAAATTGATGCCATAGCTCCAATCAGGGGATCTGCTGCCGGAGAACCCAGAGTAACCGAGCGTATGGTTAACACCATCCTCTCGGAGATGGATGGATTGGAAGAACTAAGAGGAGTGGTGGTAATTGGAGCCACTAACCGTCCAGACCTCATGGATCCTGCTTTGCTGCGCCCTGGAAGATTTGACGAGGTGGTGCTGGTACCTCCTCCTGATGAGAACGCACGAAAAGAGATATTAAAAGTTCACGTGGGGCATATGGAGCTGGATGATGATGTCAAATTGAAAGAACTGGCTAAAAAAACTGAAGGATACTCTGGTGCAGATATTGAAGTTTTATGCCGTAAAGCTGGGATGATAGCACTCCATGAAGATATGAATATTTCAAAGGTTTCCTATCGCCATTTCAAATCAGCTTTGAAGAAAATCAATCCCTCCACAACTCCAAAAACCACTGAATATTATGAGCAAATTGCTCAGAAACTGGGTAGGGGTTTAGAACCTAAAAAAGTGAGAGAAGACTTCCGGGAAGTGGCCTAAACATTAACGGGCCACTATTTTCTATTTTAAAATTTTCCAATAATTGGAATTTAGAGTAAAGTTCAAAAGTTAAATGTAAATTGAGGTTTTCCTGAACACTGAAATTTAGAGTCAAGTTTCAAAATAAGGATTTAAATTGAGTTTTTCAAATTAAAGAGGTTAGATCTGAGTGGATAATAAAAACACCCTAAATAAATTCGAATTTTTCGATGTCACTGCGGATGTGGGGTTCAGGGCTTATGGTCATGATATTAACGATGCTTTCGCCAGTGCGGCCCTGGCAATGTTTGAAGTAATGACAGACACATTCCAAGTTAAGCACACAGTTAAAAGAGAAATTTTGGTGGAATCCGAGGATGAAATGGCACTGCTTTATGATTGGCTCAGTGAATTACTGTTTCTACATGATTATGAAGATCTGGTTTTCTCTAAATTTGCAGTGAGTATAAAACAAAAAGATCCAGAGACTTTCCACTTGAGTGCTGAGGTGTGGGGTGAAAAATTCAACCCGGCCATCCACGAAATAAGGGATGAAGTCAAAGCAGTAACCTTCCATTTAATGGAAATTAACAGGGAAGAAAATAGGTGTAGTCTGCAAGTCATTGTGGATACTTAAATCATCAAATATTCTCTTTTTTTTAAAATAATTCCCTAAATAGATCTACTGGGGAAAAGTATCCTTTTAAGTTCCTTAAGGTTTTCTGAAATAAATTCCTCTGCATGGGGATCAGCCAGTATTTCCAGTTGTTTCTGACCAGTTTCCAGATAGGCCTTCTTTAATATCCCTTGAAGTTCTGTAACTTCCATCTCCAGGACCTTCTCTATTTTCACCATTTCCTCAGAATCAAGCTGTTTTTCATGATCTTTTATCTGGGACTCAAAGGATTTCACCACGTTTTTATTCCCTTTAACCACCATTTTGAGAATTATTGGTGGTACGCGGGTAAAAACATCCATTATATTCATAACATCCTTTTCGGTTATCGTAATTTCATCTTTAGATTCCATTATAGATATCTCCGCAATTTTAGTAATTTATTCAGAATAGGTCGTTATTACAAATTGTTTTTTTTGAACCATACTGTTCTTGAACATGTCTTTAGAAC
>JAUNXM010000019.1:0-12500 GCA_030539815.1 Methanobacterium sp.
GCATTCAGTGGATATTGAACGGGTAACCACAGGGGGCGATGCAGGATCGTCCAAGAAAATCACCTTACAAAATAAACCCGACGTACAGGAATACGATGCAATAATATTTGGTTCTCCAGTGCATGCCTTTAACCTAGCCCCGGCCATGAAAGCCTACCTGGAACAGATTCTGTCACTACAGGATAAAAGGATAGCCTGTTACGTGACCAAGGGTTTACCTTTCCACCGTACAGGTGGGAATCAGGCCATATCCTGGATGAAAAAGATCTGCCAGGCAAAGGGTGGAACCATCCTGGGAACTGGGATCGTGGTTTGGCGGGGTGGCCGTGGAAAAGACATAGACGAGCTGGTTCAAAAATTCAGCAATCTTTTTTAATCCATACAATCTCAGATTGTTGTCATATAATTCGATCTTAATCTAATGTTAGCTCTGCTTTTAAAGGGTAATGGGGATTTGATATGGAATCCGGTTATGAATATGTTGATAAAAGAATTTTATTATAAAGTCAAGCATTGTTAGATAATTAATACTTAACGGGTTAGATTGGTCTTAACTCTTTTTTGCCAGATCATTTATATCCCAATAAAAAAATATAAAAGGAGAGCTGATTTATTCAAATTTATAGATTTATAGAGTAATTGGTCTTGATATTATATTTGTAGGAGTTTTCCATGAAGAAAGTGTTTTTGTGGTGGTTGATTGCCGGAAGTAAAGGTGGAGAAAATCGGGCCAGAATAATACTTGAACTAAAAAAAAGACCTTACAACGCGAATAAGCTCGCTGAAAAACTTTCTCTAGATTATAAAACCATCAGACATCATATTGATGTTTTAAATGAAAATCAGATAGTTGAATCCACTGGGGAAAAATACGGTGCATTATTCTTCCTATCCGATGAAATGGAAAAGAATTATGATACTTTCAGGGATATCTGGAAAGAATTTAAAAAAAATGAAGAGTAAATAAATCATCACCCAATGAGGGAAAACATGTTATTGGAAATCAATCTATTTGGACTGTCAAATATACTGCCAGCTTTACTAAGCCTGGTTAAAGCTTCTGCTTTAATAACCAGCATTGCCAACATTGTCCTTCTAATTGGAATGCTTTACGTGTACGTGGAGCGATACCTTCAGGTGAAATCAAAGTTCACTACCACTCTGGTTCTATTCTCACTACTATTCCTGGTTCAAAACATTTTATTCTCAATTTATTTTGTATTCAATCTTCCTGAAACCATAATCAACGCAGTTCTGCCTTTAATATTTTTAGGATTAGAATTCACAGCACTAGCATTGCTTTTAATGATAACCCGGGAATAATTTCATATAAATTTTTTTTAAACTTCATTTTATTGTTAATTTTATCATTGGGTAACTATTCTTACTTTTTCTATCTAGGATTTTTTCAAGTGGGAATGAATTTGGAGGGAAAAATGAGGAAAAGCTGAGCAAATTTTGGAAAAATTACTTTTAAGTGTGTAAACAAGAATTAAATATTCAATACAGGATTTGGAAAAAGTCCAATGATTGATTAAATCATAATTGGTATAAAAGTCCATTTAATGATTTAAAAATTTAAATGGAGGTTAATAATGGTTAACATGAAGGAAATTAAATCTATAAAACTTACACCCTTTACCCGGATAACCGCTTCAATATATGGTATTTTGGGTTTAATTGGGGCTTTAATTATGTTAATAGGTCTGGGAATAGTTCAAGTTGCCGGGGTAATCCCGGAATTAGGGCATTTTAACCTGGTAACTGGGGTGGGAATACCTTTAATGGTACTCTTACCAATTGGGGCATTCTTCTCCACCATAGTGGTTAGTTTTTTCTCAGTAATGCTTTACAATATACTGGTGCCTAGACTGGGTGGTGTGAAGTTGGAACTGGAGGGTGATGAGGTTGAAAACATCCCTGTGATTTCATTTTCCCTGATACTTTCTGCAATTGGGGCAATATGGGCATTTGTTGTGGGATTGGTTTTAGCAGCGGTGATTTCACCTTTGTTTGCCTTAATAAGCGCATTACCTTCTGTTTCGAATATCACAGCAAACTTTACAGCTGCCACTGGATCAACATTACCCACCAGTGCAGAAGTTGGAGCAGCAGGGATAATTGTGTCCCTTGTTTTAATAATTGGATTGCCAATAATGGTATTTGTGTTCGGATTCATATGGAATGCCTTATTTGCACTGATATACAACTACATAGTCACTAGGGTAGCCAAAATCCAGTTAAAATTCTCCCAAATCGGCGAAAGATTTTACGAACTTAAAAACATACCAGTACTACCCACAGCACTGGCAGTAGCACTGGTATATGCCATATTGGGGCTTATATCAGGCATTCTTTCGGGAAACTTTGTGCAATTCTTATCTGACTTTATAACCTACTTCATAGAAACCGCGTTGATCGCAGTTCTATACAACTACTTGGCACCTAAGATTGGCTCCATTAAATTAAATCTGGTGTAATTCCAGATTATTTTTTTTTAAAGTTGAAGGAAACCTTCAAAAGATAAGGAATATTTTTTATACTTGAAAAATCATTTACCCGTATTTATTCCAAGATTGGGGGAAACAGAAGATGGAAAATATTCAAAATGAGAATACGTTGCAAAAGAAAGTGTTAATTGTTGTGTTTTCGTATCATCACCAAAACACTGAAAAAATAGCCAAAGTAATGGCCAGTGTTCTTAATGCTCAGATTAAAACACCACAAGAAACTAATAAGGATGAAATTCCCCATTATGATCTGGTAGGTTTTGGTTCAGGAATTTACAGTGCAAAACATGATAAATCTCTGCTTGAACTTGTCCAAGAACTACCTGAAGTGAAAAATAAGAACACATTCATTTTTTCAACCGCGGGGATAACTGGTAAATCTAAAGCTTCTAAAGATCATGCCACTATTAGGAAAAAACTGGAATCTAAAGGCTACAAGATTGTTGGTGAATTTCAATGTAAAGGATTCAACACCAATAGTTTTCTCAAATTATTTGGGGGCATGAATAAGGGCCGTCCCAATGCAGTTGACCTGGAAAATGCTGAAAATTTTGCCTTGAATCTATAACAAAACATTGGCTGATTTAAATCATGAAAGCCATATTCTGAACGAAATATGGACCACCAGATGTTCTCAAGATGGAAGAGATGGAAAACCTACTCACAAGACCATAAATCTGGTATGAATCAATGCAACTAACTCAGAGGCAATATTTGAAAAAAGAATTAGATACTAAGAATTATTCAAATATAGATCAGAGCATGAAAATCAAAACAATTACACTTAACATGCCATTTAAAGTAGGCAAGGTAAATTGTTATCTTATAAAAACTAAAAGAGGGTTTATTCTTATTGATACAGGTGCATCGAATAAACGCACAGAACTTGAAAAATCGCTTGAAAATGCGGGTTGCAATTCTGGAAATCTTAAACTGATAGTTTTAACTCACGGAGATTTTGATCACACTGGTAATGCCAGTCACCTGCGTGAAAAGTTCGCTGCAAAAATTGCAATGCATTCTGATGATTTGGGAATGGTAGAACAGGGGGATATGTTCTGGAACAGAAAAGGCAATTTTTTCATTAAAAAAATAGCTCCTTCTCTTTTTGGTTTTGGCAAGTCGGAAAGATTTAAACCAGATTTTTATTTAGAGGATGAGGATGATTTATCAGACTATGGATTAAATGCCCATGTAATTCATATTCCTGGACATTCTAAAGGCTCCATTGGAATTCTTACAAGGGAAGGCGAACTTTTTTGTGGAGATCTACTTGAAAACACCAAAAAACCAGGTCTAAATTCTATCATGGATGATAAATCGGCTGCAGATATCAGCATTGAAAAACTGAAGAGTTTAGAAATAAAAACTGCCTATCCCGGGCACGGGGAATGTTTTCCAATTGATTTGTTCATAAAAAATTATCAAAAATGAGTTAAGGAAATAGATTATCTTTAGATAAGATTATATTAATGTTATTCGGCGGATTCTCGGACAGGAATTTTATGACAGGAGAGTGGACAAGACAAGATTTACAACTTTTCCCATTCGAATATTCAACCATGGGGTTAAAAGGAATAGATATTGCTGGTCATAACTCAGAAGAATTATGTGCTGGGTTTGAATAATAGGGGAACAGCCAGGATTACTCGAAAAGTGAATGGAAAAGCCCTGGTGGGATCAGTAAGATTTGACTTGCACCCTGCCTTTAACTATGAAAGTGGTGATGAACTTTTTTAACCATCACTTCTATTATTTCATTAATTTTAAAATATTGATCTCTTATTTTAAATATTTATGATTTAAATAATCACTAACCATGTCATTGTTAATCATTGTAATAATAGTAAACTAAATAATAATTGGGGGCTGAAATATGAGACATTGGTACCAGGAACTTTTTTCCAATTATGCTGAAAAATATGAAGCTGAAACATTCACCCAGGGGACCTTAAAGGAAGTTAATTTCATTGAATTAGAGATTAACCATGATAAAAACTGTAAAATATTGGATGTGGGCTGTGGAACTGGTAGGCATGCAATTGAACTTAAAAAAAGAGGTTACCAGGTTACAGGTGTTGATTTATCTGAAAAAATGCTGGGTAAAGCCCGTGAAAATGCTAAACATGCTGGAGTGGGGATCGATTTCATACAAGCAGATGCCAGAGATCTCCCCTTCCAAGAAGAATTCGATCTGGTGATGATGATCTGTGAGGGTGCTTTCCCCTTAATGGAAACCGATGAAATGAACTTCCAGATACTGGAAAATGCATCCCGTGCACTAAAAGCCCGGGGTAAATTAATATTCACCACCTTAAACGGATTGTTCCCATTGTTCCATTCGGTAAAAGATTTCATTAACTCCAATTCAGACTCTCAAACCAATAGAGGGAACACTTTTGACCTGATGACCTTCCGGGATCAGTACCAACTGGATATAGAAGGTGATGATGGTCAAAAAATGACATTAGACTGTAATGAAAGATATTATGTGCCATCAGAGGTCAGATGGCTTTTAAAATCTTTAAATTTCAACAGAATTGATATTTACGGTTGTAAACTGGGGGAATTCAGTAGAAATGATCCGTTGAGTACTGAAGATTATGAAATGCTGGTTATTGCTGAGTATTTAGATTAATGGTGGTTTAACGTATAGAAAAGTAAATTTTGAAGTATATGGTATGAACGAGGAAAAGAATAAGGAAGATGTAGTTCTATGAAATTTATAAGATTTACAGTGGTCCTGGTTTTAGCAGTGGCTTTAATCATAGCGACTGGAGCGTATTCAACTGATAATTGTCCATGTTATGATTTTTTTTATCAAGAGGCCGTATTTAATGCAATGATTCCTGATGAAGGGGATATTTATAGTAACCTCACTCCCATTATTGAATCCAACGATAATCTATCCTGCAGGGTGAAGGTTCTGATAAAAGGGTTTTGATGGTTGCGTGGACTAAGTATCCCTCTAGCTATCCCGTGGGGCAAAGTATTAGAACTACCTGGGGTGATACTTGGGTGACGGTCTACCCTGAGGTGAAGAATTACTTCACTAATAAATCAACTTCCGTTGAAGATCCGAGATTAGAGGTTGCCCAGCTTTTAGGTTTACCATCAGATACAAATAACTCCTATTTTGTTGAATTATGGGTTAAACCCGTTGATCTGTTCCGACCTTCTGCCGATAATGAAATAAATGATACTGTAGCTCAGTTATATTTCCCGGGCAGCACTGATCTCTCCTATAAAATATGGTTCATAAATAACACCATATACTCCTATTTCACCAAGAAACTCCCCTGGACAAGATTAGGTTACACCTACCATTGGGAAAATCCGGGATCTAAGGTGGGACTAAGTGAATTTGTGATTAAGAAAAATTCGGAAGTTAAAGTCAAATCATTAACTCCCACAGCGGATTATTTGAATCAATGATATCATTTTTTGGGTATAAGGAAAAGTTAAGTTGATATTTTTGTATAAATCAACTAATAATTATTTTTTTGAATTTATATAAGTATTTTTGGTTCTATAACTCTTAATATTTAATTTAATAAGTTTTTTTAATCTTTTAACGGCCCTGCTAAGTTATTTATTGTGGTGATAAAATCAGTCTAAAACTATATATAGTACCTTGCAATATACAGTACCTTGTAAGATGCAGTGATATCATGAACACCCAATTTAAAAAGGGAGTACTGGAACTCTGTGTTCTGGTCTTGCTTGACAGAAAAGACTGCTATGGTTATGAAATGGTGGATGAAATTTCAAAGAACATCTCTATTTCTGAAGGAACCATTTACCCACTTCTAAAGAGGTTAAAAAAGGAGGATTTCCTTGATTCATACTTAAAAGAGTCTCAGGATGGTCCTCCTCGAAAATATTATAAACTAACTGGATTGGGCCGGGAAAAAAAGGAACAATTGGTTGCAGAATGGCGTAAATTCTCAGTTGGTGTGAATAATCTATTGTACTGTGGAAATAATGATAATTTGGGGGATTTTAAGGATGAATAAGAAGGAATATCTGGAAGAACTCAGGAGGCTTCTGAGAAAACTTCCCAAGGAGGACCGAGAAGATATAATATCTGATTATGAGGAACACTTTGCCATTGGTCTGGAAAAGGGACGTACTGAAGAGGAAATATCCCAGGCATTGGGCAATCCCAAAAACGTTGCCAAGCAGCTTAAAGCTGGTCACGTTATTAAAAAAGCGGAAGTCAAACCTTCTGTGGGTGGTATGATTGAAGCCATCCTGGCAGCAATGGGCTTGGGACTTTTTAATCTAATTTTTGTAGCAGTTCCGGTGCTTTTAGTCACCGCAGTTATCCTAACTCTTTTGGTAGCGGGGTTTGTAATGATTTTTGCAGGTATTTACTGGGTCCTGTCTCCCCTGTTACATTTCATCATCCCTCAGTTAGACCTACCGCATTTTTTAACTTCAGGAGGTATCTTGAATGTTCTGGTGATAGTGGCCGGTGGTATTGGTTTAACTGCTGGAGGAATTATTTTAGTTGTGGCCATGGCCTACATAGCTAAATGGTTCTATGAATTACTAATAAAATACTTAAAACTCAATTTAAGAATCATTAAAGGACGGAAAAGAGATTTTTAATATGAAAGTTAGAAACAGGGGTGTATTCTATGAGAAGGTTTCTCTGGAAATTACTGGCCGGTACTAAAGGTGGAATGAATCGTGCTCGGATCATAGATGAATTAAGAAATAGGCCTTATAATGCAAATCAACTTGCTGAAAGGCTTTCTCTAAACTACAAGACAATAAAGTACCATATTGAAGTTTTGGAAAAAAACAACATAGTCATATCCTCTGGTAAAGGCTACGGTGCATTGTATTTTCTCTCCGATAAGATGGAAGAAAATTTTGACATTTTCCTGAAGATATGGGAAGAATTCAGTGGATCTACTTCTAACATTTACTATGTGGAAAATGTTCAGGCAGAGTTAGTTCATCACTGAGTAATCATCTAGTTCCATATTTAATTTTTCTAAACTACAATCAAACTTATCTTCTAATTTTAAATTTAATTAATCATTTTTTTATTATAATTTAAAAATATAATGCTGATTTTTTTAATCAAAATTTTCCAGTGCCTTAATTTTTTCTCAATGCAACTGATTATCATAATTAGGGGTGAATTTGGGTGTAATTTGTAGTTTATTGTGGGCGAAATGGAATAAAAAACGGGGGAAATGGGACCAAATTCTGGAATAACTATTTTTAAAGGTTCAAACTATTATTAGATTACAGATATCATGAAATTATCGAAAGGAGGTAATATAAATAAGATAAACACGGGAACTAACAACCATATGTCCTGATGAAGGTAGGGATTTATAAATTTAAAAAATCACGAATCGCTTCGCTACCGCCTCATTAATCTCAACTGGAGGGATATTAACTATAATAAACAAAATAAAGGAAAAAATAACTTTAATTAATTTAAAAAAACTAAATAGGTGAAAAATTTATAAAAAGAATATTCTAAGAACTCCTTTTATAATTACATGGATGGGTAGTGATTAGTATATAATTCTTTTTTTAGTGTTATCAGGTGATGAAAATGTCATTTTTAAAACTCATGGTCAAAAACCCCTTCCGAAACAAAGCCCGCCTGGCCTTGGCAGTTATAGGTATTGCCATTGGAATTGCAACTATTGTGGCTCTGGGTATGGTAACGGATGGGCTTAAGGTAAGTATTGAAGAGCAATTGAAAACCGGTGGAGCTGATTTCGTGGTTATGAAAAACACCACCTCCGATTCATCAACAGGTTCCTACTCAATTAAAAATAGTCGAGTGGATGAAATTAGTAAAATAGATGGAGTAAAACAAGCGGCTGGAGTTTATACCAGTAGCAGGATGGTTGAAGGTAATCAGCTGGGCCTGGCCGGTATATACCAAAAGGATCTGAACATGCTGGGAGTCAAGATGATCCAGGGAAATCCCTTTTCTGATAATAAAAACGAGGTAATACTGGGTAAACTGGCAGCAGAAAAGATGAATAAGAAAGTTGGAGACACTATTAATCTCAATAACGTTAAATACACAATAACTGGAATATATGAAACTGGGAATAAAGAATTGGATTCCATCGGTGGATTGTCTCTGAGTAAACTCCAGTCTCTGGGTGAAGATGAGGGTAAAGTGGACATGATCTACGTTAAGATCAACAACAATGCAGACTTAAAAACAGTTACTCAGAGGGTTGAAAAAACTTATCCTGGGGAATTAACTACCATATCGTCACTTGAAGATTTCCAGAGGGCTGATGATAGTTTACAAATGGTAGAAACTGCTTCAATGGCAATTTCTCTCCTGGCAATTGTTATCGGCGGAATCGGTATTATCAACACCATGATCATGTCAGTGTTTGAAAGAACCCGGGAGATCGGTGTTCTTAAAGCAGTGGGATGGAAAAGTAAAAGAATTCTATCTATGATACTGGGTGAATCTGTGGTTCTAACCCTACTTGCAGGTCTGGTAGGGATAATTCTGGGATTTATAGGAATTGAAGCCATCATAATCTTTTCAGATACTCCATTGCAGTTAATATTCACTCCCGCTCTGGCTTTACGTGCGCTGGGAATCGCCATATTTGTGGGAGTAATTGGGGGCCTATATCCTGCCATAAGGGCCAGTAGATTACCACCAACGGAGGCGTTACGTTATGAATAATGGAAACATTGTGGAAATAAAAAATCTCAAGAAAAGCTATGATGATGGGGGAATAAAGGCATTAAATGGAATTAACCTTAAAATTAGGAAGGGAGAATTTGTATCCATCATAGGGCCTTCTGGTTCTGGGAAATCCACCCTCTTAAATATGATCGGTGCACTGGACACTGCTGATGAAGGATCCATCCAAGTTGCAGGAAACGATCTCAGCTTAAAGAAAGATTTAAGTACTTTCCGTTCCCAAAAAATGGGATTCATTTTCCAACTACATAACCTCATCCCCAATCTCAGTGCCCTGGAAAACGTCACCATCCCCATGTATGGTAATGGGTACCAAAGCAAAGAGATGACTAAGAGGGCGCTGAAGCTTTTGGAATATGTTAAATTAAAGGATAAGGCTGCCAGAAAGCCTACAGAACTGTCGGGTGGTGAGAGGCAGAGAGTAGCCATTGCCCGAGCCCTGGCTAACTCTCCCTCAATTATCTTGGCAGATGAACCCACTGGTTCTCTAGACTCTAAAAATGGGCAGATGATCCTGCAACGACTTAAAGAACTTCATGAACAGGAAAACGTCACATTGATCATGGTAACCCATGACATGAAAGTTGCTGCCATGGCCCAGAGAACCATCAAAGTTCTGGATGGAGAAATTCAGACCTAGTAATAGAAATTAATCCATAAAACACATGAAGGGGTTTAATCCTCCTTTCCTCCCATGTTTAACATTATCAAATTACTAATGGAGTGAAAAAGAATGGACCTATACAAATTAGCATTCAACAACATCAGAAGAAGAAAAATGAGAAGTTCCCTGACCATGCTGGGAATAATCATTGGAGCAGCTACGCTGATGGTGCTTCTGGGAGTTACTGCAGGTACAACCACCGCCATAAAAGATGAAACCAATTCTTATATGTATGATCTGGCTATCTCTCCAGCATCCACCACTGGAACCTTATTAATGGATACTGAAACCGTATCCCAGATCAGAAACATGCCTCAGCTATATGACTTTAGGGAGGTAACCCTCTTGTCAGAGGAAATAAACGGTACCAGAATATTTTTTGAAGGAACCAATATCTGGAAGGATGTTAAGATAATAAACGGTACTGAAGGAGTAGTAATCAACCAGGCAGTCGCGGATAAATTTGGTTATGGTATTGGGAGTAAAATAAAGGTTAAAGATCAGGAACTAACGGTTACCGGGATATCTAAAGAAGTGACTGCCCTCTATGTTCACATAAACCAGGACCAAGCCAAACAAATCGCAGGTAACCGAGTGGGTGCCATCTATGTCCAGACTAATGGGGACCCTAAAACCGTGGCTGACGAGGTGGAAAAACAGATTACTGGAGTTTCCGCAGTAACAAAGTCTGATAAGGTGGAAGAAGTTCAGGAAATGACAAACCAGGCCCTTTTATTCATGGGAATCATCGCCAGCATGGCACTCCTGGTGGGGATCATCAGTGTGATCAACACCATGCTCATCAGTGTCATGGAACGAACCAGGGAATTAGGGGTTCTAAAGGCAATAGGGTTCACCAACTGGGAAATAAAGGGGAGTATTCTATTTGAATCCGGCATTTTAGGATTAATAGGTGGATTAATAGGAGTTACTCTGGGAATTATTGGAATCATAGCCATTGCAAATGTCCTGAATCTGGAAGACTACATGGTGGGAATGATGCCTATATGGCTGGTTTTAGGTATTATTGGTGGTTCCACCATCCTAAGCATACTGGCAGGGCTTTATCCGTCCATGAAAGCTTCAAAACTGGAAGTAGTGGAGGCGTTAAGAAATGACTAAGTATGTACTTGAATTTGAAGATGTTTGGAAAACCTATTCCATGGGGGATGCCGAAGTAAATGCCCTGGCTGGGTTAAATCTGGTCCTGAAGGAAGGTTCTTTCACCGCAGTAATGGGGCCTTCTGGTTCGGGTAAATCCACCTTCCTACATGTGTCTGGGATACTGGACACACCTACCAGGGGTTTGTTCCGGATAAATGGCAGGCAAACCAGTGAACTATCCCTGAAAGAACAGGCACTCCTTAGGAGGAATGAAATTGGCTTCGTGTTCCAGAGATTCAACCTACTATCCCAGCTTTCGGCCCTGGAAAATGTCATGCTTCCCATGATCAACAAGGATTCTGAAAAGGCCATGGGGGTCCTGGATAAGATGGGTTTGGAAGATAAGTACCACAAACGTCCCACACAACTATCTGGGGGAGAACAGCAGCGCGTGGCTATATCCAGAGCCCTTATCAATGATCCTTCGCTGATACTGGCTGATGAACCCACCGGGGAACTGGACACCGAGAATGCCCAGTCCATTATGCAGATACTCCAGGATCTAAACCGTAAGGCTGAGGTGAGTATCGTGGTGGTTACCCACAACCCGGCATCCGCCAGTTTTGCTGATAGGATCATCAACATGAGGGATGGTAAAATACTCCAATAAAGAAAAATTAGTGGTGATAATTGTAAATCAATTATTTACCAACATTTTATTTAGCTCTGTCTTGTTAATCCATTATTGGCGATTTAAACTATTTTTAAGGTGTCCGATAACATGTACCCTTATTTATTTCCATTAACTTATCTGGAAAACGTCTTTTCCTGGGGAATGGCGAGTTTAGGAATAATTATCTCCTCATCGATAAATATTTCTCATTATTAGTCAGTACCATGAATGCTCTTCTGGCCCTGGCCATATTCAATATATATTCCCCTCCTCAAGATGAGGAAAGCCTGTTTAAAACAGCTATGAAGTTATTTGCAATACTATTTATGATACAAAATCTATTATTTATCCTTTATTTCCTGCTCAATCCTCCAGATATTCTCCATACTCCAGTCACTCCCCTGGTTTTCTTGGTTTTTGAGTTCATATTATTGGTTTTAGTTTTAAAATCAGCACTTAATGAACGTTTGTAAACTTAGATGCGTGTTAACCATAATAAATATTGAATAAAAATAATATATAACAACCAGGGACAAAAATTTCTAAATAGTTTTAATTATTTTCTTTAAGGGGAAAAAATGATTGAACTTAGAAAAACCACAATAGAAGACAGAAAAAGAGCCTATGAGTGGTTGCATCATTCTGATTTTTCAGATTTTTTAAATCAACTGCCTGGGGTCAAGGAAGATGAAATTCCATCCTACCCGGAATTCACAGCAGATTATGAGGATTACTTTTTTAACGGTTCCCACCCAGAAAAAGGACGGTGTTACGTGATAGTATGCATCAATAATGGTGAGGAGGAAGACATAGGAATTATATCCTACACCTCAT
>JAUNXM010000019.1:17500-22550 GCA_030539815.1 Methanobacterium sp.
GGGCGAGAATGATCACTCCTGGTACCTTTTACATTGGTCGACTTATAGTACATCCGGATTCCCAGAACCAGGGAATGGGTAGCAAATTGATTGGGGAAATCGAGAATAAATTTCCTGAAGCTGAGCGATTGGAATTTATAACTGGACATAAAAGTCTGAAAATATCAAATTCTATGAAAGAAGGGGGGTTTGAAATATTTAAACCAAAAAATTAACTCCCCACCTCAATTTAATATATTTAGCGAAAACAAATAAAAAATAAATTAAATTTAGTAAATTATTTATATTACTTCAACTACCGGGTTGGCGAGTTATATGAGTGAATTCGAAAAATCAGAATGGGCAGAAGCTGAACATGCCAAGGAATTTATGGAAAACGCTAACATTTACATACTGGAAAGAAAAAGATTATTCTCAATATTAAGGTCGTTTTACCGCTATTTTCTAAAGGATCATGAATTAGAAGGACAAATGAAGGTTCTGGACCTTGGTTGTGGAGATGGTGCACTCGCCCTGGAACTCCTGAAGGAGGATAACCAGATCAACGCCACACTGGTGGATGGTTCCTCAAAAATGCTGGAAAATGCCAGAAAAAACCTTAAAAACTATGAAGGAATGAATTTTATCCACAAAACCTTCCAGGACTTACTTGAGGATCAGCTTAATGGAAAGGACCAAGTATTAGATTCCTTTAATCTGGTGGTTTCCTCCCTAGCCATCCATCACATCTCTACTGAAGAGAAAAAATCCTTATTTCGTTATATACACAATCATTTAACTCTTGGAGGATTTTTTTTAAATATAGAAACAGTGAAAGCCCCTGAAGATGAACTGGAAAGTTGGTATCGTGTATTATGGGGGGAATGGATACGGGAAAACCAGGAAAACATGGATAGTCTAACCAATTTTGAGTATTTGCCAGAACAGTACAAGAACAATCCAGACAATCATCCTGATACTCTCAACACACAGTTAAATGCTTTAGAATCAATTGGATTTCAACAAGTGGATTGCTATTATAAATATGGGATATTCGCTATATTTGGTGGTAAAAAGTAAAAATATTGTATTAGTGATTTCATGGAGATAATATATTCGCCAGATATGTAATTATGTATCATATAAGTATAACAAGAAGCAATCAGGAGAAATTTGATGGATAAAATTGGTTTTGTTGGATATGGGAGCATGGGGAGCATGATAATAAATGGGATACTTTCTTCTAACATCATAGCTCCCGAAGATATGATTATATCTACTCGTTCTCCTAATAAACTCTTTAAACTGGAAAAAAAATATCCTGAAATTGAAATAGCTCCTGATAACATATCATTAGCAGATAAATGTCAAAGGATATTTCTTTTTGTCGGCACAGGAGAAGTAAGGAGTGTAATTGAGGAGATTAAACCAAAAATTTCAGAAAACACACATATAATTTATATTTCAGCTGGTCTTACCATAGAAATCTTTGAATCAAAGTTTAAAGGTAGAATTACCAAAGTGATTCCCAGTTTAACCTCAAAAGTTGGAGAGGGGGTGTCTTTGGTCTGTCACAATAAAAAGGTGACAAATGAGGATGTGGATTTTGTCGGGGCTGTTTTTAGATCATTTGGCTCTGTAAAAACTATTGAAGAAGAAGATTTAGAGGTAGCTACAGATTTAACTAGTTGTGCACCTGCGTTCATTGCTCAAATCTTCAAAGAGTTTAGCAATGCCGCAGTCCGTAAAAGTAATTTAACACAGGAAGATGCTGAGGCAATGGTGATAAAAACTCTGTATGGTACTGTTAAACTTATTTATGGAGAAAACATGGGGTTTGACGAAGTTATTTCGAGAGTAGCTACTAAAGGTGGCATTACAGAGGAGGGAATCAAAGTTATCCAGAATAGAACACCGGCCATGTTTGATGAACTTTTTAAAGTTACATCACAAAAAAATAAGAATAGTAAACAGATTTTAAATAATGAATGGCTTAATTAATCACTTAAAATAGTAAATTGTATGTAATTTGAATTTTTTCTAATTTACCATAAATTTTTATGGGGATCATATGTTAAGCACTGAAGAAGCCATACGAAAACGACGCAGCATCAGAAAATTTTCCAGTGAACCAGTTCCAGATGAACAAATAATGGCTTTGATTGAAGCAGCAAGACTGGCCCCATCTGGTTGCAATGCCCAGCCTTGGCGATTTAAAATAATTCAAGATGAAAAAACCAGAATTAAACTGGCAGAAGCAGCCCACAACCAGTCATTCATAGCCCAGGCTCCGGTGGTTATTGTTTGCTGTGCGGATATTTCAGGCTATATTCATGGCACAGAATCAGGACTTCAGGATTTGGGCAAAATTGGTGCAATTGAAGATAGAATAATTAATATAATATGTTCAAATTTGAATGAAACCAATAAAATGGGCATAAATGAACTAGGCCCCAGCATAGCTACTAATGTAGCAATTGCAATTGAGCATATGGTTTTAAGGGCGTTAGATTTTGGTCTGGGTAGTTGCTGGGTTCGAGCATTGGAAGAAGAAAAGATAAAAGATATTTTCGGTTGGGATGAGAATATCTATGTGGTGGCATTATTACCACTAGGGGTTCCTGCTGAAGATCCATGGCCAAGGAAACGATTAGAATTAGAAGAGTTATTATTATAAAAATATAATTATAAAAATTCTAATTCATTATTTATTCCAATGTCCTAGGGCGGTTTTATAGAGTGCGTAGATGATCACCAGGTAAGCAATGGATCTGATCACCATAATGAAAATATCAGAGCTTTTCATCCCCAAAATGATAGCTAGATGAGCTATGCCAAAAAGGCCGAAAGTTATGCCTATGAATAGGGCTATTAAACTTTTCTTTTTGTTGTATTCCCAGTAACCTAATATGACTATGATTATACAAAAAACTAGATTTAAGATAGTAACAGGATCAAGGACAATTGCCATTATTGGAACCTCCTATGCTAATGATTTTTATGCTCAGATAAGTTTATATGTTTTTTGATAACTTAAACAAAAGAGGTTAAGCAATAAATCATTTATAGTAGAATTAACTTATACATCTCTTAGAACTCTGATAACGTTCCATTAATCATTAAAGGATAGGATTTGAGAAGATGAAGATCATAACCTTGTTTGCAATACTAGTCGTGCTAATGATGGGGGTGGTTTACGGGGTTATGTTTGCAACTGGAGAAGAAAAGGCAGATATGAATGGTCAAATAATTGGAATATGCCAAGCTAACCCTCAAAATGAAAATACCACACAGGATTCTATTTTGGTTGAAGGAATGGTCGCTGGAAATAGCCAAACCCATAATTTATCAGTGAAAATCAATAAAGAAACAGCCATACTCAAGAAAAATGGGAATAAACGTGAAAACGCTTCGTTCACCGATCTGAAAACTGGTAATAAAGTTGCGGTAATGTTCACCGGCCCCTTCCTGGAGTCATATCCACCACAGACCACTGCTAAAGAAATTATTATCATACCTTAAAATCCTTATTTTAAGGGTGATTTATTATTCAACTTTTTATTCTTTAAATCTAATCCTTAACCGGAACCATTTAAGTCCAATCTTAGCTTCAACCATTTAAGTCCAATATTTTAATTATTTCCGACTAAATTTTGTGTACATGATTAAAAGGGGGTTTATATTTTTGAAAAATTATAAAATTTAGTCTTTAATGATATTAAACAGATCCAAGGGGTTGGTGATGTAATTCTGAAGATCTGTGTGACATGGGCATATGATCCCCTGAGGATCTAAAAGAACAGGATCCTGATCCTGAAGAAATTTATCCATTCATGTGCTTTGCAGGATACTAAAGTGGATAAATGTATGTTATATGTTTTCAGGTGTCCTGAATTATGTTTCACAAGATAAACATGAAGCCGAACTTCTTAAATGGTGGAACTGGAAGGATAATAAGGAATAATATAAAACTGGGATTATAATGGGCGCATCATGGCTTAGTGGCTAATAATTAATTTGTGTATGATTTTAATTCCATCTATAGTTTCAACCGGTGGATACCGGAATTGGCATCAATTATGAATTTCCTCCGTAAGGTTTAAATAGCAACAATACAATACGTATTTAATGCGCCAAGGTAGCTTAGAGGCGAAGCGGTGGACTGCAGATCCATTACACGGGAGTTCAAATCTCTCCCTTGGCTTTAAATCATTTAAAAGGTCATTAAATAAGTTCTATTCATTAGGGGTCATAGTGTAACCTGGCTATCATCTGGGACTCCAGTTGTCTTTGATGAAACGCGCGCTCTGACGTTAGGTATTGCCAATCGGATGATGATCGATTGGAGTACTGAGACAAGAGAAATCCTAGGATCTGGGTTCAAATCCCGGTGACCCCATTAATCTTTTTTTATTCAATATAATTTTTTAATCTTTTTTAGGAGGATGGGGATATTTTGCCGAAAATCAACGATATCATTGTAATTGAGGGACGTGGTTATGATTCCAATGTTTATGTATTTGAAGATGTTATCGTAGATACTGGGACAGGCCAAAACATAGAATACATTTTAAAATCTATTAAAGAAGCAGGATATACTCTTGATGACCTTTCCATTATTGTAAACACCCACAACCACTACGATCATATTGGTGGCAACCGATACCTGGACCTTGAAGTGGCCATACATACCAACGATGCCCGGGCACTTGAAGAAGGGGATGAAGAAGCCTTACTGACCACCATGTTTGGAACAACCATGGATAAAATGGAAGTAGGCCGTAAACTTAATGAGGGGGATAAAATACATGATTTTGAAGTGTTACTCACTCCGGGCCATACTTCAGGCAGTATCTGCCTTTATGATGGGGAAAATCTCCTCTCCGGGGACACAGTCTGTGCTGGGGGAGGTGTTGGACGGGTTGATCTAGGGGGGGATATGGTTGAAATGAGGAAATCTCTGGAAAGACTGAGTAAACTGGATGTAAAGTACCTATTCCCGGGTCATGGTCCTGCAGTGGATAACGGTTCTCAACATATTAACATGGCCTGTGAAATCTCAACTGGATTT
>JAUNXM010000185.1 GCA_030539815.1 Methanobacterium sp.
TAATTCCTTTAAGTTTAATATCTAGCTTCTTTTAAGGTTTTAATATCTAGCTTCGTTTAAGGTTTAAGTCTAATCCATTTAGGTTCTAATATTTGGATCTTTAAAAATGACAGCCTTTTTGACCTGTTTTTTCAATATACTGCTGATGGTATTCTTCTGCCTGCCAAAAGGTGGGAACCGGTTTGATTTCAGTTACAATCTTGCCAGAGTAACGTCCAGAATCATCAATTTCTTCTTTACTCTCCCTGGCTAATTTCTCCTGTTCTGGATTATGGTAAAATATAACTGAACGGTACTGTGCCCCAATATCAGGCCCCTGGCGGTTTAAGGTAGTGGGGTTATGGATCTTCCAGAAGAGATTCAAAAGATCAGTGTAGGACACGATTTCGGGATTGTATACAACTTCAACCACCTCGGCATGGCCAGTAACCCCTGAGCAAACATCCTGATAGGAAGGATTATCAAAATCTCCACCAGCATAACCCACGGTGGTTTCAATCACTCCTTCTAATTTCCGAAAGGCATCTTCCACTCCCCAGAAACAACCTGCACCAAAAGTAGCTTTCATTAGTTTATCTTCAGTCACCAATCTCACCCCACCAGTTATGTTCATAAATGTATTTTAACACCTAAAAAAGATAAACATCAAATATCTAATATGTTCTATTAAAGGAATAACACTTTCGGTAGCTTTTAAATGTCTCCTAAAAATTATGCCCTTGTAGTGGCGGTTTTAACCTCATTCTTAACCCCCTTCGTGGGATCTTCCATCAACATAGCCTTGCCTTCAATTGGAGGTGAATTTTCAGCCACAGCCATACTTCTGGGATGGATTCCCACTGCATATCTTCTGTCCTTGGCTGTTTGCCTGGTTCCATTCGGTAGATTGGCTGATATTTATGGTAGAAAACGGATTTTTACATATGGGATAATATTATTCACCATATCCTCTTTCCTGGCCACAATGTCTATTTCAATAGAGATGCTCCTACTTTTCCGGGTTTTACAGGGTGCAGGCAGTGCCATGATCTTTGGCAACCTTTTTGCCATCATAGCTTCCATCTTCCCAGCTACCCAACGGGGTAAGGCACTGGGTATAACTATTACCGGAGCATTCCTGGGACTTTTCCTTGGTCCAGTTCTAGGAGGTTTCCTAACAGAATATTTCGGATGGCGTAGTATTTTCTTTTTTAACGTGCCCCTAGGAATCCTGGCCACTATTGCAGTAACCCGGGTAGAAGGTGAATGGGCTGAAGCCAGTGGAAAATCTTTTGATATTATGGGATCAATTATCCTAGGTTTTTCCCTGGTAACCCTGATGTACGGATTGTCAATTTTACCAGAAATATTAGGATTTTACCTTATTTTAGCAGGTTTAATTGGGTTATTCTTGTTTTATTTAGTGGAAATCAGGATGGAGAGTCCGGTTTTTGATGTGAAAATTTTCAAGAACCGGAGTTTCACCCTCCACAACCTGGCAGCATTCATCAGTTACTGTTCAGCAGCCCCAATTGTCTTCATTCTGAGCTTATACTTGCAGTATATCCAAGGATTGGATCCCCAGTGGGCGGGGATCGTGCTCTCAGTACAACCGGTGATGATGACCATATTTTCTCCCCTGGCCGGGAAAGCATCGGATTTAATCGAACCCCGGAAGATGGCTGCATTGGGAATGCTCTTAAACACTATTGGCTGTGGTATATTTGCATTTTTGGGAGGTGAAACCAGTATTATCATCATTGTCATTGGTTTAGGATTCCTGGGACTGGGTTTTGCCAATTTTTCTTCCCCTAACACCAATGCCATCATGAGTACTGTGGAATCCCATCTTTACGGGGTGGCCTCCACCACCGTTACCACCATGCGTGTCCTGGGCCAGATGTCCGGTATGGGGGTGGTACTCCTGGTACTGGTCCTCTTTATGGGCAGTTCAACCATAAACTCCCAAATATACCCGGAATTTATCACCAGCACCAGAATATCATTTGCCATCTTCTCAGTTTTGAGCTTTATTGGAGTCCTGGTATCCCTGGCCGGGGGGAATAAGGATATAAACGCCTGATAACCAGTAGAGGACAGTATATGTCTTGAAATAATGGTAACAATTCAGTGATAATCAGGAACATCCATTCATAAAAAGAAATTTTAGTCAGGATGGACATAATAAGTCCATGCAAAATCATAAAGTGGCTTCCATCCTAAACCGTGTGGCTGATTATCTGGAAATGGATGGAACTGATTTTCGTTCCAAAGCCTACCGCAGAGCAGCTCACACCATCGAAACCCTCAGTGTGGATGTTGCTGATATAAAAAAACAGGGAAAACTGGAGGAACTTCCAGGGATCGGTAAACATATTCATGCGAAAATTGAGGAGATACTGGATACTGGAAGTCTGGAATACCTGGACAATTTAAAGGAAGAGTTTCCACTGGAACTGGATGATTTGATGTCAGTGGAGGGATTGGGTCCTAAGAAAATTAAACTCCTCTACCAGGAACTGGGGATCAAAAATTTAGACGACCTGGAGCAAGAGGCTAAACGTCACCATATTAGAAGACTGAAGGGAATGGGTGCTAAAACAGAGGCTAAAATTCTACAAAACCTGGAATTTGCCCGTAAAAGTACTGGGAGGCAGTTACTGGGTGAAATTTTACCCCTGGCCATCCTAATCAAACAGAGGATAAGTGCCCTGGATGTGGTGGAACAGGTGGAAATCGCGGGTTCCATCCGCCGCAGGAAGGAAACTGTGGGGGATATTGACGTGCTTACTGTAGCCCACCATCCTGATGAGGTGATGGATTTCTTCACCCAGATGGATCTAGTGGATGAGGTAATTGTACGGGGACATTCCAAATCAACTGTACGTTTATTTAATGGTATGGATGCTGATATCCGGGTTTTTAAGAAGGATGAATTTGGTTCGGCAATGGTTTACTTCACAGGTTCCCGGGAGTTAAACATCAAATTGAGAAAGATAGCCATATCCCGAGGTATGAAGCTCAATGAATACGGGGTATACCAGGGTGAAGAACGCCTGGCTGGTAAAACCGAAGCTGATGTTTTCCAGGCACTGGGCCTGGATTACATTCCCCCCGAGCTCCGGGAGAATACTGGTGAGATAGAAGCTGCCCAGGAAGGTAAAATCCCCCAACTGGTTGATGGCGGTGATATAAAAGGTGATCTCCACGTTCACACCAACTGGAGTGATGGGAAAAGTAGCATCATGGAAATGGCTATGGAAGCATCCCGGAGGGGTTATGAGTACCTGGCCATCACTGACCACACCCATATGCCCGTGGCCAGGGGATTAAATGAGAAGAGGCTAACCAACCAGATGGATGAAATCGACAGGATAAACCATGAACTGGGGGACATAAGCCTGCTTAAGGGTGCAGAAGTTAACCTGGATTCCTACGGAAACCTGGACATGTCACCGGATGTTTTAGAGGGGTTGGATATGGTGATAGCATCAATACACTCTGATCTAAGGCAGGATCCGGAAAAAATGAATCAAAGAATCTTAAATGCCCTGGAAAATGAACATGTTAACATATTAGCTCATCCTACCGGGCGGAAGCTGAAAGAAAGAAAACCCTACCAGTTAAATATTGAGGAGTTATTCAGTAAGGCCCGGGATACAGGAACCATTCTGGAAGTGAACTCCCAACCCAAACGGTTAGACCTGAAGGATATGCATGTTAAAATGGCAGTGGAATATGGTTGCCAGTTATCGGTGAGTACTGATAGCCATCACACCAATGATCTAAGTTTCATGGAGCTGGGTGTGGCCACCGCCCGCAGGGGCTGGGCTGAGAAGAAGGATATTGTAAACACACTTTCCCTGAAAAAACTTAAAAAACTGAT
>JAUNXM010000186.1 GCA_030539815.1 Methanobacterium sp.
TATTAATCTTTTTTTGATTTAGATTTTAAATCAGTAACAAAAGTTGTTGCTTTGATTTTGAATAGAAATTACTGGCGAGTAGGAATTACTGGCATTAATCATCCTGCGTGTAATATTATTTTAATTTTTAAATAACCCTAATTTTGTTTTCCTGCTCTTCTGAAACCCCTCCCCACTATGTACATTTCCCCACTTTTTTTACGAGAAGATGGTGGTTTGGTGGTTCTTACGGTTTGAAATTTACTTTTAACCTCTTTCAGGAGTTCAGGATATCCTTCCCCCTGAAAAACCTTCATAATCATGTTACCTTTATATTTAAGGACACTATCACTAATATTCAGGACAGTATGTGCCAGGTCCATGACACGGAGCTGATCCAGATCCTTAATCCCTGATAACTTAGGGGCAGCATCGGAGATGATCACCTGGGCCTTACCCTGCAAGGTACGTTTAATCTCGTTAATAGTCTCTTCCCGGGTGAAATCCCCCTTAATGCCCCAGAAATTTTCTTCAGGAAACGGTTTTATCCAGTTTAGATCCACAGCCACTACTAAACCATCTTCACCCGCTGCTTCCAGGGCTACCTGGGACCATCCTCCAGGAGCAGCACCCAGATCAACCACAGAATCACCTTTTTTGATTATTTTATATTTACGATTTAATTGTAGTAGTTTAAAGGAAGCTCTGGAACGGTAATCCTGTTTTTTAGCTTTCTTAAAATACTCATCATTCCGATGTTCTTGATTCCATTGATTCATTTATAATCTTTCTCCTTAAAATTAAGTGCTTTGCAGATTGGATCCCCAATTTTAACTATTTTAGCATCTAATTTACCCTCTTCAAGTTCTATGAGCATCACTGATGGGTCGGATAGCCTGGGTACAGTAGGGCTTCCAGGGTTAAGTAGTAACATGTCTGGTAATTCCTTAATGAAAGACCAATGGGTATGGCCGGTGATTAAAACTTCCACTCCCATCTCCAAACCAATGTAACGTAACTGCTGGGTGTCTCCTCGAGGATACACTTCTCCATGTGCCAGGCCAATTTGGATGCCTTCCAAATCCAACTTTTCTCGTTCAGGAAGTTTTAATCCCTGGTAGCGATCCATATTACCCTGAACACAGATGGTAGGTGCTATTTCTTCCAGATTATCTTTAACCTTGAGTGAAACGAGATCTCCAGCATGTAAAATAAGATCTACATTTTCAAAAACTTTAAAAACCATTCCCGGGATATTACTGGATCTTTCTGGAATGTGGGTGTCTGAAATAACGCCAATTAACATTTATTTCTCCTTAATTTTCCTGTTTTTTTTATTTTTAATAATATTGATGAATATTGGTTTGGATTTGTAATTTAAGTTATTTAAGGAATAAATCTACACATCATAAAGCATTATCCACCAGTTCTAATCATAACTTGTTTACATCATTTAATATCTGGTGAGTATTTCCTTCTTCTCATTACTATAGATATATTATGTACCCTAATCTACCATATTATTTATAATCCCCATGTCAAGATTATATTGGATTAATAATTTAGATCGTGACCCATTGCAATTATTATTAATAACTAATTAATTATTATTTAAGTGATTTTCATGCACGAAGTAATAGTATGCGAGAAACCTAAGGCATCTGAGAAGATTGCTGGTGCCCTTCCAGGCAAAGCCGTTAAAAAGAGTTATAAAAAGGTACCCTACTATGAGATAGAAGAAGGTGGTAAAAAAACCACAGTACTTTCAGCAGTAGGCCATTTATACTCTTTATCGCCCTTAAAAAAGGAAAAGGGGCGTATGTTTGAAGTGGGATGGGTGCCACTCTACGAGAAGGATAAAAGCAAAAAGTATGTGAAAAATTACATTGATGCCATTAAAAAATTCTCCAAAAATGCAGATCGCTTTATCCATGCCTGCGATTACGATATTGAAGGTACATTAATCGGATTTAATGCTTTGAAGTATGCTTGTGGTGAGGAAAGTATTGATAACGCGGTACGAATGAAGTTCTCCACCCTCACCAAAGAGGATCTTTTAAAGGCCTACAATGAACCCATTGATCTGGATTTCAATCAGGTGGATAGTGGGGAAGCTCGGCATGTTCTGGATTTCATCTTTGGAGTTAATATATCCAAAAACCTCACAGATTCCGTGATGAAAGCCACCAGCCGTTACATACAGTTATCTGCCGGTCGAGTTCAAACCCCAACACTAGCCATACTAGTTGAAAGGGAAAAAGAAATACAGAACTTCATACCAGAACCCTACTGGCTTATAAAGGCAAAAATCCAAGGGGACATAATCGCTGATCATAAGAAGGGTAAAATCTTTGATAAAAAGGTTCAAGAGGAAATACTGGCAGATTGTGAGGGTAAAGATGCCCTGGTAAGTAAAATTGGTATTAAAGAAACCCCTCAGTTACCCCCGGTTCCATTTGACCTGGGTTCTCTGCAGTCAGAGGCTTACGGGGTTTTTGGTTTCAGCCCCAAGAAAACCCAGTCCATAGCCCAGAATCTTTATGCGGAAGGATACACTTCATATCCCCGTACATCATCCCAAAAATTACCCCCCAGCATTGGTTATAAAAAGATATTGGGACAATTGAAAAAGAACGCAGCCTTCAGAAAACATATTGAAAAGCTCAAACAACCAATAAAACCACGTGAAGGTAAGAAAACTGATGAAGCTCACCCTGCCATCCATCCCACTGGTCTGATTCCTAAAGGTTTGGGAAGGGATTATCAAAAACTTTATGAACTTATTGTATACCGGTTCATCAGCGTGTTTGGTGAAAATGGGCTTCTAGAAACCATGAAAACCGAACTGGATATTGGGGGTCAAGAATTCAGTTTCAGCCGGAAAAGAATGGCAAAAATGGGTTGGAGAGAACATTACCCCTACCGTAAAGTGGAAAATGATGAGTTCCCCCCACTCAGAGAGGGGGACTGTCTGAATGCCCGGGCATACTCTGAAGAAAAGGAGACCAAACCTCCAGCACGGTACAATCAGGCTTCACTCATAAGAGAACTGGAAAAACGTGGTTTAGGGACCAAATCAACCAGGGCTAATATCATATCTATCCTGTACGATCGCAAATATGTTGAAGGTAAAAAAATATCCGTCAACCAGTTGGGTGAACATCTCATTGACACCCTCAAGAAATACTCGGAGAAAATAACCAGTGAGGAACTAACCCGGGAATTTGAAACTAAATTAGGGGGAATAATGAAGGCCGAGGTTAAAAAGGATGAGATAATAGCTGAAGCCAAAGAAGAAGTAAGCTCCATACTGGATGATATTGATGTTAACAAGATGAAGATAGGGGAAGAGCTCTACGCTGCCTACCGGGAGAGCATGATCGTGGGTAAGTGCAAATGTGGTGGTAACCTTATCATGATCAACTCACCCAAGGGTGGTAGCTTTGTGGGTTGCACATCCTACCCCGATTGTAAATCCACCTACTCCATGCCTAGGGGTGCCACTGTCCTTAAAACAAAGTGCGAAGAATGTGGACTGCCCATGATCTCCTTCGGAAAACCCCGACAGAGGGCTTGTATGGATCCTAAATGTGGGCGTGATGGTGAAGAACCTCTTCAGAACGAAGTGGTTGGTGTTTGCCCAGATTGTGGGAAGGATCTCATAAAAAGAAGGGGAAGATATGGTGAATTTGTGGGATGCAGTGGTTTTCCACGATGTCGTTTCACCCGTTCACTGGAAGAAAAGCAGGATCAAAAATCTGAGAAAACTTGATATTAAGTTTTCTATCATTTTTTAACATGGCTCTATTATTACTTTTTCAATACATCTTCTATTTAATCCGTATATCTCTTTTT
>JAUNXM010000187.1 GCA_030539815.1 Methanobacterium sp.
AATATTACTAGGAAGTACTCAAAAATGTGGTGTTGGAACTAATATTCAAGATAGAATGGTAGCTTTACACAATTTAGATTGTCCATATAGACCAGCAGACTTGTCCCAAAGAGAAGGCAGAATTTTAAGACAGGGTAATTTAAACAAAGAAGTAAATATCTACAGATATGTTACAAAAGATACATTTGATAGTTATTTATGGCAGTTGGTTGAAAATAAACAAAAGTTTATTTCTCAAATAATGACATCAAAAATAACAACTAGAAATTGTGAAGATATTGATGAAACAGTTCTTAATTTTTCTGAAGTTAAAGCACTAGCAACAGGAAATCCATTAATTAAAGAAAAAATGGATATAGATAATGATATATCAAGGTTAAGATTATTAAAATCAAACTTTGATACTCAAAAATATTCTCTAGAAGATAAGGTTAATTTTATATTTCCAAAACAATTAAAAGAAAATAAATTAAAATTATCATTAATAGAGAATGATATAGTAACTAGAAATAAAAATAAAACTAATAATGAATTTTATATGACAATAAGAGGTAGAAAGTTAGATAAAAGAGAAGATGCTGGAGCAATAATAATGACATTAGGAGAAAAAAATATTTTTGGAGAAATAGGATATTTACAAGGATTCAAGGTTAGTTTAGAAAAAGATAAGTATCAAAAGTATTTAGTTATAGGTAATGAAAGTGGATATAAGCATAAAGTAGAACTTTCAGAATCACCTATTGGAAATGTAAGAAAGCTTGAAAATGTTTTGGGCAACCTAGAAAATAAAAGAGATAAGTATCAAATTAAAGTTGAAGAAATTGAAAGAAATAGTGTACAAGCTAAAGAACAGTTAAAAAGACCTTTTCCATATTCAGAGGAATTAAAGATAAAAGAATTAAGACAAATGGAACTAGATCAATTATTAAGTGTGGAAATTACAACGATAGATAAAATAAAGGAAGTAAAGCCTGAAATTGATGAAATAATAAAAGAAGCTGAAAATAGTATGAAAAAAAGTAAAGTAGAAAAACTTAATAAAGAAAATGTAAGATAAAATTAAGCTCAAGATATAAAATCTTGAGCTTAATTTTATCTGGTACTAAATAAGAGTTGTATTTAGTATGATTAATTATAAAGTATATTTAATGATTATCGAGTAATTAGATAAATATTCATATATGGTTAATATATTAACTGAAAATAAATACAAAGTTGATATGTAGTTAATATGTTAACTAAAAAAACAAATAAAAAAGAGAATTTCGTTCAAATATGGTTGACATATGAATAAAAAATTGATACTATTAATACATAGTAGTTAAGATGTTAACCAAATAATAACGGATATTAAGGAGTGTTAGTATGAGTAAAGAAGTACAAGTTATAGGAGCAGATATTGGTAGAGGATATGTGAAGGGATTTTCAGAGATAGATGGTCATTTAATTTCGTGTTTATTTAAATCTGTAGTTGGATTAGGAAGAAATATGGACTTTCAAAATTATGATGATCCAATTTTCTTAGATATGAAAATTGGAGATGAAAGTTATGAGAATATTTTTTGTGGTATTCTTGCAGAAGAAGAAGGTTTTTCACCAGTAAGAAATTCTATGGATAGTAAGACTACAGCTACAGTAAAAAAATTATTACTTGCATTAATAAATAAGTTAGCAATAAAAGATAATATAAATATAATGTTGGGTGTACCAAATAGAGAATTTACAAAATCTAATTTAGCAAACATAATAGAAGAATATAAAGGAAAAGAAGTTGAAATATATAATCATATTACTAGAAAATCAAAAAAAGTTAAGATAAATGATATATCAATTTTTAGAGAATCAGATGCAGCATTATTGTATCAAGTTACTAAGGGGAAATTAAATAATGGTAAAGATAATGTAATGGTTAATGTGGGCTTTAGAACAACGGAGATTAGCTTTTATGATTGTAATCTAAAGTATAATGATAAAAAATCTAAGAGCTTGGAATTAGGTAATAAAACTGTATTAGAATATGTTCAAAATTCGCATCCTAAGAGAACATTAGAAGAAATAGATAGTTCTCCTAGATACGATAATTTAAAAGTTCAAGGATATTCTAGTTTATCAGAAAGCATATTTCAAAATGTAGAATCATTATTAGTAAATATGGATGAAATTAATCTGTATGCTGCTGGAGGAATGGTAAAAAACTTAGAGCTAAATAAACAGTTTATAATTACAGATGATCCACAATTAATAACAGCAAAAGGATTATATTTAGTTGGGACTAGAAAATTTTAGAGGTGAGAAACTATGGCAAAAAGATCTTCAACAGTACACTTAGAAGAAAGTACTTGGAATGAAATTGAAGAGTATAGGAAAAAATTTGGTTGCAATAGAAATGAAGCAATAGAAAGAATGTTTGTAGAAAGAAGAATAATTTTGAATATCAATAATAGGAATATTAACGATAATATTCCTATTATTGAAAAAATAAAGAGTGAAGAAAAAAAAGATGATGATATAAGTAAGGCTATGGATAGTGTATATAATGAAATGCCTGATTAAGATTGAAAAAATAGTTTTAATTGATGTTAAAACTATTTTTTATTTTATGCTAGATGTAAAATAATCAATAAGTTTGACGTACTTCAAAAAGTACGCTATACTATATATTATAATCTTAGAAAGGACTGAATCTATATGAAGGAAGTAACGGTGACAGTAAAAAAAAGTGGTAATAAATCAAACAGCATAAGTTATATAGTAGCATTGCCATCAACTATAATAGAAGCTTGGGGAATTGTTGCATCTTCATCAAAAGAAGAAAGAAAAATAAATATGGAGTATGATAGTGATAATAATAGATTAATTTTATCTCCAGCAACTCCTAAATATTAAAATTTTATTATTATAGTACGTAAGTTAAATATAGAAAAGATATAGAGTATAAATATACTACTATATCTTTTTTTGTTAAAAATTATGAGTATCATTAACAAAATAAATTTTAAAAAAAACATTGACGTGCTTTAATAAGTACCTTATAATGATGGTATAAATAGGAAATGGGGAGGGTAATTATTATGAATAGTGTTAATTTAATTGGAAGATTAGTTAAAGATCCAGAATTAAGATATGTAAGTGGAAGTGGAACTGCTGTATCGACATTTAAAATTGCAGTAGACGATTTTGAGAGTAAAGATACAGATTATATACAAATTGTATTATGGGGAAGGAGAGCAGAAGCACTTGTTAAAAATACTAGACAAGGTGATTTAATAGGAGTAAGTAATGGAAAGTTGAAAACTAGAAGTTATGATGCTACTGATGGTACAAAAAGATATGTTACTGAAGTTGTAGCAGAGAAAATTCAATTTTGTGCAACTAGTAGGAAAAATCAGAATCAAGAAATAGAAGATAAAGAAGTAGATAATATGGATGAAAAAATGTTTAAAGGAACAGCATTAGAATAAATAATTCATACTAAATAAAAACTTAGAGAAGAAAATATTCTCTAAGTTTTATTTAGTTTTAGTAGTAAAAATAAGGCTTGAATATAGTATTAAACTCGATAGTGCTTTATAAAGCCTGTAGCCAACGATGAATGTATTGTTATATAAAATGATATGTAGAATATATACTTATATAAATAAAAATAACACCCTCCTATTAACAAAATAAAGAAAGGCTCTGGAGCATCCAGATATGAGAAAATCCCTAAGGGGATTTATTTTTATATTTTGTTTTTTGAAGATCCAGCTTATCATATCTACGCTAAAATTGAA
>JAUNXM010000188.1 GCA_030539815.1 Methanobacterium sp.
ATAACTGGTAATAATATCTTCATGTTGAATTTCCCCTGTTAATCAGTACAATGGAAATAATTTATATTTTTGACTGATGTCAGTCAATTTGTGTTTATTGATATAACTATTTTTCGGAAAATCATGAATGTGAATATCCTGGAAAACTTTACCAAATATAATGAATACTTCCTGTTTGGTAGTCTGGAGATGAAGGACCTCTACAAATTCAATTACCAGTCTTTCATGCCTGAACATGAACACGCGCAGTGTGTAATGTGTGCGGTTTTTGTGAAGAACACTGTCCCCAGGGTATCAGGATAAGTCAGGAATTGAAGGATGTTAGGGAGTTCTTTGAATAAACTTTGCCCAAGTAGCCTTCATCATTAGTTTCTGCAGATTGCTTAGCTTTCGCTATTTAGTTTTAATAGTTCTGTAAACCTTTAGTTAATTTATTTCTTGTTATTTGAATATAAATTACTATTTATAACAATATAAAAATCGTTAAAGGCGCTAGCAGTATTATTTAAATAACTTTATTACCTCATGAATTCCCTATAAATTAATAATAAAAGATAAGGTGGGAAAAGATTGGGTAAGGAGATAGAAAATATTAATGGAAATCCCTTAAATACAGAGGAAAGAATCCTTGAAGCAGCTACCGAAATTTTTGCTCTTCAGGGTTATGATGCAACAAGTGTAGATGAAATAGCCAAAAGAGCAAATGTTTCCAAGCCCCTTATCTATTATTATTTCAAGAGTAAAAAAAATATTTTGGAAGAGCTTATAAAAAGATATATAAAAAGTTATTTCCCCGAAAAAGAAGAGTACATCCAAGGGATTACAAATATTAACAGAGAAGATCTTTATGAACGCCTGCAAGAGAGAATGGATTTCTTCAGTAAGAATGATAAAGCATTAAAAGTTATTGCCATGGAGCTACTGAAGGATAATCCTGAAGGTGAATCTATATTAAGTATGATTAATCCTCTATTTGATACTGCTATTCCCAAAATAGAAGAAATGGGTGTGGATATTGAGAATAGAATGGATTTATTTGTATCCACTTTTTTCTTTGGAACAGCTCCTATATTGATGTTGATGTTATATGGGGATAAATTCTGCCAATTCTACCAGATAGAAAGGGAAGAATTGAATAAAAGATTTTTCAACGTTATGAAATCCATGTACATTGATTTCTTTGTGGATAAGTTTGAATCTCAAAAAAAATAAATTTTTAAAATTCATTTTACTGACCGGTCAGTAAAATATATAAATGAAATATCAGCATAATTATAATTTGGTGTTTCATCTGTAATGGGTTTATTAAGGGTATAAATAGTCAAAAGAGGAAATATGATGGCTCGAAATAAAGAATCTAATTTAGGGCGAGTACGCAAACTGGTGGGGGATGAAAGAAAATTCTTGTGGAATCCATTATCCAATATAATTCTTGTTGCAAGAATAAAGGGGAATGTTTCTGAGAAAAAACTAAGAAATGCCATTAATAAAACCAAGGAAATACATCCACTTTTAGCATCAAGAGTAGTGTATGATCAAGATAATGAAGCATATTTTCACACAGACAACGTTCCAGAGATACCTTTTCGTGTTGTAGAATGGAAATCTGATAACCAATGGCAAGAAGAGCTGATGTATGAAAACAGAATCCCATTTAAACTATTTGAAGGGCCGTTAATTCGTTTTGTTTTAATAAAATCACAGCAAGTTTCGGATTTCATGGTTTATTGTCAGCACTCAATAAGTGACGGCCGGGGACTTGTGTATCTAATCAGGGATATTCTATTAAACACTACACTACCAGACAGGGAAGTAAAACAATTACCAATCCCACCTACCCTTTCATCAGAAGGCCTTTATCCATATGTTCCAAAAAAAGATTCCCTTAAAAAATCTCTCACTAAATCAGTGAAGAAGTTCATGATTAACCGAATGAATAAAAATTGGCGCAAGGATATAACCACATTTGATCAGGAAGACTTTGAAAATATTCATAAAGTCTACTGGCAAAAGAATGAATACCGTATTGAATTAATGGAGCTATCTGAAGACCAAACCACCAATCTGGTAACAAAATGCAGAGAACATGATGTTACTGTGAATTCTGCGTTAACTGTTGCTTTTTTAGCTGCACATTATCATATATCTGGACCTTTTAAGGGTAAAAAGAGAATTGTGGCATTACCTATTGATTTAAGAAAGCGTATGAATGTTTCTGATGTATTTTGTCTTTATATTAGCCGAGTTCTGCTTAAATTCGATTATAAAGTTAAACACAGTTTTTGGCAGAATGTTAAAAGATTCCATGATACTGCAACCAATGAAATTAAATCCGCAAATCTTTTCGAACCATTATTAACCATAGAACAAATGGATTCTACACTAATTGATGCAATAGCCAGTTTCGGTATCCTAGCAGAAATAGTGCCTCCCGAATTCACGAGGTATGGCAAACTATCAACTTTTGCCAGTAAAAAGAAAAATGAAGCTATCAAATTAGCCCACCGATTTTTAAAACTAAGTCCAGGAACTGTCATGACCAACCTTGGTAAGCCTGATGTTCCTAATGTTTATGGAGAAATGCAAATTGAAAAAATGTATTTTGCGCCATCTACAGATGAGCGTTTCCCATTAGTTATAGGGGCACTAACAGCAGGAGGCAAATTAGTTGTAAACCCTTAATTATATTGAAGAATCCAGAATTCCTGAAATGAAGAAAATTCGAGACATGGCTTTAGATTTCCTAGAATTGTAATTCAATTTTTTAGATTTAAGGCAGTTTAATCATTTTATTTGTTGAAGCATACTATTGGGCCAAGTAGCCTTCATCATTAGTTCCTGCTGATTGCCTAAGCATACTATATTGGGGTAAAATATAGAATGGCAAAATATAAGGCTGATAAATCGTAATAGGGGGCTGATAAACAGGATATGAAAGTTGGGGGTGACTTCTTTTCACTTTTAAAAAAATAGGATGGTATTTTTTTTATTTGATCTTCCTGAGTAACTATACATTACCATCAGGGTAAGTCCCATTCTTCATATTATTCAATATGAACTATCATAGAAAGATTTTTTTTATAGTGATACCATAATTATTCAGTGTAATTACAGTTGAAAATATAATGGGAGGGGCGATTTTTAAAAACCGTCTTCTCGGTAATCAACAATAAAGTGGGTGTCATATGAAAAGTAAAATGGGAATTTAATGGTGGTAGTTTTTGTTTCCGGATGCACAAATCAAAATAATAACCAGACTAACACTACTAACACTACTAATAATGCAAATACCTCCACAGTTAAAGCTTTTGATGTTAAAGCAACACAAACTGGTCCTTCCACAGCCAAAAAAGGAACATCAGTAACTATTAATGGCAGTGTCACTAACCACGGGTCAGCAGTAGTAGCCGATGTTAAAGCATCGGGTCAGGACTTTACCCGGAATTTAGGTTCCATAAACCCCGGTCAAACTAAAACCTTCACCTACCAGGTATACATACCCACGGATAAAGAGGTTCAAGCGGATTTTGGAGCTAATGCCACAGTATCCAATCCATTCCATATTGGTGGATTTGGAGTTACCTGCACTGACTCCAATGGTTCTATACGCACGTTAAACTCCAACAACCTGAACATAAAGTTGAGTTAAGCGTTTATAGATAATTTCTACACCAAAAAATAAATAAAGGGAAATCAATAATTCCCTTTCACTTTTTTCTTTCTATTTTTAAGGTTTCAAGGGGTATGAAATATTTTAAACAGTTTTAAGAGTT
>JAUNXM010000189.1 GCA_030539815.1 Methanobacterium sp.
TGTGGGTGCGGTGTATGTTCTTAGTGGTATGGGTTTGTTGTTTCCGTTGTTGATTTGTATGGTGGCAGTGGTTAGTAGTTCTAGGAATTGTGGCATAGTAACAGTGGTAGTGCCGATTAATACATTGTCAGGTAGTTTGTCGTAAGTTTCGATGTAATCTCTGACTGTGGTTGCCGCTTGTTTAATCTGGTCTATTGTAAAGGTAGTTGTTGGTTCTCCTGCGGCCATATTGTCATTAGAAGGAGAATTACTTAATTTTGATTGATCAGGATTATTTGCATTACTTGTGTTAGTAACACTTGTGTATGTGTTAGTCGTGTTAGTAATAGTTAAATTAGTGATTTCTTTGTAAGAGAGGTTTCCATCTTCGGTTGTGGCGTAAGTTCCATTGATACTTACAATAGCTATTGCAAGTAGTAACACTACATAAAATATTTTTTTAATTTTATCGCCTCCGAATCAAAATCCCATTAATAAGTATTAAAAGTTAAATCTCTATTATTTGGTGTTAAATTAAATACTTTTAAGGATTTCAAACAGTCATTTAGAAGTATATATAAATTACAAATTTGTTATTATATATATTTTATTGATGGATAAATTTGAAAATAAACATAAAATTGGGCCATTTTTTACTCTCAGAACAGATTAAGATGGAATAACTCATCAAATATTAAAATTTCCATTTCCATCCCTGTTTTTATTAGCTGTCTAAAATATTTATTCCTCTAAAAAACAGCCTTTGATAAGTAAATACTGGAGTTAAGAGTTCATACTATGAAAGTAGTAGTCTACAATCAAATTAAGATTAATTTAGATTATGGTGATAACATTCGTAGTGATTTTGTATATTTTTCATAAATTTTCAATCCCTTAACTTTACAATATCTTAATTGAAAACCTTTATAAGACATAATCTAATCATCCATACTAAGAATGATAAGTTGAATTCATCTATTAAGTAATCTAAGATTAGCTAAATGCTAAATAATTTCAACTTACATCACATTGTATTGAATGAGGTATTATCAATATGAGCGTAGCACGTCGTGTAGCAAAAAACACTACAGTATTAATATTATCTAATATTATAGCCTATGTGTTCACTTTTCTTACAACTGTATATAGTGCAAGATATTTAGGGGTTGAAGGTTGGGGAATCATATCTATAGCACTTTCTATCACTGGCATTTTTGGTGTATTGACCGATCTTGGTTTATCAAGTCTTACTGTAAGAGAAGTTGCCAGAGATAAATCATTAGCGGATAAATATTTTGCAAATACCACTGCAATAAAAATTGTTTTAGGAATTATAACATTTGGAGTTATTGTAATAGTTTCTTATTTAGCAGGTTATCCTCAACAGATTATTAATGTAATTTGTGTTATGGCAATTTCTACTATATTAGGTTCGTTTACTGGCGTATTTTACTCTATTCTACAAGCTTATGAAAAAATGGAATATCAATCTTTAGCTACGATTATAAGTAATGTTATAATGTTGGCTTTAACATTATCAGTAATATATTTAGGATTATCTGTTGTCGCTTTTGCGTTAGTGTATGTTATTGTGGGCATATTTGGATTTTTATATATTTTCGTTATTTATGTGAAAAAAATCTCTTTACCCTACTTAGAAATAGATATTAATTTTTGTAAATCTGCATTTAAAGAAGCCCTGCCTTTTGCAGTAACCGGAATATTTGTAACAATCTATTTTTGGTTAGATTCATTCCTGCTTTCTATGATGGTGGGGAATGAGGCAGTTGGTATTTATAATGCAGCTTACAGGTTAATTTATGTCTTTTTATTCATACCTAATCTTTTTATCACCGCTTTGTTCCCTGTAATGTCTAGGCACTTTGAATCAGCAAAGGAATTATTAAAACTTGAATATCAAAAATCGTTTAAATATTTGTTTGTTGTAGCAATCTTTATCCTAATTTATGGTTTTGTATTTGCAGACGAGATAATACTACTTATTTATGGAGAAAAGTTTGTGCTTTCAATTATTGCTTTACAAACATTGATTTGGGCAATTCCAATAATATTCCTTAATGCCTTATTTACCAACATGATGAATGCTATGAATAAACAGAGATTAGTCACTGTTGTAGTGGGTTCGAATGCATTATTTAATGTGGTTTTGACTTTAATACTTATTCCTAACTTTAGTTTTGTTGGTGCTTCTGTTGCCACAGTTCTAACTGAAGGATTGGGTTTCTCATTACTATTTTATTACATTTCAAGATACTACTTTAAAGTTTCCTTGAATTATTATATTCTCAAACCAATTTTAAGCGGCATAATCTTGGGAATTTTTGTTTATATTATAAAAACACAACTAAATTGGATATTAGCAGGAATTATTGGGTTATTCATATACCTAATTGTTATTTATGTTATCAAAATAATTAATAATGAAGATATAAATCTTATGAAGGAAATTTTACCATTTGAATTTAATAAACAAAAAGATGATTAGAATATTATTAAAGAGTTAGCTGTTATCTGTGCTCTTAATGAAGTTAATTATATAAATCGTGATAATGTGAAAATTGGAATTTATGCCCCTGATTTAAGTGCTTATGGTGGTGGAGAAAAGTATATCTGCAAAATTGCAGAGATCCTGGCTGAAAAAAATGATGTTGAATTCATTATTTTCGAAAAACCTAATGTAGAAAAACTGGAAAGCCGGTTAAATGTTGATTTACAGGGAGTAAATATTCGGAAATTCGAATTAAATTATTTTGTCAAAGTCCTTCATTTACATAAACACGTTAAAGCATTCCTGCTAAAAAAAATAACCAAACAATATGATATTTTTATAAATCAAGATATAAACACGGTTATTCCCGCTAATTCATCTAAGAATTTTTATATATGTCAAGTTCCCCCCACAAATATTAAAAGAAGTATTTTTGAAAGGGTGATGGCAAGAACTTTCTTTGACCAAAACCTTAAGACTTATGATACAATAGTGGTGTACTCCACGTTTGTTAAAAAATGGGTTGAAAAATATTTCGATAATAAAATAGAGATATTAAATCCACCAGTTGATATAGAAAAGTTTCATCCTGGTCCAAAAGAGAATAAAATAGTAAGTGTGGGTAGATTTTTCAAAGGAGCACATAGTAAAAAGCAGTTGGACATGATAAAAATCTTTAAAGAATTATATGATAATAATAAATCATTAAAAAATTGGGAATATCATTTAGCGGGGGGTGTTGGTGATATACCTGGAAATAAGGAATATTTAAGACTTTGCCAAGAAGAGTCTAAAGGTTACCCCATACATTTTCATGTTAACACATCTCTTGAGAACTTGGTAGACTTATACAGCAGATCAAAAATATTCTGGCATGCTACAGGGTTTAATGAAGATGAAAATAAAAACCCGGAAATTATGGAACATTTTGGGATAACCACCGGTGAGGCTATGTCTGCGGGATGTGTTCCAGTTGTTATAAATAAGGGCGGACAACCGGAAATTGTTCGTGACGGTGTGGATGGTTTTGTATGGAATGGTTCAAGAGAGTTGAAGGAAATCACTTTAAAGCTTATAAATGATGAATATTTATTTAAAGAAAAAAGTTATGCAGCTATTATGGGGACAAAAGAATTTGGAATGGATAATTTTGTTAATAACACTAAAAAATTATTTAATTTTAAAGAATAATATAATTTTTTAGGCTTTGTAGAAACCCTTTTTTTAGTTGATTTGTGTTGTTCTGTAGATGTTGTAT
>JAUNXM010000190.1 GCA_030539815.1 Methanobacterium sp.
ATTTATACTTATTTTTCCAACAAGCACCCCTATTTTCATATTAAATCCCCTATTTTGAGGATAATATTAATGAACTGGGAAAATCAAACTATACATTATAACTTATATAATATAACAATAGTTATATAAATTTGGTGATACAATGACCATGACTGAAGAAATGATGGATGCTATAGAAAAGGATTTAGTATTTCTGGCAACTGCCAGCGGTGAAGGTATTCCCAATGTGGTTCCCATTGGTTTTGCCAGACCCATTGATAACGGAAGCATATTGATTGCTGACAATTACATGAACAAGACCCGGGAAAATATTGAAGAAAACCCTAACGTTGCCATTGTTACTAAGGATGCCCAGAAAAATCCCTACCAGTTCAAGGGTACTGCAGAGATATTTGAATCTGGTAAAATATTTGATGAAGTGGTGGAGTGGGCACAGAATGTCATGACCAAGCTTAATCCCAAAGCAGCCATTGTAGTAAAGGTAACTGAAATATATTCAGTGCAGCCAGGGCCTGAAGCCGGGAAAAAAGTCGAATAAATTTATTTAAAATTTATCAATTTTTTTTATTAATATGTTCCCAATCATTAAAATAAAAGAAATGAACAATTTCTGTTATATTAATATAATAACAAATTTTTAAAAAAATCAAAAAAAATTCATAACAATGTTTATATATAACAATTGTTAATCTTTGTATTGCAACTAGTAAAATATCAAGATCGTTTTTTTGCCGAGATGACCGAGTGGCTAGGTGCGTGGCTGCAGACCACGATACTTGGGTTCAAATCCCAATCTCGGCCTTAATTTATACACAGCTACCTGAAACCTTTATTAAACCAATTAACAACTTAATAAACTTGATATTGAAAAAAAGTTGATAAAAGTTCTATTGTGATCCTATGATTGAAGTATATAACACTTTATCCCGAAAAAAAGAGATTTTTAAGCCACGTGAAGGAAACCGGGTAAAACTCTTTGTTTGCGGGCCAACAGTCTATGATAACTCACATATAGGCCACGCCAGGACCTACATCTCCTTTGATGTTATAGCCCGTTACTTGAAATACCAGGGTTACAGTGTTTTTTACTTGCAAAACATCACTGATATCGATGACAAGATCATTAAACGGGCCAAGGAAACTGGTGAAAACCCTCTAAATTTAGCTCGTGAATTTGAGAAAAAATACATAGAAGACATGAAATCTCTGGGTGTGGAAAATGTTAACCTCTACGCCCGGGCCACTGAACATTTAAGTGAAATCATAAACCAGATAAAAACACTCATGTATAAAGGATTCGCCTACGAAACAGATAGTGGAATTTATTTTGACGAATCTCAGTTTGAAGATTTTGGCAAGCTATCCAACCGTAAAATTGAAGACTTGAATGTCCACCGCATCAACCCAGATACCCGAAAACGAAATCCCGGAGATTTTGCCCTGTGGAAAAAGAAGGATGAACCTCCATACTGGGATTCACCATGGGGTACCGGAAGACCAGGATGGCATATTGAAGATACCGCCATAACCGAGGAATACTTCGGACCCCAGTACGATATACATGGAGGAGGCCTGGATCTCATTTTCCCCCACCACGAAGCGGAAATTGCCCAGATGGAATCAGCCTCAGGAAAGAAACCCATGGTTAATTACTGGATGCACACTGGTTTTTTGAATGTTTCCGGTGAAAAGATGTCCAAATCCCTGGGAAACTTCATCACCATCAGGGATCTACTGGAAGAATACTCACCGGACGTGTTCCGATTCTTTGTGTTATCAACCCACTACCGCAGCCCCATAGATTTCAGCCAGGAAATACTGGAACAATCTAATAACGGGCTTAAAAGAATATACAAATTCAAAGAAAACATTGACGAACTTATGGAAAGTGGTATTCTAGAAAATAATAATCCTGAAACAGGGCCCAAAGACCACAAACATGAGAAATTACTCCTTCAAAGTCGGGAAAATTTCATGAATGCAATGAACAATGATTTCAACACACCAATGGCACTTTCATCCCTTTTTGATTTTATAAGAGATATAAATAGAGATATAAACGAAATAAGAATCTCCAAAAATACATTGATTAATATTCAAAAATTTTTAAATGAAATAGGAGAAATTTTGGGTTTTGAATTCATTTCAAAGAAATCCAATGAGGATGCCACTGCTGAACTGGTTGATCTACTCATTAGCATCCGGGAAAAACTGCGCCAGAAAAAGGATTATGAACTTTCCGATGAGATTAGAAGTAACTTGAATGATCTGGACATTATTATTGAAGATCGTAAAAGTTAGGCATAATGATTTAATTTTAGATACAGATTAAGATTTATCCAGATTAAGATTTATCATACAGCAAGATATTTCTTGAACTATACTTATTCAAATAAAAATATTGGGATTTAAGGCTTAATATTTCCCAAACACTAAGATGATACTTAATTAGGTGAATATTCATGATTTACGATGTTATTGTAGTGGGAACCGGGGCTGGTGGATCAACCGCAGCCCGTGAACTTTCCATAAATGGATTTAATGTTCTAATGTTAGAAAAAGGTGATTTCATTGAATCTGGTTCTGTAACTGGAGAAATTAAGACTCTTAAACTAAGTTTGAACCTAGATAAATGCAGAGGGGTTGAAGGTTACCCTTCTGAAGAATACCCGTTTTTAAAGTATGATGGAGAATTAATGTACATTGAAGGTGTTGGTGGAACCACCACTGCGGCACTGGCCAATGCCTGTTACGCCTGTACATCCTGTTACTCAAACTCACCCACAGCCCAATTCAAGATCCACGACTTGGAACTTTTCGAAGAACTTATGGAATCCAGTAGGGATCTAAATGTTAGCCCCCTCCCCCAGGAACTGACTGGTCCGATAACCCGTAAAATATGGGATGCCACCGAGAAACTAGGCTACTTTGTAGAGCCCATGCCCAAATTTATTGAATATCCCTTTTGCAACAGCTGTGGACTCTGTATCGCTGGATGTAACCATGGCGCGAAATGGGATGGGGCTGTCTTTGTCCATGATGCTTTAAAAGCAGGTGCAACACTGGTAACTGACTTTGAAGTTCAAAAAATCCTTCACAGTGCCGGTAAGTGCAGTGGAGTGGAAGGTGTAGATGGGCAGGGAAACACCAAAATCTACCATGCCCCCCGGATTGTGCTAGCGGCAGGAGCACTACATACTCCCCCAATTTTAAAAAATAGTGGAATATTAAATGGCGTTGGCGAAGGTCTTTTTACTGATTTGTTCATAACGGTAGGAGGGTTTTTAAAAGATGCTGGTTTAAATCAGGAGTTACCAATGGGTATTAAATCCGAATTTGGGGCCTATTTCATATCACCACACTTCTCCAGCCTACTGATACCCTTGATGGCAGAAAAGGGTTTCAATGCTCGTAATGAAGATGTGGTGGGTTTAATGGTTAAAATTGCCGATGCGGCCAATGGTTCCCTGAATGATGATGGTTCCATTAGCAAACCACTCACCAGTTTAGATCTGAAACTGTTAACCGAAGGTTATGATAAATCTGTGGAAATACTCACCGAGATAGGTGTAGATCCTGAATCAATTGTTTCTACAGCCATAAGAGGGGCACATCCAGGCGGCACTGCTGCAATGGGAAAAGTAGTTGACTGTTCATTGGAAAGCAGTATACAAGGGCTTTTCATTGCCGATGCCAGTGTT
>JAUNXM010000191.1 GCA_030539815.1 Methanobacterium sp.
GGAAATCCGTTGCGGATCCTGTTTCACCTTCAGATGTTCCCTTATCAGAATATGCTGATTCAATAGCCCTCACTGGACAGTTCTCAGCGCAGGATAAACAACGGGTGCACAGGTCATCACCAGGAATGGGGGTTCCCTCCAGTCTAAGGGTGGTGAATATACTGGTAAAACGCACCCTTGGCCCCCATTCTGGTGTTAGAAGGATGTTATTCAAACCAAAGGATCCTAAACCTGCCAGATAGGCGGCATGTTTATGGGAAAAAAATGTTAAGGGTTTTTCCAGGAGCACTTCAATATCACCGTAACCATCCCTTGGCAGGGGAATGGAAGGATAACCCTTCAAGGTAAGGAAGTTAGCTATTTCATAGGCTTTCTCATCCAGGAGGATGTTTACAGTCTCGTAGAGTTCATGGTAATAGATGGAAGGGGCAGTTTCCACTATGGGTAGCTGCACTGGTAAACCAATCACCACCACTGTCTGTGCCTCGGGATAAATGGATTGTGGCCAGAACTCTCTGGGTATCCAGTTTGAAAAATGTTGAGGGAGTTCTTCTGGGGGATTTTCCCACCGTTCCACCGGTGAAAAACCCACCATAGATATTCCTAGGCCTGAACATTTATCCAGAAGCTCTGATTCAATGTTGGAAATTGCCGGTTTCATTTGTAACCCCACTTGTGCTTAATTATGTTTTTCGGTGGAAATAAAAATAGTGGAAGGGGAGTATGGTAACAAAAGGATGAATGAGTTAAATAAATTCTTTTTCATGGTTTTAACCCATTCTTTACCATTTATTCCATTTTTTAACCAGTTCGTGAACTAGTTATTCCCTATTTTTAAACCATTTAAATACTTCAAACCATAACACACTCAGCATACCCGCTGCCAGGCACAGGAGTATCTCCCACAGGTTAAGTGGGCAGAACTTGAACAGTTGCTGCAGTGGGGGGAAGTATAAAATCGCTGCTAAAAATAGGACCGCACCGCCTAAAACCCACCAGAGTGCCTGGTTAGGTGAGCGTAGTGTCTGGTATATGGTGCGGGACCAGGAACGGTTGGTTAGTATGAGGGCCAGGTTGGCGAAGATCAGGGTAATGTAGCTCAGTGTCCGGGCACTGGCTTCTCCCTGCCAGTTAAGACCCACCAGGTAAATGGCCAGGACAAATATAAGCACAACTATTCCCTGCAAAACACTCATTCCAATGTTCTTCCGGTTGAATAATCCTTCACTGGAACTCCTGGGAGGATGTTTCATCACATCCTTCTCTGGAGGTTCTGCTTCAAAGACCACGGAACAGGCCGGGTCAATGATGAGTTCCAGAAACACGATCTGCACCGGGAATAGGACCAGGGGCCACTGGAAGACTACTGGTAAGAAGGACATTCCAATTATGGGAACATGCACTGCGAAGATGTAGGCCGTGGCTTTTTTCAGATTGTCATAGATGCGGCGGCCCATCTTCACTGTGGCCACAATGGATGAAAAATCATCTTCCAGGAGAACCAGATCTGATGCTTCCCTGGCCACATCAGTACCACGCCCACCCATACTTATACCAATCTGGGCGGATTTAAGGGCTGGGGCATCGTTGACACCATCCCCAGTCATGGCCACAGTCTCACCATTTGATTTAAATGCCTGCACCAGGCGCAGCTTCATCTCGGGCACCATACGGGCAAAGATGTTAACATCCTTCACCCGGTCTTTCAACGTCTCATCATCCATAGCATCCAGTTCATTACCAGTGATGACCATTTCTGGCTGATTGAGTCCTATCTTTTGGGCTATATTCCGGGCAGTGCCAGGGTAGTCTCCGGTGATCATCACCACCCGTATACCAGCCTGGTAACACTCCTGAACTGCTTGAGGGACTTCTGCACGGATCGGGTCCTGGAATCCCACCAGTCCCATGAACTGGAAGTTAAAGTCATGCTGTTTTCCAGGGAGATCCTTCTGGGTAAATGATCCACGGGCCACTCCGATTATCCGCAAACCCTCACCAGCCATCTGGGAAATGTTACGAGATAACTGTTCCAGTTCATGGGGTTCCATGTGGCAGAGATCAGCCACTGCTTCTGGTGCCCCTTTAGCTGCGATTATGTAATCTGCACCATCTGGAGATTGCCATACATGGGACATGGCTAGGAGTTCCTGGGATAAGGGGTATTCTTTAATGAGTTTCCAGTCCTCATGGATGTGTTCTGTTTCTTGGAGAGTGTTGTTTCCAAACTTTTTAAGGGATTTCTCCATGGGATCGAAGGGATCTCGTTGGCTGGCCAGTATACTGAACTCCACCAGTTCGTGGAAGGACTCGGGAAGATGATTAGTGTCAAGGGTCACATCAAAAAAGTCAGTGCCATTCATGATCTTACCCACTGACATCTGGTTTAAAGTTAAAGTACCAGTTTTATCCACACAGAGGACGGTGGTGGATCCCAGGGCCTGGATGGCATGGGAACGCCGGGTGAGGACGTTTTTCTGACTTATTCTCCAGGCCCCCAGGGCCAGGAAGATGGTTAAAACCACTGGGAATTCTTCAGGTAGGATGGCCATGGCCAGGGTTATACCGGCCAGGAAGCCATTAAGCCAGTCCAGTCTGGTGATTCCGTAGATCACCACCACCGCGGCACATAAGGCCACACCCAGGAGGGCCATGTTCCTTACCAGGGCACGGGTTTCCTTCTGGAGGCTGGTGTCTTCTGTTTCCAGGGTCTGGAGGCGCTTACCAATACGACCTATCTCCGTGTCCAGGCCGGTGGAGATGACCTGGGCCACTCCCTGACCCTGCACCACCAGGGTTCCGGAGTAAATGGAGGGAAGCCCATCACCACCAGGGGGGTGCATGTCCATTAAACCCCCACACTGCACCTTACGCACCGGTACTGATTCTCCGGTGAGGAGGGATTCATTGATGAGTAGGTTGCTGCAGTCCAGGATTACCCCATCGGCCGGGACCCGGTCACCTTCCTTGAGCATGATTATGTCCCCGGTAACCACTTCCCGTCCAGGAATCCTCTTCTCACGCCCATCACGGATGACCAGTGCCCGGGGACTGGAAAGATCACGGAGAGCCTCCAGGGTGCGTTCAGTTTTACGTTCCTGGTAAAAGGTGATCCCCATGATCACGAATACAAATCCCAGGAGCATCAACGCCTCCTGAAGATCTCCTAAAACCAGGTAAATAGCACCACAGGCAATAAGGAGGAGGAACATGGGTTCCCGGATTACCTCTAAAACAATGGCTAAAATGGATCTCTGTTCAGTTGATGGGAGCTCATTGAAACCATATTCTGTAATTTTCTTGGTTGCATCTTCCTCGGTGATTCCTCTGATATTCTCCAGGTCCATTTCATTTACCATTTTTACTCTCCATATATACCGTGGTTATCTCCATGCTAGGTGGATTATTTTTTTTTGTCATGAATTAATATGAAAACATTATCTGAGTGGATTAAGATATGAAAACGGACTTATATATCTTTTTCCCTTTATTGGGGTGTTAGGATTCCCTAATTGCTGAAAATAGAATGTTAGGGTTATCTAATTCGTGATAGGGCTGCCTAACTTTTAAAAATTCAAAAAAAAGCAATTATTTTATCATTAACTGAAATATTAACAATTCAAGTTAAAACTTAAAGAAAAAAAGTAATTAAATTGTCCTTTTAGTGTGATATTCATCCCTTTGA
>JAUNXM010000192.1 GCA_030539815.1 Methanobacterium sp.
TTCAGAACTGGGATCATCTAATAAAACTGTTAAGTTACATTCAGTATCAGTTTTAAGTTGGAAAATTGTTGATCCAATTTTGCAGGTAGATTCAATTAAATTGTTGAGTTTTGATTCATTTAGATACCCATCTAAAAAATCAGAAACTATTGAAGGAATACTATAACATTTTAATTCTTTAAATAAATCATTCAGGATATTTAAATCAACTTCTATATCCTTTGACTTAAAAAATTTAACAAATGCAGTTAAATCATAATTTTTACCTTGGATTTCCCATAAGGTTTTTAATAAATTCAAATTAGAAACAAGACCCTTTCTGCACTTATTGATATTTGAGTCATCACCATGAAAGTTTTGATATTCCTGGAATTGATTCACGAGATATTCAATATGTTGTGCCTCAGTAATTTGGAGATCAGTTCTTAAAGATTCATTTTCAATGTTTAATTCATCTAATTCTTTTTGAAGAGCCTTAAGATCTGATTGTTTAACTTTTAAGTTTGTTTCAATTTTCTTTATCTGCTCTTCCCAAATTATGACTTCTTCTTTATTGGCTGGATTTTTTTGGAGATCTTCTTTCTCTTTATTCCAGATGATTAGTTCAGATTCTAAATCTGATATATCACCTGTAATTTCTGAGAATTTATTTGTGTAATCTTTTAGCAATTCATCTCTTTTTTTGAATTCCTCAATTGTTTTAGAAACTTTCTCTTGATGTTTTAGTAATTCATCAAGCTCAGCCATTTTAAACCTCTATTCATTAATAAGTACAGTGATTAGTACTAGTTAAAAATCCTTGAATAAGTTTTTTTTCAGAATTATTATTTGGTATAGTTTCTGATATAGCTTGAGCCACTATATATAGTGTTTCCTCTTTATCATAGCCTGAGTCTTTAAGAACCCTGTTCAAATCATCAGTTTTACCTTCCTTCCATAATAAACAAACATTATGTAAGATATCAATTAGTTCTATGGAACCCCTGAGTGATTTTATATCCCTTTTTTCAGGACCCTGAACAATTATGTTATTTCCTTGTTTAACAATGAATCCTTTATTCCACTCCCTATTGAGATTTATACCTGCACTTTGAGCAAGTTTTTGCGCATCATCAAAAGAAACATAAGTCTCTGTATAATTCCATCTCCACAACAGATAAAATTTTGATAAAGGAGACAGATTATTAAAGGTTTCAAAGTCTAATAACGATTTTAGGATATAATCAGTTATAAAGTTCCTAATATAGTTCCATTGTTTTTCAATTGTTATTTCATTTCCCTGATTATCTAAAATACGTTGATATTTGCTATAAATTCCTAAACCAAAACCTAAACCAGCAATAAAAAAATCTGAACCCCTAATATCTTCATCTAAAAGTTGATCTAATTTTTTAGGTAATTTTTCCCTAATTTCCCCTTTAATATCTTTTAACCAGGTTAAGTCGATTTTTTCCTTTTTTCTTGCAACAATATAAATTGATGAAGATGCCGCTGCTGCATTTTGTGCTCTTAACCTATATTTATTAATGGTTACTAGGGGCCAAGAAGCAGTAACAATGAAACCTGATTCAAGAAGGGATTTGACAACCATTTCCCACCCTTCAGTGGTTTTGTAAGTGTATCCTACAGTGAAGATACCATTTGGTTTTAAAACCCGGTAAATTTCTTGAAAAGACTTTTTTAATTTAGTTTCAAATGATTTAGATGAGTTTTCATTTGTTTTACCCATTACATGGGCAATTATTTCATCTTTTTTAGGTGTGAGATGTGTTAAGAAAAGATCAGGATATAATGAACCTACAGTTCTTTTTAGCCAAACATAAAAGAAATCTGAGAGATAGGAATAAGGAATGTTATCATAGTAAGGTGGATCTGCAAATACAGCATCAAAAAATTCATCATTAAAAGGAAGTGAAGTTGCTGATGATTGAGAAATATGGCAGATATCATCACTTATTCTGGAAGCATTAACTATAGATTCAGCAATTTTATGGGAAAACTTCATTTCTCCCTGGAATGGATTAATTTCTCCACATTCCCATCGTAAAGAAATTGCAGGACGACCAAATAGATCACGAACATTTTCTGTAACTGGATTCCAACGGGCCAAGCCAGAATACATATGTTTCAATCTTCCAAGGTTTAAAGCTAAATAACTTACCAGAGCTTTGGAATAATCTTTATCAAGACCTTCAGAAAGCATTTTTGCAAATGCAAGATTGATTTTTTCGACAAATGTTACCAGTACTAACTTTTGCCGTGGATTAAACAGATCCGCCCATGTTTCAAATCCATAATTTGTAACCGATAATGCCTGTGAAACTACGCCCATTCCTTGAGGAATTGGTTCATCAGGTAAGGGATTAATTCCAATTTCAGCTGTGATTTCATTAATTTTACTATTTAAAAGTTCTTTGGCTTCTTCGAATAGGTTAATATCCCTTTCTTGGGGAATTTTGTAATATTTACTTCGACTTGAATTTTTAGTATATGAAACAGCAACCATCCTGGAGTTCGATTTTCCTTCTTTGAACAATTTTCTGGTTTCATTAGCTGGAATCATAGATCCACATACTAAACATTCAGCAACGGCTCTGTTGACTGTGCCCTTAGTCGGACTGAAATTTGGAGGGAATTCATCTTCTTCTTTTATTTCAAATACAACTTGGCCATTAATGATTTGGGGTACTAAGGATATTTTCTTATTTTTTTTGCGAGAAAGCCAAAGTTGTCTCATTAATGGTATTTCAGCACCACAAGCAGGGTTTTGGCATGGGATAGTTCTGGCCCAGAGGTAAGATGTGATAACTGAACCCTCTTCATCAGAATCTTCATCAAAATAAAATTTTCCAACTTCCTTTTCAACTTCGAGGTAAACCCAATTCATCCATTTTAGAAAATCTTTGCATAGTTTGGGTCCATATTTTTGGGGATATTCAAGTAGACATTTTTCTATTAAGACCGCTACTGGGTTGTATTCATTGGCGTATGTTTCACAACCTAATCTTAAAGCTTCAAAAGGAATAGAGCCTCCGCCTGCATAGGGATCTAAAACTTTAGGAGGACTTTCAAATGTTTTTAATATATTTGCACGGGATGTCTCAATAATATCAGTTTCGTTTCGTCCAGCTATTTTGATAATTGATTCTTTAATTTCCCTGTTATCACTGGAAGGTATTAATGAAGAATAAATTACGGCACTTGAACTTTCAAGGGAACTTCTAGCCCACCATTTATGCAAAGATGATATTTCCCTAATTCTGGATGTCCCACTAACATCAGATACTGGAAAATAGTTTTCAATGTATCGTTGATCCATTAAATCATCTGTGTTAATTTTTAGACTAACTTTGTCTGTGGTTCATCTTCTCTTATGTCTTCCATAATTTTGTCTCTACCTGCAAGGAATCCTTCAATCATTTTTTTTTCTGAACTATTATTAGGAAGAGTTTCTGATATCGCTTGAGCTACCTTATATAATGCTTCTCCTTCACCATAACCTGATTTTTTGAGTTCAGATTTCATTTTTTCTTGGTTTCCTTCCTTCCAAAGGATGCAAACATAATGTAAAACATCAATTAATTCCTTAGAATCTTTTAATGATTTTTTTTCTCTTTTATCAGGACCTT
>JAUNXM010000193.1 GCA_030539815.1 Methanobacterium sp.
AGATCCTAAGATAAAGATGACTACCACTAAAGCAGATTATGAATTCATAATATCTCAGAAAAAGAGATACAAACAGTACTCCCAATCACTGCCTCTTATTTTAGGAGATAAGGTACGTGTAGAGTGAAAATCCTAATTTTTAAAGGAGCATATGGTTTAATGTGTGATGCTTGTGATTTCTGTGGTGAAGCTGGACTAGATACCTGCATAGTTTGTGGAAGATGTTACTGCTTTGACCATATGGGTGGAGATGGTTACTGTGTGGACTGTTTCTTTGGAAGTGGTCTATTCAAATAGATTTTCCAGTAGCAGATTATTTTAGTTCCATTTACCCCTTCACCAAAAATTAAATTCTTTTAAAAGCGAAAAGACTAATTTTCCAACAGCGTATAGACTACTTTCTCCAATGAACAAACTTTTTTCTTTAAGAACAGATATCCAAAAAAACCCTTACCACTAATTTCAATGTTCCTGATTTATTTGCATGGTTTTTAGCTGATCAGAACGATTTTTAAGACCAAATGTTAGGAGGAACATGAAAATTGCCAGGAATCCGATTACAATATAAGCTGATTGGTAACCAAACAGTTTACCTACTTCTGAACCAATAACCGCACCGATAAGTGCACCGCCCACCAATTGTCCGGCACTGGCATTGAAGTTTATTAGTGCCTGTCCTGCGGCACGTTTATCAGGGGGACTCTCACTCAGCATGATATAACGGAGAGGTGACCCCAGCACAGCTCCCAAACCCAGTCCAACCACTACCCCTGAGATTATAAAGAGATAAAAACTGGTGGCAGTGAAACTTAAGCAGAATAGTCCAGTTCCCAGGATGAAAATGCCAGCCATCATCACTATTTTGGTACCGAACTTATCCAACAACCTCCCAATAATAGGGGCACTTACTCCCAGGGCTAAAACCAGGGGAATAACCATTAAACTGGCCAGTGAAGTTGTTAGAGATAGGGCAACAACTGCCAGGGAGGGCATGAACACAATGGCAGTCTGGCAGAACCCAGTTCCGATGGCAATGCTGGTAGCCAACTTAACCTCTAAACTACGGTATAAATCAATCTGGATAACCGGGTCTACAGCTTTCCGCTCTACATTCACTAAGACTGGTAACAATAAAAACGCCAGGACCATGAAAGGCCATACATAGACTGAAAATAAACTGTTCAAGAAATTATTGGTATCAATCTGGTTTACACCCAGTGCCAGAGCACCCACCAACAATGCAAAAACCAGAGTCCCCCACCAGTCAAAACTTACATCTTTTTTAACCCGGCTCTGGGGTAATATATAAAAGCTCAGAACAATTACCACCGCAGCTATGGGTAAATTAATAATGAAAAGCCATTTCCATCCGTAATTAAGAAGTATTGCACCCAGTATAGGGCCTAGAATTCCGGATAAACCCCAAACTGATCCGATGATCCCCAGTGCACCTCCCCTTTTTTCCGGGGGGAAGGTGTCTCCAATGAAGGCACTGGCCACCGGGAAAATTCCCCCAGCCCCAAATCCCTGGATGGCCCTACCCACAAGAACCTGTTCAAAGGACACCGCAGTTATGGTTATGGCTGATCCCAGGGCGAAGATAAATATGTCCAGAACATATATACTCCTTCGACCATAAATATCGGATAATTTAGCCATTAATGGTGTTCCAATCATATAGAACAGTATGTATATGGCAAAAATCCATGAAACAAGACGTTCAGTTACATTGAATTCTCCCTGGATTGCGGGTAAAGCCGGGCCCACGATTCCAATATCCAGGGATCCCATGAACACCCCGATGAAAATTAGTATCAAAATTCTATTGCGATGCTTATTATCCATAATGCTAATTCTATATTACTTCACTTTAAAAACATATCTTTTATGGATTCGGAAACATTATTCAGGAATGATAACTAAAATAATTCAATAGAGGATAATTGAATTTGTAAAATTAGGAAAAGAGGAGTTATGAGCAAAAAACAATTCTCCAAATATTTAGACCAGCGACTTATTAAGCGTCTGCGAATCTATACCATGGTCATGGTGGTCATGCTGTTGGTGATACTATACGAAGTTTTAGCCGGTACATTTAGTATTTCATGGGCACTGGGAGGAATACTAATTGGGCTGGGAATTGGCACACTGGTGAGTCGTATGTATCGTTTGAGCTGGGATGATGAGACTAGTAACGTGATTGGACAGATTGACGGGATTGGAGCCATAATTCTGATTTGTTACCTGTTTTTTGTTTTTACCAGAACCCATTATCTCTCATACTGGGTGCATGGACCCCCCTTAATGGGATTAATCTTCAGCTTAACTGCGGGTACCATGATGGGTAGGGTTATGACTACTGAAAGGGGAATTAAGAGGATTTTAAGAACCTGGAATCTCTTGGGTGATGAGCATCTTGACTGAACCAGTATCATTTTAATCCAGTAGAACTGATATCGTTAAAAACAGTTGATTGCATCTTAAAAAATATTATCTTAAAATTTCAATAAAAAAAATTATTCAAAGGGGGTAACAGTGTATGTTGGATTTTGGTTTAACTGAACAAGAAGATATGGAAGATTGTGATACCAAATTTTTAAATGAACTAAGCCCCGGCAATGAAATTATGGGTAAAATAGTTGTGGGTGAGTTTAAAAAGTTGTCAATGGGGAAAAGGGAAGTTGCCGAGTTTTATATGATAATAACCAACTATGAAAGTAGGGTGAAATGGGTTTGTGAATTCACCACCCCTTACTACCCTGAAACCGATAATATTTATGGTGAAAAGGGTGGCTTGTTTTACACTTTCATGGATAGTTTGCATCATGTGGTGAATAAAACCCCCCTGAATTGGCAGGAAAATTATTCAGTAAATTTCAGCAAGTTCCGGAAAACAGTGAATGAATCATTATCATCAGTAACTGTCAGAGCAGTACCTCCAGCAAATTCCAATGCAAGGACCGTTAATTTACTGGTGACTGATGCAGTGGTTAAGACTGAATTAGATAAGGGTAAATCAGTAACGATTTATGATCTGGCATTGCAAGATTCTGTGATTCTCATGGCCTATGCCAATCTACGTAACAAAGGGGATAGAATCACCGTGAAAAATATTTCCTTTGAATTAAAGTCATTTCTGGATGATGCCAAGATTACTGATAATGCCTTTGAAATTGCTTTGAATCAATTGAAAAAATTAAAACCATCGGTTGATTATCAGTAGTAATTCTCTAAAATCTTCTTGGTAATTATAGATGAATATCACACATTTTGTTTAATAATAAACATTTTAGAACACTGATAACAAACTAATTCATATAAACATAATTCTGAAGTATTAACAATATTTATTATATAAATATTGCGTTTTTTCTTTGAAAGTGAGCACTTATATATATAGAAATGAGATTGATATATCGCTGTAACACATGTGGATATTGGGCGATGAAGATAATATTTTCTGGTGGTGGTGATGGAATTTGGAAACAACACTCGATCAAAGTGAAACACATAAAACCATTTGGTCATATCTGTGATTTGATGATTTTAGCGAATTGTTTATTAATTGATGAATAAGATCATTGGTACCTAAA